>NZ_JBHXLO010000019.1:0-174632 GCF_042721395.1 Lentzea sp. NPDC058450
GGGGTTGTGTTGCGGGGGGGGGGGCGGTTGGGGGGCTTTCCCCCGGCCGGGCGCCCCCTCCGCCCCCTCGGCGGGCTGGTGGCGTCCCCCCCTCGGGGTCGGGGGCCCCACCGCCACCTCACGCTCCCGACCCGAGGCCAGGCACGGCGCCCCGAGTGCAACGGCCGGGCGAGGCGAGGTCACCAAGCGCAATGGCCGGGATGGGGTGGCCGAAGGCAGCGGCCGGGGCAAGGTTGCTGTGCGCAGCGGCCGGGACGTGGCGGCTGAGCGCATGGGTCCGTGGTGAGCCAAGACGGGTGGACCTTGCCGGGTACCAATGGCTTGAGGACATGCGAAGCCGAAGGCGAGCCCGTCTGAGCGCAAGGTCCGCGATGGCGTAGCCGAGCTACCTTGCCGCAAGCGCAATGCCGAAGGCGAGGCGTCCCTCCTGGGCTCATCACGGCAACCGGTAATGACGTGACGTAGCAGCACAAACGCAACCACGCACGCTTGAGATCGGGGCTTGACTTTGGGTGCGAGGTGCTAGCTTCGAGAGCTCGGCCGGGCGCTTTTCAGCCCGGCCTTTTCCGGCCGATGAGCGCCTCGCAAGGGCCCCGAAGTCAAGCCCCGATCTCTATCGACGCGAAGCGGCGATGCATGGACCACGCTCGTCCAGGTCTTGGCTTTTGCTCTTGGCCCGCGAACTCCCAGCCTTCGGTGCCAACCCGCCCCCACCCCCATCCGATAGGTTCTGGCACGAAAGCTCCAGACCGAGGAGGGCCCAGTGGAGTTGCGAGTCCGGGACGGCCGCGCCGTGCTCGCCGGCGAAGACGAGTCCGGCGAACGCGAGGTCGACCCGCACAGCCTGCCCCTGGGCGCCGACCTGGCCGAAGCCCTCCACGAGTGGGCGAAGGTGGCCGACGCGGTCACCCGAACCGAGACCCCGCAGGACGGCGTGGCGAACGCCCTGGTCGCCCGCCGGGGCAAGCAACTGGCCATCCGCATCGCCACCGTCATGAACTCCCAGGTCAGCTACACCGACCCGGTGAGCGGCGAACTGGTGAGCGTCGACGCCCCGGAACAGCCCGCGGCCGAACCTGCCTACGCCGAGCCGGAGCCCGACACCGAAGAGCCCGAGCCCACCCCGTGGGGAACGGGCCTGACGGTCAGCCTCATCACGGCGGCCATCGTCACGGTGACGGTCGTGTCCCTCTCGCTCGGCCTGGGCGAGACGAGCCGCTGGCTGGCCTTGGTCGCCAACGTCCTCGTGGTCGGCGGCCTCGCCCCGAGCGTCTGGCTGGGCCGCAGGGTCCCGGTGTGGCGCTGGGTCGCGTACGGCGTCGTCACAGGAGTCCTGGTCGCCTGGCTCTCCCTGATCCTGACGCTCCTCTGAACCCTCAAGCAAACGCTTGGAACCCTCAGCACCCTCACAACCTTCACACCCTCAGAGCAACGCGTAGAACGCCACGGCCCCGGCCGTGGCCACGTTCAGGGAATCCACCCCGGACGACATCGGAATGCGCACGGCCAGGTCGGCGGCGGCGATCGCCTCCTCGCTCAGCCCCGGCCCCTCCGACCCCAGCAGCACGGCCACCCGCCGACCGCGCAGCCCCGCGTCCGCGAGGTGCAGCGCTGACGCTCGGGGTGTGAGAGCGGCAATCGTGTAACCCTTTTGCCGCAACAGGTTCAGCGCCGCGGGCCACTCATCCGTGGTAGCGAACGGCACGCGCAGCACGTGGCCCATCGAGACGCGCACGCTGCGGCGGTACAGGGGGTCGCTGCAGCCGGGGCCCAGCACGACCCCGTCGACGCCCAGTGCGGCGGCGTTGCGGAAGATCGATCCCAGGTTCTCGTGGTCGCCGACGCCCTCCAGGACGGCGAGCCGCTGAGCCCCGGACACCAACGACTCGAAGGACACCGCGGGGGCCCGGTCCGCGGCAGCCAGTACACCCCGGTTCAAGTGGAAACCTACGGCCGACGCCATAACCTCTGCAGAGGTCACGTAGGCGGGAACGTCCAGGTCAGAAAGGTCCAGAGCCTCGATTCGGCGTCGTACCCCGAGCAGCCCGCGCACCGGGTACGGCGACGCCAGCAGACGTTCCACGACGACCACGCCCTCGGCGATGACGAGGCCTCGTCCGCCTGGGCGGTCCGGCCTGCGGTCGGCTGTTGAGAGGTCGCGGAAGTCGTCCAGCCGGGGGTCGGCCGGGTCGTTGATCTCGATCACGTCTGCCACGCCGGAAGTTTCGCATCCGGGCCGGGGTGGAACAGGCGAGGTAGTCCGGAGGGCGGAACCGCACACGCCCGACCAGCGGATGATCGCTGGTTGTTACCCCGACGTGACAGAGAGCACCGATTTGGGCGATGTAAAGGAGGTTTCGGCTGTGTCACGTTGGTCGTTCCGCCTGGCCCGCGCCCACCGGCGCCGAGCGAAGGGGTAGCGGCATGGGAAGTGAAGTGTCCAGCCGCACTTTCACCAGAGACGACCGCCAGCGTTACCGGGAGAAGATGCAGCGGAGTCTCGACGCACTGGCCACGATGCTGGCCGAAGACACGTTTTCCTTTCCCCGTCGGCAGATGGGGCTCGAAATCGAGTTGAACCTCGTCGACGACGCGATGCGGCCGGCGATGGCGAACTCGGAGGTGCTGGAGAAGATCGACGACCCGTCCTACACGCTGGAACTGGGTCAGCAGAACCTGGAGATCAACGTTCCCCCTCGTGAGCTCGCGGGGGGTGAGATGCTCGGCCTGGAAGAGGAGTTGCGCACGTCGCTCGACAACGCGGACTCCAAGGCCAACGACGTCGGCGCCAACCTCGCCATGATCGGGGTGCTGCCCACGTTGCGGGAGCGGCACTTCGACCGCAAGTGGCTCTCCGAGGCGCCGCGGTACGCGCTGCTCAACGACACCATCTTCAAGGCTCGCGGCGAAGAGATGGTGCTGCGCATGGAAGGCCCGGCGATGCCGGGCAAGACACCCGAGAAGCTGCTGAGCTACGCGGAGTCGATCCTGCCGGAGGCCGCGTGCACCTCGGTGCAGCTGCACCTGCAGGTCGAGCCGACGCACTTCGCCGCGCACTGGAACGCCGCCCAGTGCCTCGCCGGCGTGCAGGTCGCGATCGCCGCGAACTCGGCTTTCCTGCTGGGAAAGGCGCTCTGGCACGAGACCCGCATCCCGCTGTTCGAGCAGGCCACGGACACCCGTCCGGACGAGCTCAAGAACCAGGGCGTCCGGCCGCGCGTGTGGTTCGGTGAACGGTGGATCACGTCGATCTTCGACCTGTTCGAGGAGAACGTGCGCTACTTCCCCAGCCTGCTGCCGGAAACCGACGACGAGGACCCGTTGGAGGTCCTCGAAGCCGGTGGTGCGCCGAGGCTTTCCGAGCTGCGCCTGCACAACGGCACGATCTGGCGCTGGAACCGCCCCGTCTACGACGTCGTTGACGGAGTGCCGCACCTGCGCGTCGAGAACCGGGTCCTGCCCGCCGGTCCCACGGTGCTCGACACGATGGCCAACGCCGCCTTCTTCTACGGCGCCCAGCGCGCGCTCACCGCCCAGGAACGTCCACTGTGGACGCAGATGTCGTTCCAGGCGGCGGAGGAGAACCTCTACACCGGGGCCAGGCACGGCATGAACGCCCAGCTGTACTGGCCGGGCATCGGCTGGATCCCGCCGGACGAGCTGGTGCTGCGCCGCCTGCTGCCGATGGCGCACGACGGCCTGCGCGACTGCGGCGTCTCCGACGAGGCCCGCGAACGCTACCTCGGGGTGATCGAGCAGCGCTGCCTCGCGCGGCGCACGGGATCGTCGTGGCAGCGGGAAACCGTTGCGCTGCTGGAGGAACGGGGCCTGTCGAGGGACGCCGCCCTGTCCGGCATGCTCAAGCGGTACATGGAGCTGATGCACGCGGGCGAACCCGTGCACACCTGGCACGTCGGCTAGTCGCGCCGGACGTCACCAGTTCATCAGCTTCTCCTGGAACGCCCGCAGGTGCTCGCTGGGCAGGCCCGTCCCCGTGACGGGGTTGCCCAGCCTGTCGGCGACCAGGGTGTCGGAGCCGATGAACACGACGATCGACAACCGCGGCGTGTAGCCGATCATCCAGGCGTGCTCCACGACCTTGCGCGACCACTTCTCGGCGGGCAGGCACGCCGCGTCCTGCGGGATCCCGCACAACGGGTCGGCGCGCAGCTCCTCGTTGACCCGAGCCGCGAACTCCTTGCTGCGCACCGGATCGCCCTCGAACATCGGCCGCCCCGCGGTCGCCGCCCGGTACACCGTCCTGCCACTGGCGTCGGTGACGTGCGTGACGAAGTGCGCCCGATGGCGCACACCGTCAGCGCCGAGCGTCGCGTAGGCGCTCGCGAGGTCGAGCGGCCGCAACAACTCCTCGTCGTCGGCGAGCAGGGCCATGATCTTGCCGTCCACCTCGGCGAACTCCGGCACTCCCGCCGCCCGCGCGACCTCCGCCGACCCGAACGGCCGCAACGCGGTCCCGGCCGCGCGCACGATCCCGCCCGCGTAGTCCTGGGGGTGGCCTTCCCGCGACACGTACGCCCGCACGGCGCCGTTCACCGGGTCCACGGCGGTGATCGACTGCTGCAGGTACGACCCCGGCTTCTGCAGCGAGAACTGGTTGATCAACTCGTTCGCGGCGCCCTGCGCCCTCGAGTCGATCGTCGTGACCACCACGCCGCCACCCGCCGCGCGGAGCCCGTCCGGGGACAACCCGGCGACGCCGAGCTCCCGCAGCACCTGCTTCACCACCGGCGTCTCCCGCTCGCCGGGACGCCACATCGTCACGCCGTTCGCGAACTGCACCACGACGTCGCCCTGGACGATGGCCTCCGCGGGTGCGTCAGGTCGTTGCCACACAACGAGTCCGAGAATCGCGACCAGCAACGCCGACGCACCCAGCACGGGCAGGAAACGCTTCATCGAACCCCCAACCCCAGGGTTCGAATCTAGCGGTGCCGTCCAGCCCTCAGGTCTGCTAGCGGCGGCGGCCCGACTTCAGCGGGGCGACGTCCGCACCGTCGTGGGAGGTGCGGCACTCGTCCGGCGTGACGGCCTCGACCGCCAGCGTCAGCTCGCCCTTCACTCCCGTGTAGATCGACTCGCCGCGCGACGCCAGCGAGGCGTGCACCCGGTTGGAGTCGGTGAAGTCGCGTTCGTCCTTGACCCGCTTCTTGCCGGTCTCCTCCGGCCGCGTGGCGCTGCGGAGGTTGACCTCCAGCCACGCGGCGACCTCGTCCGGCGACGTCAGGACTTCCTCAGGGGTGCGTTCGAGCCGAACCTGCCGAGGAGAGGCGTGATCGAGTGACGTGTGCTCCACATAGGCGTGCCAGTGGGTGTTGCGCATCGACCAGGTCTGTTCGACCGGCCAGTCCTCCTCGGTGGTCATGCGTCATATCTTCCACCCTTCACACGAGGAAACGTGAGAAGGTCGCGGACGTCGATCTCATGATCCACCCGCACGGCCGAAGCGAGCCGCCGATCGTGCGTGACCAGCAGCAACGTTCCTTCGTACGTTTCCAAGGCCTGTTCGAGCTGTTCGATGGCCGGCAGGTCGAGGTGGTTGGTCGGTTCGTCGAGCACCAAAGAGGTCGTGCCCCGCGCCTGGAGCAACGCCAGGCCGGCGCGGGTGCGTTCGCCCGGTGACAGCTCGCGGGCGGGTCGCAGCACCGCGTCGGCGCCGAGCCGGAATTTCGCCAGCAGCGTGCGCACCTCGACGTCCTGGAGTCCGGTCGCGTCGGCAACGATCCGCAACGCGCTGGCGTCGCTCGCGAACTCGGCCCGCAGCTGGTCCACCTCGCCGACGACGACACCCGGCCCGATGGACCTGTCACCTTCCCGCAAGGGAATCCGGCCGAGCAACGCGCCGAGCAACGTCGACTTGCCGCTGCCGTTGGGACCGACGAGGCGCCACCGCTCGCCCGCGCCGATGGTGAGGTCGACCGGCCCGAGCGTGACGTCGCCGCGGCTGACCACGGCCCCGCGCAACGTGAACGCGATCGAGCTGCCCCGGCCGGCGGACGGCAGGGTGAGCCGGAGCTCCCACGCCTCGCGCGGCTCCTCGACCTCCTCCAGCCGCGCCAGCTCACGGTCCACAACGGACGCTTTGGCGGTCAGGCTCTCGGCGCCGCGCTTGTGGCCCGCCCGGACGTTGCGGTCGGGTTCGTCGTTGAGCATCTTGGCGCTCTTGGCCCGGCGCACGCCCTTGCGCGACCACTCCCTGACCTGGCGGCTGCGCTGGGTGAGCTCGGCGCGCTTGGTCTCGTAGACCTCGTACTCCTCGTGCGCACGACGGTCCGCGTTCGCCTTCTCGTCGACGTACGCGTCCCAGCCGCCACCGAACACGGTGATCCTGTGGCTGAACTCGTCGAGCTCGGCGATCGCGGTCGTGGTGCGCGCGAGGAACTCCCGGTCGTGGCTGACCAGCACGATCGCGCCCTGGTAGCCGACGACGTGGGACTCCAGCAGGTCGAGCCCGGCCGCGTCGAGGTCGTTGGTCGGCTCGTCCAGCAACAGCACGTCGGCGCGCGTCAGCAGCACGGCGGCCAAACGCAGCCGTGCCTGCTGTCCACCGGACAACTCGTCGGGAGCCCGGCCGTCCAGCAGGTCGGCGGGCAGCCCGAGGCGCTGGCAGACGACCTCGGCGCGTTCGTCGAAGTCACCGGCACCGATGGCGGTCCAGTGGTCGAAGGCATCGGAGTACTGCTCGCCGCCACCGTCGGCCAAAGCCTCGGCCTCGCGTTGCAGCCACCGCTCGGCCTCGGCGACGCCGGTGCGACGGGCGAGGTGGTCGCGGAGCGACTCTCCAGTTAAGTGGAGGGTCTCCTGCGTCAGGTGCGCGACGGTCCCGGTGCTTGAGACAGAACCGGATTCCGGCAGCAGCTCACCGGAGAGCAGGCGGAGCAACGTGGACTTGCCGACGCCGTTGGGCGCGATCAGGCCTACGCGGTCACCAGGCGAAACATCGAAATCAACCTCCGAGATCACGGTCCTCGGACCGAACGACAGCGAAATATTCCTGGCTGTCAGCACGGACACGCCCATGACGCTACGGCCCCGCACAACTGGTTTACTCACCCTTATTGCTAGTAAGTTGCAGATACCAAGAGATTGCAGGAGTTGTCATGGGCCAGTACGTGCTGCCGGATCTCGACTACGACTACGGCGACCTCGAGCCGGCGATCATCGGTGAGATCAACGAGCTGCACCACGGCAAGCACCACGCGGCGTACGTCAAGGGCGCGAACGACACGATCGAGCAGATCGCCGAAGCCCGCGACAAGGAGTCGTTCGGCTCGATCGTCGGCCTGGAGACCACGCTGGCGTTCCACCTGGCGGGCCACGCGCTGCACCAGGTGTGGTGGAAGAACCTCTCCCCCAACGGCGGCGACAAGCCGGTCGGCGAGCTCGCGGCGGCCATCGACGAGCACTTCGGCTCGTTCGACAAGTTCCGCGGCCAGCTCAACGCCGCCGCGTCGTCCATCCAGGGCTCCGGCTGGGGCATCCTCGCCTGGGAGCCGATCGCCCAGAAGCTGATCACGCTGCAGCTGAAGGACCACCACTCGAACCTGTCGATCGCGGTCACGCCGCTGCTCGCGTTCGACATCTGGGAGCACGCGTACTACCTGCAGTACCGCAACCTGAAGGCCGACTACATCTCGGCGCTGTGGAACGTCGTCAACTGGGAGGACGTCTCCGCCCGCTTCGAGGCGGCGCGCGGCGGCCAGAACGGCCTGCTGCTGCCCTGATGACACGGCACTGATGCTTCGGCGGTGGATGCTCCGACAAGCTCCCGCTGCCGAATACGACGAGGCCCCCCTCTGCCCAGAGGGGGGCCTCGTCCGTTCCCGAACTGACTGCCGCTCCCACCACGAAGCGACGAGACTTAGGTTAGCCTAACTTCGCTTCCTTGGGAAGCCCTCCTGATCAGCCGCCTCGCGACGAGCTCGACCACGGTCGCGACAGCGGCCGCTTCGACCGCCAGCAGGGCCAGGAGCACCACGATCTGCAGGGCGCCCGCCTGCCACACCGGCGCACCGCCGAGCAGCATGCCGACGAAAGCACCCGGAAGGGTGACCAGCCCGACCGTCCTGGTCTGGTCGAGCGCCGGGATCAACGCCTCGGCGGCCGGCTGCCGGATGATCAGGCAGACCGCGTCCCGTTCGTGGAAGCCCAACGCGCGCGCGGCCTCGTACTCGCCGTACCGCTCGTGCAACGCGTCGAGGGCCCTGCGGGCGGAAAGAGTGGTGGCGGTCATCGCGCCGCCGATGAGGATGCCGCCGACAGGGATCAACGCGATGCCCTGGACGGGCAGCAGGCCGATGGCGAGCAGCAGGCCGAGTGCCGGGACCGTGCCCACGAGAATCGCCGCGGCTACCCAGAAACCCTTGCGGCCGGTGCCCGTTCGGGCCGCCGATGTCGCCGTGGCGACCACGGCCATCACGACGAGGAACGCCCAGGTGAGGCCCAGGTGGGTCAGCACGAAGGTGATCACCGCGGACACGGCGGCGAGCTGGAGAACCCCTCGGGCGGCCGCGCCGAGGAACGGCTTCGGGCTGGTGAGGCGGGTGTAGTGCGCGATCGCGACGGCGGCGGCCACGAAGACGACGCAGACGATCAGCAGCCGGACCCAGTCGGCGACGAGGACCACGGGCGGCTACGCGTCTTCGAGACCCTGCTGGGCCCCGCGTGACCCTCGCCTCGCAGCTCGGCGTTGCCAGTAGAAGACTCCGTACCCGATGATCCCGAGCAGACCGCCGGACAGGGTCGTCCAGAGCAGCGTGCTGTTCTCGCGGTCGAAGATCAAGACGACCAGAAATCCGAGGAACCACAGCGCGGTACCACCCAGCACGACGGGCACGGGGTCTGCCAGCCTGTGCGGCAGCGCCGGCGGGTGCGGTGGGGCGGAGTCGCGTTCGGACACATCGATAGGAGACCAGATGCTGGACGGGTTCTTCAAGATTTCCGAGCGCGGGTCGACCGTGGCGCGCGAGGTCCGCGGTGGCGTCGTGACCTTCTTCACGATGGCCTACATCGTCGTGCTGAACCCGCTGATCATCGGCAGCTTCGCGCCGAGCGGTCCCGGATCGCACCCCGACGTGCTCGGCAACATCCTCCCCGTCGGGCAGGTCGCGGCGGTGACGGCGCTGGTCGCCGGCGTGATGACCATCCTCTTCGGACTGATCGCCAACTACCCGTTCGCGCTGGCCACGGGCCTGGGCATCAACTCGTTCGTCGCGGTCAGCGTCGCCGCCAAGGTCACCTGGCCAGAGGCGATGGGCCTGATCCTCGTCAACGGTCTCGTGGTGCTGCTGCTGGTCGTCACGGGTGTGCGGACCGCCGTGTTCAACGCCGTGCCGAACGAGCTGAAGGCCGCGATCGCCGTCGGCATCGGTCTGTTCATCTGCTTCATCGGGCTCGTGGACGCCGGGTTCGTGCGCCGCCTGCCGGACGCCGCCAACACCACCGTGCCGGTCGGGCTCGGCATCAACGGGTCGATCGCGAGCTGGCCGACGCTGGTGTTCGTGGTCGGGCTGGTGCTCACGGGTGTGCTGTTCGCGCGCCGGGTGAAGGGCGCGATCCTCATCGGCATCGTGGCCACGGCGATCTTCGCGATCGTGCTCGAAGCGGTGGTCAAGGCCGGGCCGTCGGCGGGCGTCAACGCCAAGGGCTGGAACCTCGGCTACCCCGCGCTGCCCGACCAGGTCTTCGGCGTGCCGGACCTCAGCCTGCTCGGCGAGGTGTCGTTCGGCGCGTGGACGCGGATCCCGGCGCTGGCCGCCGCGTTGATCGTGTTCACGCTGGTCCTGACCGACTTCTTCGACACCGTCGGCACGATGACCGGCCTCGGCAAGGAGGGCGGGCTGATCGACAAGGACGGTCAGCTGCCCAACGTCAGCAAGGCGTTGTTCGTGGACGGCCTGGGTGCCGTCGCCGGTGGTGCCGCGTCGAGCTCGTCCAACACCGTCTACATCGAGTCGGCGTCCGGCATCGCGGAAGGCGCGCGGACCGGTCTCGCCAACGTCGTGACGGGCGTGCTGTTCCTGCTCGCGATGTTCTTCACGCCGCTCTACGAGGTCGTGCCGATCGAAGCGGCCGCACCGGCGTTGGTCATCGTCGGCGCGTTGATGATGATGCAGGTCCGTGAGATCGACTTCACCGACTTCACCATCGCCCTGCCGGCGTTCCTCACGATCGTCGTCATGCCGTTCACCTACTCGATCGCGAACGGCATCGGCGCCGGCTTCGTCAGCTACGTGCTGCTCAAGGCGTTGACGGGCAAAGCTCGCGAAATTCACGCGCTGATGTGGATCGTGGCGGGCGCTTTCGTCGTCTACTTCGCATTGGGCCCGATCCAGAGCCTGCTGAGCTGACCTTTCGGCAGGAAACTATTTCGTGAGGTATGCTAACTACGTGGCGACCGATCAGCACGGACTGGCGAGCAGGCTGAGGCTTGCCGTCGTTCGCCTCAACCGTCGCCTGCGGGCGCAGCGCACCAACTCCGCGGTGTCGCTCACGCAGGTGTCAGCGCTGTCCACTCTGCACAAGTGCGGACCGCTGACCCCGGGAGAGCTAGCGGCCAAGGAAGGCGTGCAGCCGCCGTCGATGACGCGCGTGATCGCCGCCCTGGAGGAGTTCGGGTTCGCCACGCGCAGCCCGCACCCCACCGACGGCCGTCAAGCCATCGTCGAGCTCACGCGCGAAGGCTTGTCGTACCTGGAAGACGAGATCACGGCCCGCGAAGCGTGGCTGGACAAGCGGCTGGCCGAGCTGGACCCGGAGGAACGGGAACTGCTCACACGGGCCGCCGACATCATCGACAGGATGGCGGGTCAGTAAGAACGTGTCGGGTTACGCGGGTGGTGGAGCAGACAGTTCGCCACCTCGTCGTACCGGAATGTTCGGATCGTTAGGCATATACAACTATCGCCTGTACGCCTCCGGCCAGATCATCTCGCTGGTCGGCGTGTGGATGCAGCGCGTGGCCCAGGACTGGCTGGTCCTGGAACTGTCCAACGGCTCCCCCATCGCCCTCGGCTTCGCCGCCTCGCTCCAGTTCCTGCCCGTCCTGCTGCTGTCGATGTGGGGCGGCGTCCTCGCCGACCGCATGGACAAGCGCAAGCTCCTGCTCTGGCTGGAGTCCGCGCTCGGGGTCTGCGCCCTGGCCCTGGGTCTGTTGGACGTCTTCGGGATCGCGCAGCTCTGGCACGTCTATCTGCTGTGTCTGCTTTTGGGTGCCTTCTCCGCGGTCGAGACGCCCGTGCGCCAGTCGTTCGTCGTGGAGATGGTCGGCCGTGATCAGCTGACCAACGCCGTGGCGATCAACTCGATGATGTTCAACCTCGCGCGCATCATCGGCCCGGCCATCGCGGGCGTGACGATCGTGGCCATCGGCACCGGCTGGGTCTTCCTCGCCAACGCCATCAGCTTCGTGGGCGTGGTCGGCGGCATCTGGCTGATGCGCACGAAGCAGCTGATGCGCTCCGATCCGCTGCCGCGTGAGAAGGGCCAGCTGCTGTCCGGCCTGCGTTACGTGCGCAGTCGCCCGGATCTGATGACGGTCATGCTGCTGGTGTTCTTCATCGCCACGTTCGGCATGAACTTCTACATGACGCTCGCGATCATGGCGCGCAACGTCTTCGGCGGCGATGCCGACGCGTACGGGCTCCTGTCGACGTTGATCGCGGTCGGAACGCTGGCCGGTGCGACCCTGGCGGCGAAGCGGAAGACGCCGAAGATGACCGTGTTCATCGGGTCCGGTGTGGTGTTCGGCGTGCTGGAGATCATCTCCGGGATGATGCCGACGATGCTGCTCACCGGTCTGATGATGATCCCGGTCGGTGTCGCGATGATGACGTTCAACACCACCGCCAACGCGACCATCCAGCTGGCCGTCGAACCGGAGATGCGCGGCCGCGTGATGGGCATCTACATGCTGGTGTTCCTGGGCGGGAACCCCGTCGGCGGGCCGTTGATGGGATGGCTCGGCGAGATCAACGGCCGGGCGCCGATCATCATCGGCGGTGCCGTGTCGATGGTCGTGACGATCGCCGCGTGGATCATCCTGGTGCGGCGCGGCGACATCGCGAAGCCGCGCCTGCGCAGGCGCGGCTTCGCCGCCGAGATCAGCCCAGCAGAGTTGCAGCCGTCGGATCGCTGATCAGCGCGGCGAACGCGTGCCGGTCGTCCCAGCGCTCCGTCACCCACGCCAGCGCCCGCGAGAGGCCCTCCGGCGTGTCCGCGGCGTGCGGGACCCCGTCCACCATCCACCACTCGACGCGCTGACCGTCCACGTGCAGCTCGTCGTGCACGACGACCACGCCGTCCGGCAGCTCGACCTCCAGCAGCTCGCACGCCTTGCGCACGGCCCCGAGATCACGCCACGACACGAACTCGCCGACGTGGTCCGGTGACCCGTCGAACTCCTCCGAGGCCAGCGCCAGGTCGAGCAGGTCGGCCAGCTCCTCCGAGCCGTCCGCCAGCAGCACGCGATCGGCCGGGGCGACGCCCATCAACCACGGGTGGTCGAGCACCACGACGTCGTCCGCGGCGGCCACGGTGCCGGACAGCACACGCACCCGTTCCGGCGGCGCGAAATCGCCCTCGGGCAGCGCCGCGTAGGCACGCAGCACGACGGCGTCGGCGATCACGCGGTCGGCGTCGCCGAGGCGGTCCAGCACGAACTCGGCATCGTCGTCGTCCCAGATCTCCAGCCGGGACCGGACGCCGGCCGCGCGCAGCACGTGCTCGGGCAGTTCGAGGTCGGGCACGGTGTCGAAGAGGCCGTCCAGCAGGGTCGCGTCAGCGAGGCGGTACTCGCGCGGGGCCTTGCCGGCCAGCGACGCGTGCCGGGCGATCCACCAGCCCGTGTAGCCGTCGGGTTCGGTGACGGCGCGCCAGGTGACCGGGTCGGAGGCGAGCAAACGCAGTGCGGCGGGCCAGTCGGCGACCAGGTCGAGGTCGCGCACGGCCACGACCCGGCGCGGCTCGTCCGGGGTCGACGACCACCACGCGGACTCGTCCGGCAGGTCGTGGTCGGCGCCGGACGGTTCGTCGTCGATCACCAGGGAGAAGCCGTCGACCACGCCCACGGCCACCAGGGCGGCACGCGGGTAGGTCTCGGCGATCTCCTTGGACAGCACCGGGAACGCGTCCGCCTCGACCACGCCGACCAGCGGTGAGTCGGGCAGCAGGAGCTCGTCGGCGCGGTGCCACTCGCCGCCGGAGTCGGGCAACGCCAGGGCGCCGAGCCACGGTTCCTCGCCCGCTCGCACGGCCGCGCGGTCCACCAGCCGGAGCACGGTCTCGATCAGGTCCTCGCCGTCGAGGCCTGCCTCGGCGTCCTCCAGCGAGCGCGCCACGTTCTCGCGCAGCTGCGGGTCGGCCAGCAGTTCGGAGGCGCCTGCTTCGACGGCGCCGAGACGGACCAGCAGCGGGTGCACGGCGTCCGGGTGGACGACGCGCAGGCCGGGCAGCGGCTCGTCGGCGATCAGGGTGGTGCGCGGGCCCGTCACGGTGCGGCCGTCGGCCAGCGGCACGGGCAGCGACTGCAACGCCTCGCGCACGTCCGGGTCGACCTCGGCGAGCGGCTCGAAGGCGGCGTAGACGTCCCGCCACCAGCCCGGGTCACCGGAGACGCCGGCCAGTGCGGCGACGACCTCGGCCGTCGTCACGCGCGGGACCTCCAGCGCTGCCAACGCCTTCGCGTGCACCGGTGCGGAGAGCTCGGCGTCGAGCAGGCCCGGCAGGGCGTCCTCGACCAGGTCGACCAGTTCCTCGGAGCCGACGTCCAGGACGCGGGCGCGGGACGGCTCGATCCACTCACCGGAGGCGAGCGGCAGCCAGGCCGAGGCGCGCAACGAGCGCAGCAGCGCCGTGCGGAGTCGATCGTCCACTTCGGACAGGGGGAAGCCGGGCAGCGGCACCAGCGCGGTGCGTTCGACGGCCGGGATCCGTGCGATCAGGGCCGGGTAGGCCTCGGCGGCGGCGTCCAGCACCGACCAGGCGGCGGGGCCGGGCAGGATGCGGCGGCGCGACGGCTCGACCGGCAGCGTGGCGATCAGGCGGGCGGGCAGCGACAGGCGTTCGTCGGTCGGGGTCGGCGCGTGCAGCACGTCCTCGCCCAGCGGCTCGTCCAGCGGGTACGCCCACGAGACGGTCCACTGCGGACGGTGTTCGACGCCCTGCACCAACTCGGTGGGCAGCTCGCCGACCGCGCGTTCGACCAGCCAGCGCGCCGAACCGACGGTGACCACGCCGTCCGCCGTGACGAAGCGTTCCCAGGACTGGGTACCGACCTCGATGCGGCGCAGGCCGGGCAACGCCAGCAGCAGGTCCGGGACTTCCTCCGCCAGGTCCTCCAGCGCGAGATCGACCTTCAGCGGCAGCCTGACCTCGGTCGTGAAGCCGTCCGGCACGGTCTCGGCGACCGGCCACACCAGCCGCAGCACCGGCACGTCGCCGCCGCGTTCGGAGGCGAGCTCGGGCACCTCGGCACGGGTGCGTTCGGCGGAGAACTCGACACCGCCGGACGTGGAGATCACGCGCGGCGCGTCGGACACCGCCAGCACGGCCGCGAAGCCCACGCCGAACTGGCCGACGCCGGACTCCTTCGACGAGGCCCGCAGCGACGCCAGCGCGGCGACACCGGCCTCGGTCAGGGCGGCGCCGGTGTTCGCGGCGCGCAGCTCACCGTCGACCAGCGTGATCCGCAACACACCGGGCTCGTCGCCCGCCGCGTCGGCCGCGTTCTGGGCGAGCTCGACCAGCAGCCGGTCGCGGTAGCCGCCGAGCCGCAGGTCCTCCTCGGCGTTGGCGTCCTCGCGGAACCGGGTGGGCGAACCACGCCACGCCGCGAGGACCGAGGCGCGCAGGACCTCGGTGCCGAACGGGTCGGTCACTCCGAGACGCTCGCCGCGTCGACGGACTCGGCGGACTCGGCGGGCGCCGGAACGACGACCTCGGTCTCCACGACCTCGAGCTGCGCGTCGTCGTAGACCAGGTCCGCGACGGGCACGATCGAGCCCATGTCGACCTCGACCTGCGAGTGCGCGCCGCAGCCGTACTCGACGTGCACGACGTGGCCGTCGGCGGGCGCGATCTCGTTCGCGCACACACCGAACGCCGCGCCGAACGCACCGGCGACGCGCGTGTAGAAACCGCAGGTGCCGCAGTGCGCGGGGGCGCTGCGGGCCATGTCGGAGCGCGGGCCGAAGTCCGAGGTCGCCCAGCGGTCGGCGGCGTCCAGGCGGCCCTCGCGGGACAGGACGCGGGTGCGGCCGAGGCCGATCTCCAGCGCCACCTCCTCGACGGCGGGGTCGTCGGACTGCACGTACGCCTCGACCAGGCGCGGGTCGTTCTCACGGGGCGGCAGCAGGTCGCCGACGCCCAGGTCACCGGCGCGGACCCGTTCGCTCCACGGGACCCACTCCGGGGCGACCAGCGCGTCCTGGCCGGGCAGCAGCACGACCTCGCTGACCGAGACCGGGGAGCCCTCGCCCGCGTAGGCGACGGTCACCGCCCAGGTCCAGCCGCGGTAGCCGGCGTGCTCGGCGTCGAAGAGGTGCGTGACGGAGTACTCGTCCTCGCCGAGCACCCCCACGTGAGCACCGACGCGTTCCAAGCCTGCTTCGTCCTGCGCTGCTTCGCGGGCGAGGTCAACGGCGTCGGCGAGCAGTTGCGTGGCGTTCACGAGCTGAATTGTGCCGCAGGACTTCGCCGGGACGAAAACTCGTGCCACCCTCCGTTGGGTGCGCTCACCCGTCTGGCTGGTCCTCGTCGCGGTCTTGGCCGCCTGTTCCGCGCCCGAATCAGCGAAACCGCAGGTAGAAGTCCTGCAAAAGATTCCGCACGACACGTCGGCGTTCACCCAGGGGTTGGAACTGGTCGACGGCGTCCTCTACGAGGGCACCGGCCTGGAGGGCGAGTCGACGATGCGCGCCCTCGATCCGGCGACCGGGAACGTCCAGAAGAAGGTCGACCTGCCGCCGGACTTCTTCGGCGAGGGCATCACCGTCGTCGGCGACACCATCTGGCAGATCACGTGGCAGAACGGCGTCGCCATCGAGCGCGACCGCAAGACGTTCGACGAGCTCCGCCGCGTCTCGTACGAGGGCGAGGGCTGGGGCATCTGCGACGACGGCAAGCGCCTGGTCATGAGCGACGGCTCGGCGAAACTGACGTTCCGCGACCCGAAGACGTTCGCCGAGACCGGAAGCGTGCAGGTCACGCGGGACGGGAAGCCGCTGACGCAGTTGAACGAGCTGGAGTGCGTCGGCGACCGGGTCTGGTCGAACGTGTGGAAGACCGACGAGATCGTGCGCATCGATCCGGCCACGGGGAAGGTCGACGCCACCTACGACCTGTCGTCGCTGAAGCCCTCCGGGGACGTGGACGTCCTCAACGGCATCGCGCACATCCCCGGAACCAACGAGTTCCTGGTCACAGGCAAGAACTGGCCGACCATCTTCCGAGTGAGGTTCAACGGGATGGGGCAGGATTGACGGTGTGACGGGCGACCGCGGGTGGAGTGACCAAGAGCCTCCGAAGCGTTACCCGTGGCAGGACGACGAGTACCGGCCGCGGGAGCGTGGCGGAACCACGTCCGAGCACGGCTTCCAGCCCCCGCCCCAGCAGACCCGTCCGCTGCCGAACGCCGACCAGCAGACGACCCCGACGCCCAAGCCGCCGCGCAAGCTCACCGTCACGCGCGTCGCGTGGTTCCGCAGCAAGCAGATCTCCGCGCAGGCCGTGGCGGCGTTCCGGCGGGCGGCGCGGGCGGACGGCGCCGGCAAGTCCGGCATGACGTCGGTCACCTACGCGGTGATGATGAACTACGCCGCCGACGCCGCGATGGCCGTGGCGCTGGCGAACACGCTGTTCTTCTCGGCCGCGTCGGCCGAGTCCAAGACCAAGGTCGCGCTCTACCTGCTGATCACGGTCGCGCCGTTCGCGTTGATCGCGCCGGTGATCGGCCCGTTGCTGGACAAGATCCAGCGAGGCCGGCGGCTGGCGCTCGCGGCGTCGTGCGTGCTGCGGATCGGGTTGTCCGTGGTGATGGCGCTGAACTTCGACAACTGGCTGCTGTACCCGGCCGCGCTGGGCAGCATGGTGCTGTCGAAGTCGTTCACCGTCCTGAAGTCCGCGATCACCCCGCGCGTGCTCCCGCCGGAGATCACGCTGTCCAAGACCAACGCGCGCATGACCGTGTTCGGGCTCGCGGCGGGTGCCGTGTTCGGTGCGCTGGCGGCCGGGTTCGCGCACCTGTTCGGCTCGCCGGGGGCGTTGTGGTTCACCGCCGTGCTGTGCGGGGTGAACGCCTGGCTGTGCATGAAGATCCCGGCCTGGGTCGAGGTGACCGAGGGCGAGGTCCCGGCCACGCTGACCTCGAAGCCCGCCAGGCAACGGATCTCGCGGCACGTCGCGGTGTCGTTGTGGGGCAACGGTTCCATCCGCATGCTGACCGGCTTCCTGACCCTGTTCGCGGCCTTCGTGGTGCGCGAGCAGACCGAGGGCGACGCCGTCCGCCAGCTGCTGCTGCTCGGCGTGATCGCCGGTGCCGCCGGTGTCGGCAGCTTCCTGGGCAACGCGATCGGCGCACGTCAGCACTTCGGCAAGCCCGACGAGGTGGTGCTGGCCTGCGTCGCCACCGCCCTCGCCGCCACGATCGTCGCCGCCGCCCTCCCGGGCCTTGTCACCGCGGCCGTCGTCGGCCTGCTGGGCGCCACCGCCTCGTCCCTGGCCAAGATCAGCCTCGACGCGGTGATCCAGGACGACCTGCCGGAGGAGTCGCGCGCGTCGGCGTTCGGCCGCTCCGAGACGATCCTGCAGCTCGCCTGGGTCTTCGGCGGCGCACTCGGCGTGCTGCTGCCCGCGACGTTCTGGGTCGGCTTCCTCGTGCTGTCGATCCTGCTGGCTCTGGGCCTGACCCAGACGTGGATGTACCGCAACGGCACCTCGCTGCACCTGCTCGTGGCGAGACTCGTCCGCAGGCCGGCTCCAGCGACCCCGTAGGCTGCCTGACGTGCGTCGACTTGCTTCGCTTATGGCTGCCAGTGTTCTCGTGCTGTCGGGCTGCTCGCTGCAGCAGCACGACCCGGAGGTCACGTTCTACGCGAACGGCAAGACCATCCGCATCGAGCCGACGATCTACTGCGCCTTCGACGGCTCCGACTGCGTCGAGAAGAACGCCCCCGCCTCGCTGAAGGTGCCCGCCGGCAAGGTCGTGCAGATCTCCGTGGACGGCCAGCTCGCGTCGGGCATCTGGGAGGTCGTGTGCGTGTACGAGAACGCCGCCCGCGTCCAGGAAGGCTGCTCCTCCCCGTTCCTGGGCAGGGGCGACGACTACACCTACACCCTGGCCGTCCCGAACGACTCGGACCAGCTGCTCCGCATCGAGGTCCACGAGGCGGCCGCCGCGGTCCTGGAAACCGGCCAGCCGCTCATGCGCGGCTCGTGGGTGGTCGACGTCACCCGCTGATCAACGCCGCCCGAACGCCTCCCACCACTCGGTGGGCGCGATGCGGTGGGCGGCCTCCATCAACGCCTTGCCGGTGTCGGTGACCACCGAAGCCCGCATGGTCTGCATGAAGAGCTCCATCTTCCCGACGCCAGTGGCCTGGTACTCCCTGGCCTGCAACAGCAGCTCGATCTTGTCGGCATCCCGGCTGCACCGCGCCTCGGGCGTGTGGTCGAGATCCTTGGCCGCCTCGTGCTCGGCGACCAACTGCACGACGTGCTCGGCGAGTCGCGGAGGCAGGTGCCGAACCTGGTCACGCGCCACCTGCTCCGGAGCCACCTTGACGTCCACGTAGAGCTTGCCGACGTAGGGAATGTCGCCGATGCGCGTCTCGGGCACGTCGTGGAAGAGGCCGAGAGTCGCCGCCCGGTCGGGGTTCGCACCTTCCTGGACCGCGATCGCGTAGGCCAGCACCCCGACCCGGAACGAGTGGGCGGCCACCGTCTCGGGGTGCTGAACCCCGGCGAAGAGCCATCCCGCCCTGGGCAGGCGCTTGAGCTGGCCGACCTCGTAGACGAACTCGACGATCCTGTCAGCGTCAGACATGCCGCTGATCCTTTTACGGATCGACGCCAAGCGCCAGCAGGACAGGCGCACACGCCCCCTCCACCCGCGAAGCCGAAGGCGAGCCCGTATGAGCGCCGCACATCGGAACAGCGGTGTGGTGACGTGCAGACCCAACTCAGCCACGCTGCAAGAGATTGGGGCTTGACTTTGGGTGCGAGGTGCTAGCTTCTCGAGCTCGGCCGGGCGCTTTTCAGCCCGGCCTTTTCCGGCCGATGAGCGCCTCGCAAGGGCCCCGAAGTCAAGCCCCAATCTCTATCGACGCGCCAGCGGCGATGAAATGACCCGGCTCGTCAAAGTCTTTGCACCCCAACGCAACCACACAACAAAGGTGACGTGCCAGCAGCCCTTGAAGCTTTACGGGTCGAGGTCCCGGGCCACCGCCCGAACCACCTCAGCCACCAGCTTCATGCTCTTCTTGTCCGACGGATACCGCCCCCGCCGCAGATCAGGCTGCACCTTGTTCTCCAGCAGCTTGATCATGTCCTCGATCAGCCCGTGCAGCTCCTCCGCGGGCCGCCGCCGAGCCTCGGCGACAGACGGAGCGGGGTCGATCAACCGCACGGACAACGCCTGCGGGCCCCTCCGCCCCTCCGCCATGCCGAACTCGATGCGCTGGCCGGCCTTCAGCCCGGTGACACCGGGGGGCAACGCCGCTTTGCGGACGTAGACGTCCTCGCCACCGTCCTGGGTGACGAATCCGAAGCCCTTCTCCGTGTCGTACCACTTGACCTTGCCGGTCGGCACCGCGCTCACCATTCCCTTACCTCTGCACAACGAACGCGCCCCAGGCGTACCCGAGACGCGTTCCACCAGAGTAGCCAGAAGACCAGGGCGAAGGCACCTCCGTTAGCGCGACTACGCTGCGGACCATGACCGCTCCGAAGTTGATGCCGCTGGCCATCGGCCTGTTCGCCGTGGGCGTACTGGCGATCGTCGCGGTCTTCGTGCTCTTCGCCGCCGGCTATGGCGATCTGCCCGTGTGGCTGAACGTCGCGGCGACCTACCTGCCCGCGGTCGGGCTGGGGCTGGGGATCATCGCGGTGATCAGGAAGTCACGACAGAAGAAGTCCTGAGCCACTCCGGGAACTCGCGCAGGTCGTCGAACACCACGGCCGCGCCGGCCTCCAGCAGTTCGGCACGCGAGCACGGCCCGGTGACCACGCCGACGCCCAAGGCGGAAGCAGCAGCAGCGCCGCGCATGTCACCGATGTGGTCGCCCACGTAGACGGCGGCGCCGTGCAGCTTCAGGGACTCCGCCTTGCCGGTCGACCAGAGCTCGCCGTAGAGGTGGTCGACCTCCCAGCCCAGCGCCTCCAGGTGCAGGGCCGCGTTCTTGCGGTACTTGCCGGTCACGATCATGGTCGAGCCGCCCAGCTCCCGCACGCTCCGCAACGCCTCGAAGGCTCCCGGCAGCGCGACGGTCGCCGGGATCACGACCTCCGGGTACAGCGAGCGGAACAGCGCCACCAGGTCCGGGATCTCGGCCTCGGGCACGCCCATCTCGCGGTAGGTCATGTCGAGGGGCGGGCCGAGGTTCGACGCGAAGAGCTCGCCGTCGAGGGCGTAGCCGCTGCGGGCGCCCACCTCGTTCATCACGGCGGCCATGCCCGGCCGGGGGTCGATGAGGGTCATGTCCAGGTCGAAGCCCACGGTGAACGGCACGGAACCTGACTCTACGTCTTTACAAAAGCAATAACTGTGTAAAGGTGAAGAGGTGAGCGACATCACCGAGCTCTTACTGGACGCGGCCGCCGACCTCCTGGCGGCCCGGGGGTTCCACGGGCTGCGCATGATCGAGGTCGCCAGCCGCGCCGGGGTGAGCAGACAGACCGTCTACAACGAGTTCGGCAACAAGGAGGGCCTCGTCCAGGCCGTCGCCGTGCACAAGACGGAGGAGTACCTGACCGGGATCATGACCCGGCTCCAGGAGGACACCGACCCGTGGGAGGCGATGCGGTCCGCGTTCCGCTTCACCTTCGAGCAGACGGAGAAGGACCGGCTCGTCTCGGCCGTGCTGACCGGTCAGAACGCCGAGGACCTGTTGCCGTTCATCACGATCCGCGGCCATCCGATCCTCTTCCACGCCACCGAGGTCGTCGAGCAGCACCTGAGCAGGCACTTCCCCGGACGGCACGTGCGGTTCACGGCGGAGACGACGGTCCGGCTCGCGCTCAGCCACCTGCTGATGCCGAGCGGCGACCTGGACAGCGCGATGGACGCCGTGGTGAAGGTCGCCAGGGTGACGATGGACGCATGACCCGGCAGGCCCCGTTGTTGCAATAATCTTGCAGGAACGGGGAGGTGTCCTGGTGGTCGCTGTGTCGGCGCGGTTCCGCGCGGGGGCTGCGTTGCTCGGTCCGGCGTTCGTCGCCGCGATCGCGTACGTCGACCCCGGCAACGTGGCCACCAACACCGCGGCGGGCGCGACGTACGGGTACCTGCTGGTCTGGGTGCTCGTCGTCGCGAACGTCATGGCGGGGCTCGTGCAGTACCTGTCGGCGAAGCTCGGGCTGGTGACCGGCCAGTCGTTGCCGGAGGCGGTGCGCGACCACCTGCCACGGCCGGTGCGGCTCGCCTACTGGGGGCAGGCCGAGGTCGTCGCGATGGCCACCGACCTCGCCGAGGTGCTCGGCGGGGCGATCGCGCTGCACCTGCTCTTCGACCTCCCGCTGCTGCTCGGCGGCGTGATCACCGGTGTCGTGTCGACGCTTTTGCTGCTGGTGCAGGACAAGCGCGGGCAGAAACCGTTCGAGCGCGTGATCACCACGATGCTGGCCGTGATCGCGGTCGGGTTCATGGCGGGGCTTTTCGTCGCGCCACCTGACGTGCCGTCGGCGTTCGGTGGTCTGCTGCCGCGGTTCGACGGCGCGGACAGCGTGCTGCTCGCCGCGGGCATGCTCGGCGCGACGGTGATGCCGCACGCCGTCTACCTGCACTCGGCGCTGGCGCGTGACCGGCACGGCCGCAACCCGTCGGTGCTCAAGGCCACCAAGGTCGACGTCGTGGTCGCGATGGTGCTGGCGGGCGCGGTCAACATGGCGATGCTGCTGCTCGCCGCGTCCGCGTTGCAGGGCAAGGAGAACGTCGACACGCTCGAAGGCGCGCACGCGGCCGTCGGCGCCACGCTGGGCGGCGGGATCGCGTTGCTGTTCGCGCTCGGCCTGCTGGCGTCGGGGTTCGCGTCCACGGCCGTCGGGTGTTACGCCGGCGCGGTGGTCATGGACGGCCTGCTGCACGTCCGGATCCCTTTGCTCGCAAGGCGTCTGATCACGCTGGTGCCCGCGCTCGCGATCCTGGCGCTCGGGGTCGATCCGACGTTCGCGCTGGTGCTGTCCCAGGTCGTGCTGTCGTTCGGCATCCCGTTCGCGCTGGTGCCGCTGGTGTGGCTGACCGCGCGCCGGTCCGTGATGGGCTCCTACGCGAACCGGCGGTCCGTGACCGCCGCCGCGTGGCTCGTGGCGGCGGCGGTCGTCGTGCTGAACGTGGTGCTGATCTACCTGACGGTGTCCGCGTAGGAGACGCCGAGCTGACCCAGTGCGGTCTCCATGATGCGCATGATCTCCAGCGAGTCGTTCAGCGTCATGTTCTCGTGCTCGACGTACCCCAGGGCGACCCAGTCGTCGACCGACCGGATCTGGTGGGTGTAGCCGCCGTCCTCGATCACGTGCTCGACGCCGTTGATGATCGCCCTGGTGGGGTTGAAGAACGACTCGGGCAGGTCGATGCGCCCCTTGGTGCCGACGATCGTGGCACCGGCGCCCGTGTCGGCGGTGAGCGAGCAGCCGAGCAACGCGTGCGCGCCGTCCTCGTAGCCCAGCAGGATGCCCGCGTCGGCGTCCACGCCCGTCGGCGCGAGGCTGCCGTGCGCGTGGATCTCGCTGGGAACGCCCAGGAGCAGGTGCGCGAGCGAGATCGGGTAGACGCCGAGGTCGAGGACCGAACCACCGCCGGCCTCCTTGGCCCACAGGCGGTCGTTCGCGTCGAACGCGTGGTTGAACCCGAAGTCGGCGCGGATCTCCCGGACGTCACCGATCTCGCCGTTCTCGACGGCGTCCGCGATCTTGCGGATCAACGGGTTGAAGCGCGTCCACATGGCCTCCATGAGGAACAGCTGCTTCGACCGCGCCCGTTCGACCATCTCCTCGACCTGCGCGACCGTCAGCGCGAGGGCCTTCTCGCACAGCACGCTCTTGTCCGCGTCGAGCGCGGCGAGCACGACCTCGTGGTGCTGGCCGTGCGGCGTGGCCACGTAGACGATCTGGATCTCGGGGTCGGCGAGCAGCTCGTGGTAGTCGCCGTACGCGCGCGGAATCCCGAACTTCTCCGCGAACTGCTGCGCCTTCGCGATGTCGCGCGAGGACACGGCGCCCACCTGGACACCCGCCTTGAGCATGTCAGCGGTCACGGCATGCGCGATTCCGCCCGTTGCGATCACACCCCACGTCATGCGATCAGCTTAGATTGGAGGTATGCGCCTCATCCTGAACGTGATCTGGCTGGTGCTCGCCGGCTTCTGGATGGCCGTCGGGTACGCGGTCGCCGGCATCATCTGCTGCATCCTCATCATCACGATCCCGTGGGGCATCGCGTCGTTCCGGATCGCGAACTACGCGCTCTGGCCGTTCGGGCGCGAGGTCGTCGACAAGCCCGGCGCGGGAGCCGGATCGCTGCTGGGCAACATCATCTGGATCGTCGTGGCCGGCTTCTGGCTCGCCATCGGCCACATCATCACCGGCATCGCCCTGTGCGTCACGATCATCGGCATCCCGCTCGGCGTCGCGAACTTCAAGCTCGTGAAGGTCTCGCTCGTCCCGCTGGGCAAGGAGATCATCGAGCTGCCGTGACCCGTCAGCCCTCCGTGAGCTCGTGCAGGCAGAGGATGTTGCCCTCGGTGTCGAGGAACCACGCGGCGCGTTCGGTGCCCATGACCGCGATGTGGTTCGTGGTCTTGAAGTCCGGCAGGTCGTAGTCCTCGAAGCGGACGCCCTTGCCCTCGAGCTCGCGGATCTCGCCCTCGAGGTCGGGCACCTCGAAGCTGAGCACCGTGTGGCCGGTCTGCGCGCCCTTCTCCGCGGGCATCAGGCCGAGCGCGTCGCCCTGGCCGAGCGCGAAGATCCGCGTGCCGTCCGGCTGCGTGGCGACGGGTTTGAGGCCGAGCTGGTCCTCGTAGAAGCGACCGGCTCGGTCGGCGTCCTCCACGGGCAGCATCGTCGTGGTCTTGGTGGCGGTGAGCATGCTCGCCTCCTTCGACTGGGGAGCACTGATGCTGCGCCTGCCGCCTCCGTCGCACAAGGGTCCTTTCACTCCTTCGTGACCAGCGGCGATGGTTGGTTCACGGGACGATTTCGCTCCGTGAACAGACTGCTTCCCGCCGTGCTCGCCGGAGCGTTCGCGCTGTCCGGCTGCTCCGCTCTGGCGCCGGGTCTCACCTTCGGGAAACCGACCGAGACCACCACCACCGCACCCGCTCAGCCCGCCACGCAGACCGCGACCGAGACGAAGTTCGAATGGCCCAAGCCGTGCGACCTGTACGACGCGGCGAAGGAGCTCCCGGGCAACGACTTCAAGGTCACCGCGGACAACATCTACACCTGCGACTGGTCCGAGGACCTCGGCTACGGCAAGGGGAACGCCCTCAGCCTCGCCATCTGGTCGGGGCTGCCACTGGAGCGGGCGACGCCTCCGCTGAACGCGGCCAGGGTCACCGACGTCACGGTCGGCGCGCACGACGGCAAGCTGTACGAGGAGCGCGAGATCCCCGGCGGCTGCCAGCTGTCCCTGGTCACCGCCGACGGGCACGTGTCGATCTACTCCCGCGCGCAGGACGTCGAGGAGTCCTGCGACATCGCCCAGCGGGTCGCCGAGAAGATCGAGCCCTCGTTCCCCTAGGCGTGCTTCGCGCTGTCGTCGAGGCCGAGCAGCTCCACCGACTTCGCCCGCATCTCGACCTTGCGGACCTTGCCGGTGACCGTCATCGGGAACTCCTCCACGACGTGCACGTACCGGGGGATCTTGTAGTGCGCGAGCTTGCCGGTGCAGAACTCGCGCACGGCCTCGGCGGTCAGCTCTCCGACGCCGTCGCGGAGCCGCACCCACGCCATGAGCTCCTCGCCGTACCGCGCGTCCGGCACGCCGATCACCTGCGCGTCGAGCACGTCCGGGTGCGTGTAGAGGAACTCCTCGATCTCGCGCGGGTAGATGTTCTCGCCGCCGCGGATGACCATGTCCTTGATGCGGCCGGTGATGTTGACGTAGTCGTCGTCATCCATCACGGCGAGGTCGCCGGTGTGCATCCAGCCGGCGCGGTCGACGGCCTCGGCGGTCTTCTCCGGTTCGTTCCAGTAGCCGAGCATCACGGAGTAGCCGCGCGTGCACAGCTCCCCCGGCACGCCGCGCGGCACCGTGAGGCCGGTCTCCGGGTCGACGATCTTCACCTCGAGGTGCGGGCCGACCCGGCCGACCGTCCCGACACGACGGTCGAGGGAGTCGTCGACGCGCGTTTGCGTTGACACCGGGGAGGTTTCGGTCATGCCGTAGCAGATCGAGACCTCGCGCATGCCCATCCGGTCGACGACCTGCTTCATCACCTCGACCGGGCACGGCGAGCCCGCCATGATGCCGGTGCGCAGGCTGCTCAGGTCGTAGCCGTCGACCAGGTCCAGCATCGCGATGAACATCGTCGGCACGCCGTACAACGACGTGCAGCGCTCTTCCTGAACCGCCGCAAGGGTTTTCGCCGGGTCGAACGCGGGCGCCGGGATCACCACGCACGCGCCGTGGCTGGTGGCCGCGAGGTTGCCCATCACCATGCCGAAGCAGTGGTAGAACGGCGGCACCACGCAGATGCGGTCGTCCTCGGTGTAGTTGATCAGCTCGCCGACGAAGTACCCGTTGTTGAGGATGTTGTGGTGCGAGAGCGTGGCGCCCTTGGGGAATCCGGTGGTGCCGGACGTGTACTGGATGTTGATCGGGTCGTCCCGGTCCAGCTCGACGTCCGGCAGCTCGTCGCCGCTCCACTGAGGATCGTCCGTGAAGACGACGTGCTTCAGCTCGGGGCAGCGCGGGCGGACCTCGTCGATCATGCCCGCGTAGTCCGACGTCTTGAACGACCGCGCGGACACCAGCGTGTGGATGCCCGCCTGGTTCAGCACGTACTCCAGCTCGTGCACGCGGTACGCCGGGTTGACGTTGACCAGGATCGCGCCGATCCGGGCCGTCGCGTACTGCACGAAGACCCACTCGGCGCAGTTCGGCGCCCAGATCCCGACCCGGTCGCCCTTGCGCACCCCGAGCGCGTGCAGCCCGGCGGCGGCCCGGTCGACCTCAGCCGAGAGCTCCGCGTACGTCCACCGTCGATCTGTGGCCTTGTCGACAAGTGCCTCGCGATCCCCGAAGCGCGCGACCGTGGCCGCGAGGTTCGCGTGGATCGTGTCGCCCAGCAGCGGGGCGGCGGACGTGCCCGAGGAGTAGCTGGAGGTCATCCCTCAGACGGTAGTCAGGCTTCGGCGTATGGCAAGGGCACGACGAGGCACGGACCACCGCTGTAGAGCCCCGCGTCGATCGCCAGGACCTTGTCGTCGGCGTAGACGAGAGGCCCGTCGATCTGGTCCGGCGTGACCCCGAGCTGGTCCGCGATGACGCTGTGCCCGTGCACGATCCGGCTGCCCCCGAGCGTCGCGAGCAGCTCGTCCGCGATCTCCGGCCCCTGCGGCCCCCGGAACGCGTACCGGGTCGTCATCTTGCGCCAGCACTCCCACCAGTCGACGAGGTCGTCGCCCTTCAGCACCTGCCGGACGGACTCGTTGACCTCTTCGATCGAGGCCCCCCATTCGAGGTAGGCCACCGTGTCGGAGTGCATCAGCAGGTGGTCGTCGCGCAGCTTCAGCACGGGCCTGCTCGTCAGCCACTCGACGTGGGCCTCGGTGAGCCGGTCCTGGTCGCTGCGCAGCCCGCCGTTGAGCAACCAGCTGCGCGCGAACGACCGCGGCCCGAGGCTGTCCGGCACCTGCTCGTCCCCGAACCGGTACATGCCGAGCAGCAGCACCTCGTGGTTGCCGATCAGGGAGCTGACCGTGCCCCCGACCTCGGCCGCCTCCTCGCCGAGCCGCATGACCAGATCGATCACACCGACCCCGTCGGGCCCGCGGTCCACGAAGTCGCCGAGGAACCACAGCTCGGCCTCGCCGCCGATCCAGTGCCCCTCCTCGTCGCACAGCTCGGCGACGTGCAGGGCTCTGATCAGTTCCGAGAGGTGCCCGTGCACGTCACCCACGACGTGCATCGGGCGTCGATCCGTGTCCACCTCCGCGACGATAGGTGATGAACCCTCGCGCGTCAGTCGTCAGCCCGGATCAGTGGTCCCGTCACGCGAAGAGCTAGGCGGACCAGTCACCGAACGGGTCGGCAGCGTGACCGACCAGCTCCGCGATCGACTTCAGCACGCGCGTCGGCCGGTACGGGTACATCTCGGCCGTCTCGGCGCTGAAGACGCCGGACAGCACGAGGATGGTCGACAGGCCGGCCTCCAGTCCCGACCGGACGTCGGTGTCCATCCGGTCGCCGATCATCAGCGCCTGCTCGGAGTGCGAGCCGAGAGCGCGCAACGCCGAGCGCATCATCAACGGGTTCGGCTTGCCGACGTAATAAGGCTCACGGCCGGTCGCCCGCTCGATCAACGCCGCCACGGCGCCCGTCGCGGGCAGAGAACCCTCGCGCGACGGACCGGTCGCGTCCGGGTTGGTGGCGATGAACTTCGCGCCCTCCTCCACCAGGCGGATGGCCTTGGTGATGGCGGTGAAGCTGTAGGTGCGGGTCTCGCCGAGCACGACGTAGTCCGGGTCGCGGTCCGTGAGGACGTAGCCGATCTCGTGCAGGGCGGTGGTGAGGCCGGCCTCGCCGATGACGAACGCGCTGCCGTTGGGGCGTTGCGAGTCGAGGAACTTGGCGGTGGCGAGGGCGGAGGTCCAGATGGACTTCTCCGGGATGTCGAGGCCGGTGCGCTGCAGGCGCGCGCGCAGGTCCCGTGGCGTGTAGATGGAGTTGTTCGTGAGCACGAGGAACGGGGTCTCGGAGGCCCTCAGCTCCGCGACGAACTCGTCCGCTCCGGGGATGAGGTGCTCCTCGTGCACGAGGACGCCGTCCATGTCCATCAAGTAGTGCCACATGGGCCTAAGTATCGATGACGCGCGTGCGAAACGTCTCGATCTGGAGCTTGAGATAACGCTCGATCACTTCCAGCTCGGGGGCGGAGAACTGGTCCAGGACCTCGATCATGCTCTGGCGGGCGACCTCGAAGATCGCGCCGAACTTCTCCAGGTCACCCGGCGTGACCTCGACGAGCACCTTGCGGCGGTCGTGGGGATCCCGGACACGGCGGACGTACCCGGCACGTTCGAGGCGGTCGATCACGCCCGTGACGGCTCCGGTGGAGAGGCCGGACAGCTCGGCGATCCGGCCCGCCGTGACGGGGCCCTCCGCCCGCATGGCGAGATCGAGGCACTTCTCGTCGGTCGCGGACAGGCCCATCTTCTCGGCCACCCGCGCGTGGAACATGACGGTGAGCGCGCTCTGCTCCCTCATGTAGAGGGTGAACCTCTCCAGGGCCTCAGGTTCCATGTCGAACATCTTAGCGACTAAGACAATTACTTGTCAGAGTGCTCCAAACGGGCGGAACGTGAGAAACCTCGTTTGTGGAGTCACCTACAAGGGGTTGTTCATTAAGCTAAATAAGGTGACAGCAGTGGAGTTGGGGATACCGATCGTGCGCGGCACGCCTGACGTGTCCGCACGTCCGGACTCGCCGCTGCTCGTCGACAGGTTCGGGCGGGTGGCGAAGGACCTCCGGGTCTCCCTCACGGACCGGTGCAACCTGCGGTGCACGTACTGCATGCCGGCCGAGGGACTCGACTGGCTCAAGAAGGACGAGCTGCTCACCGACGCCGAGCTGATCAGGCTCATGCGCATCGCCGTGGTCGACCTGGGCGTCACGGACATCAGGTTCACCGGCGGCGAGCCGTTGCTGCGGCGCGGGCTGGAGCAGGTCATCGCCGCGACGGCCGAGCTGGAGCCCCGGCCGCGCATGTCGATGACGTCGAACGGGATCGGCCTCAAGCGCAGGGCGCAGTCGCTCAAGGACGCCGGGCTGAACCGCATCAACGTCTCGCTCGACACCCTCGACCCCGACCGGTTCGCCACGCTGACCAGGCGCGATCGCATCACGGACGTGCTGGACGGCCTCGACGCCGCCCGCGAGGCCGGGCTGGAGCCGGTGAAGGTCAACTCCGTGCTGATGCGCGGCATGAACGACGACGAGGCCGTGCCGCTGCTGCGGTTCTGCGTCGAGAACGGCTACCAGCTGCGGTTCATCGAGCAGATGCCGCTGGACGCCCAGCACGGCTGGACGCGCACCGACATGGTCACGGCCGACGACATCCTCACGATGCTCTCGACCGCGTTCACGCTCACGCCCTCGGAGACCCCTCGCGGCGGCGCGCCCGCCGAGAAGTGGCTGGTCGACGGCGGCCCCTCGGTCGTCGGCGTGATCGCTTCGGTGACCAGGCCGTTCTGCGCCGCCTGCGACCGCACCCGCCTCACCTCGGACGGCCAGATCCGCAACTGCCTGTTCAGCCACGGCGAGACCGACCTGCGCGCGCTGCTGCGCGACGGCTCCCCCGACACCGCGATCGCCGACGCCTGGCGCGCCACGATGTGGGCCAAGAAGGCCGGTCACGGCATCAACGAGGCGGGCTTCGAACAGCCCGACCGTCCCATGAGCGCCATCGGAGGATGACAGTGAGCACCGCCGTGAACATCCGCTACTTCGCGGGTGCGCGGGCCGCGGCCGGGGTGGCCGACGAGGACCTGCTGCTGGACGCCCCCGACCCCACCGTGGCGCTCGTCGTGAGCACCATCGGGGAACGCCACGGCGACAAGCTGGGCAAGGTCCTCGCCGCCTCCAGCTTCCTGCTGGACGGCGTGGCGGTGCGCGACACGTCCGTGCGCGTGCCCGCCGGTTCTCAGCTGGACGTGCTGCCGCCGTTCGCGGGCGGCTGAGCTCTCTCAAACGAGCGGACCGGCCAGCCTCGCCTCCCACGCCCGGCGTCCGGTCTCGCGTGCGAGCTCCCACGCCCGGAGCCGGTGCCGTTCGGCCTCGGCGGCGTCCCCCGCGGCCAGGTGGATCTCCGCGAGCTCGGCCTCGACCTGCACCTGGCGCACCCGCAGCTGACCTCGTTCCGCGATCTTGTTCGCCTCGGTGGCGCGGGCCAGCGCCTCCCGCAGGCCCCCCAGCACGCGGTGGTCGCCCGCAAGCCCGGTGAGCGCCTGGACCTCGCCGCGCGCGAACGCGGCGGTGCTGCTCCCCCTCAGCGCCTGCTCGTGCTCGGCCACGGCCTCGTCCGGTCGCCCGCGGCGCCGCAGGACCGCGCCGAGCGTGCACCGGGCGTCCCACTCGGCCATGTCCTTCGCGGTGCGCGTGGCGACCTCGACCGCCTGCCTCGCGACGACCTCGGCCTCGGCGAGCCTGTCCTGTTCGAGCAGGAGGAACGCGCGGGCGTCGAGCACGCGTGACTGGAACGTCGGGCCGAGCTCCGGTGTCGTGAGGGGCTCCACCTCGTCCAGGTACCTCTCGACCTCGCCGAGGTCGCCGACGAAGAGGTGGGCGATCACGAGGCCGTGCAGGCAGAAGGCGATGCCCGCGGTCAGGTTCCGCTCGGTCGAGCTCCGCAGCGCCTCCTCGCAGTAGGACGCCGCGAGCCGCAGCGGGCCGAGGTCGTTGAGCACGCAGCTCAGGTTGAACAACGTGTTCGGCGTGCGGGTGATGGCGAGCGACTGGTGCATGGCGTCCGCCGCCTCGGCGAGGTTGCCCAGTTCCCAGTGGATGATGCCCAGGTTGCCGACGTACGACGTCAGCGAGGTCCGGTCGTCGGCCTGCCGGGCCAGTGCGACGGCGCGCTCGTACTCGGGCAGCGCGTCGACGAACCTGCCCGACCGCCAGTGCGCGAGTCCGAGCGAGGCGTGCATGTTCGCCTCGGCGGTGACGTCACCGAGGTGCTGCGCGGCCTTCAACCCCGCCTCGGCGACGACGTACCAGTCGACGACGTTCGCCGCGTGGTGCAGGAAGTACGCGCGCATCGCGTCGGCCAGCTGCCAGGCGATCGGCCGGTCTCCTGCCGAGACCGCGGCGGCGACCACGTTCGCGTGCTCGGCGTTCAGCCAGGCGAGCGCGCTCGGCATGTCGCTCAGGTCGTGCACGGGCAGGTCCGCCGGCAGCTCCGGCGACGCCATCCGGTGCAGTTCGGGGTTCAGCGTGCGGCCGGCGGCGTCGGTGTTGCGCAGGTAGTACTCGTGCAGCCGCGTCGAGGCGGGCGCGCCCAGGCGGTGGGCGTACGCGCCGAGCAGGTCGTGCAGGGAGTACCGCTCCCCGTCCCGTTGGACGAGGTTCGCCGCAACCAGCCGGGCCAGCGGTTCGGCCGCGTTCTGATGCAGCAGCGCCGTGGCGGCCTCGACCGGGAAGTCGGCGCCCGGCACGTGCCCGAGCAGCCGGAACAACAGCCGCGACGACACCGGCTGCGCGCGGTAGGACAGCTCGAACGTGCCGCGGACCGCCCGGTCGCCCTCGATCTCCAGCGCGTCGAGCCTGCCGTCGCCGCGCAGGTCGGCGAGGTAGTCGGTGATGTCCTGGTCCGCGAGGTGCGCGGCGGCGATGCGCAACGCGAGCGGCAGTCCCGCGCACAGCCTCACCAGCTCGGCGCGGTCGCCCTCCTCGCCCGCGACGCCCATGGCGCCGAGCAGCGCCTGCGCCTCCCCGTCCGCGAGCACGCCGACGCGGATCTGGTCGTGCTCGGGCAGGTCGTGACGGCTCGTGACGACCAGCCGGGACCGGCTCCCCCGCGGCGCCAGCGGGCCGATCTGGTCGCGGTCCGCGTTGTCGAGCACGACGAGCACCACCCGGTCCTCGGTCAGCTGCCGGTACAACGCGATCTGCGTGTCGAGGTCGGCGGGCACCTGCTCGACCCCGAACGCGCGCAGGAACCGCGACAACGCCTGGCCCACCGTCACCGGATCGCCCTCGGAGAACGCGCGCAGGTTCACGTACAGCTGCCCGTCCGCGAACCCGTCGCCCATCCGGTGCGCGAGGTGCACCGCGAGCGCCGTCTTGCCGACACCGGGCGGGCCGGTGATCGCCAGCACCCGTCCGGCCGACGAGAGCGCGGCGTCGATCTCGGCGGCGCGGCCGACGAAGTCCGGCAGGTCGGCTGGGAGCTGCCGCGGCCCACGCCGGCGGGGCACCAGCCGGTAGCCGTACGGCTCGGTGACGACCTGGTCGGTGGCCCTCAGCCGGTGGACGAGCTTGGTCAGCGCGGCCCTCGGGTTCGCGGGCCGGTCGGCGCCCCAGACGGCGTCGACGAGCTCGTCGAACGGCACGGGCAGCCCCGGCCGGGCGGCCAGCGCGTTCCGCAGGGCCTCGATCCTCGTCACGGAGTCCGATCGTATGAGCCCGTGCCGCCTCAGGCTTGTTGGCGCCCGCGCTCCTTCTTCCAGAGCCTGACCTGCCGGTAGTACTCGTTCGACGGGAGCTGGAAGACCAGCACCGCCCCCACGCCGAACAGCACCGAGGCGATCACGGTGTAGCTCGCGGCCTGGGAGACGTCCGGGTCGCCGATGAACCGGATGCCGCCGGGCAGCCACTGAACGGTCTCGAAAGCCAGCAACACCACTGCGGTGAGGCGGGCCCAGTTGAACCAGATCGCCAGCACGCTGATCACGAGGACCACCGACGGCAGCCCGTTGCCGTTCATGCCGCCGCGGCCGCCGAGGTTCGCGACGTTCATGCCGAAGAACGCGGCCGCGAGCGGCAGCAGCACGAGGGCGACGACCAGAACCCTGGGACGCTTCGGGCGAGGGGCCGGGAGGGTCATGGAACCGAGTCTGAAGGCCTCCCGAGGGGACCGGTCCCGCTTGCCCGCGCGCACCTCTCACGCCCCTCGCTCGACCGTGAACGGGGCTCTCGATCGGCCCAACACGCGTGAGCCACGCCTCACTTTCCGTGATAGATCTCGGTCGATCTCAGGATGGAAACGAACCGATAACGACACCGCTGACCTGCGCGTTTGTAGCCTCTCCACAACACTCCGCGTCGTTACTGTGACGCGCGTCACAGCTCGAAACATTTGGAGAGCACCCCGGCGGTTACGTACGGTCGCTCCTCGGCTGGCCCGAACCAGCCGCAAGCACGATCCGGAGGACCGAGCACCGAACCCAGTCCGAGGGTTCTCCGGCACCTACCCCGAGCGAGAGAAACCGCCGGACTGGGACGCAGGAACGCACCGGGCCCCGAACCCGAGTTCCTGTCCGCAGGCGCGGTGGACCGAGAGGCACATGGCTTTCAACCGAGGCAGCAAGCGCAAGCAGGGTTCCGCCGCTCGCACTATCGCCAAGGTCGCGGCTGTCGGCATCATCGCCGGCGCCCCTCTGGGCCTGGCCGTTGGCACCGCCAACGCGGCCCCCGTCAACTGGGACGCCCTCGCGCAGTGCGAGGCAAGTGGTAACTGGGGCGCCAACACGGGCAACGGCTACTACGGCGGCCTGCAGTTCACCCAGCAGACCTGGAACGCCTACGGCGGCCAGGGCAACCCGGCCAACGCCTCCCGCGAGCAGCAGATCGCCGTGGCGGAGCGCGTGGCCGCGGGCCAGGGCGTCGCGAACGCCTGGCCGTCCTGCAGCAAGCGGATCGGCAACTACACGGGCGTCGCCCCCAAGGCCGCCCCGGCCCCGCAGCAGCAGCGCAAGGCGGCGCCGCAGCAGCGCCAGGCCCCCGTGCAGCAGCAGGCGCCGGTCGTGCAGCTGGCGGGCTCGAAGTCGAACCCGAACGGCAACTACGAGATCAAGGCGGGCGACACCCTGTCGAAGATCGCGGAGGCCAACAAGGTCACCGGCGGCTACCAGGCCATCGTGGAGAAGAACAAGGAATTCCTCACGAACCCGGACCTGATCTTCACGGGCGACAAGATCCTGATCTGAGCCACGGCTCGATCAGCGGACCTTGATGGGTCGCATGATCGCCAGCGCGCGTGACGCGGGCTGACGCAGAACCAGGGACCTCACCGCAATCCCCCCGGCGGTGAGGTCCCTGCCTGCGTTGGAGGGGGCGACCAGGTGCTGGGCGCGGGCGGCAGATCGCGGGATGCGGTCGGCGGGCGGCAAGTCGCGGGCAGCGGGACGCGGGCAGCGGGACGCGGGATGCGGGCGGCTGCGAGACGCGGGCGAAGGGCCCCGAGTCGTGGAATGTGCGCAAGCCTGGAGAGGCGGGCGCGAGGACGCGACGCGTAGCTTGGGCGATGCGGAGCTGAGGCGGCGATCGAGCACGGCGGTGCCAACCGCAGTCGTCAACGCAAGGCGACCACGCACGCAAGCCAGGCGCGCGCACCCAACCGGACAGCCGTCAACGCACCCCAACCACCTACGAAACCTGGCACGCGAAGCCGAAGGCGAGCCCGAACGGGCTGATGCCCGCCACAGAGCCGGTTACGCCGCTCAAGGCGATTGGGGCTTGACTTTGGGTGCGAGGTGCTAGCTTCTCGAGCTCGGCCGGGCGCTTTTCAGCCCGGCCTTTTCCGGCCGACCAGCGCCTCGCAAGGGCCCCGAAGTCAAGCCCCAATCGCACACCCCAGGTCTTTCGTCGAGACCCACGCAACCAACTCTCGCAACCGCAGCCCAACCAACGGAACGCAACCAACCCCGCTGGAACAGGAACCGGACCCCAAAACCGGCATCCGGAAACCTCAGGGGCAGTTGACCCACTCGTCGGTCCCGTCCGGAAACACCTGCCGCTTCCACACCGGCAACCGAGCCTTGACCTCGTCGACAAGATCGGCGCACAGGGAAAACGCCTCCCCCCGATGCTCAGCGGCCACAGCACAGGCCAAAGCCACGTCCCCGATCTTCAACGGCCCAACCCGGTGCGACACGGCGATCCCGTGCACTCCGGAGTACTTCTCCGCAAGAGCAGCCACCACCTCGGCCACGACATCCGAAGCCGACGGGTGCGAGTGGTACTCCAACTCCACCACCGACCGCCCACCGTCGTGATCCCGCACCACGCCGGAAAACGTGACCACAGCACCGGCCCGGTCAGACCCGACGAGCGAAGCGTGCTCCTCGACCGACAACGGCTCCTCGGTCACAGCAGCCCGAAGCACCACGCTCACTTGTGATCCCCTCCACGCAGTTGGTCCAGGGCGTGCTCCACCACGGAGTCCAGCACGGACAGCCCGTCCCGAACCCCACCGGTGGACCCCGGCAGGTTCACGATCAACGTCCGCCCCGCCACCCCGGCAACGCCACGAGACAACACCGACCCGGGAACGGCGGGCCAGCCGGACATCCGGATCACGTCCGCCAGCCCAGGCACCTCGTAGTCGAGCACCGCACGGGTCGCCTCGGGGGTCCGGTCGGTCGGGTTGATGCCGGTGCCACCGGTCGTCAGCACCAGGTCCACACGCGCCGCAACCGCGTCGGCAAGGGCCACGCGGACCGGATCGCCGTCCGGCACGACCACGGGGTCGGCCACCGACACACCCCGCTCGACGAGCCAGGAGACGATCAACGGTCCGGAGCGGTCCGAGTAAACCCCCGCGGCGGCGCGGTTCGACGCGACCACGACGACGGCCGAGTAGTCGGTCACGGGCGCTCCCACAGACCGGACTTGCCGCCCTCCTTGCGCTCCACCCGCACCGCGTCCAACGACGCCGCCGGGTCGACCGACTTCACCATGTCGTGCAGGGTCAGGCCGGCGACCGACACGGCGGTCAGGGCTTCCATCTCCACGCCGGTGCGGTCGGTGGTGCGGACGGTGGCGGTGATCAGCACGGCCGAGTCGGCCAGTGCCAGGTCCACGACGACCGACGACAGCGAGATCGGGTGGCACAGCGGCACGAGTTCCCAGGTGCGCTTCGCCGCCATGATGCCGGCGATGCGGGCGGTGGCGAGGGCGTCGCCCTTGGGCAGGCCGTCGGCGCCCAGCAACTCAACCACTTCTGCGGTCGTGTGCAGGACCCCGCTGGCGACGGCGGTCCGGGTGGTCTGCTCCTTGCCGGAGACGTCGACCATCCGGGCCGCGCCAGCTGAGTCCAGGTGGGTGAACTGCTTGGTCATACGGCGATCGTATGCCTGCACAAGACGCGGAGCCCGTGCGCAAAGCCTCTAAGAGGTAGTGGCTTTGCGCAGAGCCTCCGCGAGGTGGCCCTTAGGAAGTAGCGGCCTTGCGCACTGCCTCGGCGACGGCCGGGGCGACGGTGTTGTCGAAGACGGACGGCACGATGAACGACGCGTTCAGCCTGTCGCCGTCCACCACGTCGGCGATGGCGGCGGCCGCGGCCAGGAGCATCGCGTCGGTGATGGTGCGGGCGTGCGCGTCCAGCAGGCCGCGGAACACGCCGGGGAACGCCAGCACGTTGTTGATCTGGTTCGGGAAGTCCGAACGGCCGGTCGCGACGACGGCGGCGTGCTGCTGGGCCTCCATCGGGTCGATCTCCGGGTCCGGGTTGGCCAGCGCGAACACGATGGCGTCCTTCGCCATGGTCGCGACCTGCTCCGCGCCGAACAGGTTCGGGGCCGAGACGCCGATGAACACGTCCGAGCCGACCAGCGCGTCGTGCAGGCGGCCCGCCTGGTTGTCCTTGTTGGTGGACGACGCGATCGACTTCAGGTTCGCGTCGAGGCCCGGACGGTCGCGGTGCACGATGCCGTCGACGTCCACGGCGATGATGTCGCCGGGCGTCTGCGCCTGCAGCAGGCGGATGATCGCGGAGCCGGCCGCACCCACACCACAGACCGTGATGCGGCAGTCCTTGATGTCCTTGCCGACCACGCGCAGCGCGTTCCGCAGAGCCGCCACGACGACGATCGCCGTGCCGTGCTGGTCGTCGTGGAACACCGGGATGTCGAGCTTCTCGCGCAGGCGGGCCTCGATCTCGAAGCAGCGCGGCGCGGAGATGTCCTCGAGGTTGATGCCGCCGTACACGGGAGCGATGAGCTCGACCGCGCGGATGATCTCCTCGGTGTCCTGGGTGTCCAGGCAGACCGGCCAGGCGTCGACGCCGGCGAACTTCTTGAACAGCGCGGCCTTGCCCTCCATCACGGGGAGAGCGGCGGCGGGGCCGAGGTTGCCGAGACCGAGCACGGCCGAACCGTCGGTGACGACGGCGACGGTGTTGCGCTTGATGGTCAGGCGGCGCGCGTCGTCCGGGTTCTTGGCGATGGCCTCACACACACGAGCCACACCAGGCGTGTACGCACGAGAGAGGTCGTCACGGTTGCGCAGCGGCACCTTCGACGCGATCTCGATCTTGCCGCCGAGGTGCACGAGGAACGTGCGGTCCGACACCTTGCGGACGACGATGCCGGGCAACGTCTCCAGCGTGTCGGTGATGTCCTTGGCGTGGTTCGCCGACAGGGCGTTGCACGTGAGGTCGATGACGACGCGGTCGTTGTGCGACTCCACGACGTCGAACGCGGTGATCACACCGCCCGCGCGGCCGACGGCCGAGGTGAGGTCACCCGCGGCGCTCGCTGACGGCGGCGCCTCCAGACGAACGGTGATCGAGTAACCAGGGCCGGGGACCGGCATCGTCGTCCTCCCACGAAGTACAGCTCAAGCGGGAAGTGAGCCTATCCCCGGGCCCTTTGCGGTACGCACGCGACTCGACCAGTCTTAAGACCGGCCTGACAATCCACTCAGGACTTGTTGATCTCGGTCACCGGGTGCCGGTACGGGAGGTCCTCCACCGGCAGCGGGAACGTCACCGTGCCGAACGGGGAGAGCGCACCCTGCAGGTCACTGGTCAGTTCAGTGACGGGATGGCTGCCGTCCGCGCCTTCAGGCCAGTGCGGGTCGACCCGTCCAGGGCGTCCTTTCGCCACGTTCTCCTCCTCGGTGGTGTCAGATGACGCGACAAGTGTGACAGAGCACGTCGGGATCCGAAGCGGCCCATATACCGTGGTGAGAATGTCCGGCATCACACTCGCCGACTGGCTGCGCGCCCAGGACGACGCTGCTCTCGTCGCACTGCTGCGCGCGCGTCCTGACCTGGCAACGCCCCCACCTGCCGATATGTCCGTCCTCGCGACGCGGATCGGCACGAGAGCGTCGATCGCGCGCGCCTGCGAGGACCTCGACACGTTCACGCTGGCCGTCCTCGAGGCCCTGGTGGTCGACGGCGCCGACGCCGAGCCCGTGGCGTTGCCCACACAGCTGCTCGGCCCGGACGTCAAGCCGAAGCCGCTGAAGCAGGCGGTCGCGCGACTGAAGGCCCTGGCGCTGGTCTGGGGCGACGACGACGCGCTGTCCGTCCCGCCGCTGACACGCGAGGCCTTCGGCGCCCACCCCGGCGGTCTCGGCCGCCGGACCGGGCAGACCTACGACCTCGAAGGCATCTCCGAGGGTGAGCAGCGGGTCCTGCAGAAGCTCGCCGCCGGGCCGCCCATCGGCGACACCAAGGACGCCTCCAGGGTCGTCCCGCTGGAGAAGGCCGAGACCCCGGTGCAACGGCTCCTCGCGCGCGGCCTGCTGCTGCGCCGCGACCCCGGCACCGTCGAGCTGCCCCGCGAGATCGCTCTCACGCTCCGCGGCGAACGGCCGCTCGGCCCGATCCAGGTCACCGAGCCGAAGCCCAAGACCAGCACTCTGGACCAGAGCGGCATCGACGCGACCGGCGGCGGTGAGGCGCTCGAGCTCGTGCGGCACGTCGAGAAGCTCATCGCGAGCTGGTCCGCCGAACCCGCGCCCGTGCTGCGGACCGGCGGCCTGGGCGTGCGCGAGCTGCGCAAGGCCGCCAAGGACCTCGACGTCGACGAACGCCGGGCCGCGCTGCTGATCGAGCTCGTCGTCGGGGCCGACCTCGCCGCGAACACCGAGGCCACCGAACCCGAGTGGGTGCCGACGACCAAGGCCGACGTGTGGCTCGCCGCGACCGCCGAGGTCCGCTGGGCCACCCTCGCGAACGCCTGGCTGGAGCTGCCGCGGCTGCCCGCGCTGATCGGCCGCCGCGACGAGAAGGACAAGCTCTTCAACCCGCTGGCGGACGAGATCCGCCGCGCCCAGGCCCCGCGCGACCGCCGCTGGGTCCTCGAGACGCTGGCCGCGTTCCCCAAGGGCACCGCGATCGCGAACCCCGCCGACCTGGCCGCGCTGCTCGGCTGGCGCGCGCCGAGACGCGGCGGCAGGCAGCGCGACGAGCTGGTGCGCTGGACCGTCGAGGAGGGCACCGCCGTCGGCGTGCTGGCCCTGGGCGCGATCACCGCCGCGGGCCGCGTGCTGCTCGACGAAGGCCCCGGCCACGCCGCCAAGACCCTCGGCGACGCCCTGCCGGAACCGCTCGACCACGTGCTGGTGCAGGCCGACCTCACCGTGGTCGCCCCCGGCCGGCTCGAACCCGACCTCGCCGACGAGATGGCGCTGGTCGCGGACGTCGAGTCGGCGGGCAGCGCCACGGTCTACCGGATCAGCGAGGCCACCGTCCGCCGCGCCCTCGACGCCGGACGCACCGCCGACGAGCTGCGCGAGCTCTTCGCCCAGCGCTCGCGCACCCCCGTCCCGCAGTCGCTGAGCTACCTGATCGACGACGCCGCCCGCCGCCACGGCAGGCTGCGCGGGGGCGCCGCGGGCTCGTTCCTGCGCTGCGACGACTCGGTGCTGATCACCGAGGTCCTCGCCCACCCCGAGGCCGCCCGGCTGGAGCTGCGCCGGATCGCCCCGACCGTGATCGTCAGCCCGTTGCCGCTGGCCGACGTGCTGGACGGGCTGCGCTCGGCCGGGTTCGCCCCGGCCGCGGAGGGCCCCGACGGCCAGGTGCTGGACCTGCGGCCGGGTGGCCGCCGGACCACGCCGAGGCAGCGGACGGCCAGAAAACCGGCGTCACCGGCCGTGCAGGCCGACGAGCGGTTGGGTGAACTCGTCCGGCTGGTCCGGGCCGGAGATCGCGCCGCGGCGACACCACGGGGTGAACGCGTGGCCGTCCCCGGCAACCTCGGCGCCGGCCCGTCGGCGACCCTGTCGTTGCTCCAGCAGGCCGCACGCGCCCGGCGCCGGGTGCTCGTGGGGTTCGTCGACTCGCACGGCACGGCGGCACAGCGCGTGATCGAGCCGCACGTCGTCGGGGGTGGCGTGCTGGAGGGATACGACCACAGCTACGGAGAGGTGCTCAGGTTCCCTCTTCATCGCGTCACGTCCGCCGCATTGGTGGACGAGGACTGACGGTCGGTCATCCCCCGGTAGGAACTCCCGACCACCCTTGCGTGGCCAGTGCGCGACCTAGCGTCGGTTGACGTGGACGTACCCGAGACACGTCCGCATCGACCTAGGAGGTCACTCGCACATGGTCAGCTCCCGGTGGGCCGTGAAAGCCGCCGCCACCGTCACGACCCTGGCGTTCGCCCTGCCGTTCGGCACGGGCACCGCGAACGCCGATCCGATCATCCAGATCCTGGGTGACAACAACGTCAACGCGACGGTGGGGGTGAGCGGCAACGTCGACATGCTCGACGTCGCGGCCGGCGCCCAGGTCGCGATCGACACCGGACCCGGCATCAGCGTCATGACGAACGGCGGCATCCAGGTCGCACTCGGACTCGCGGCGCAGGTCGACGCGGACCTGAGCGCCGGAGTGGACGGCTACGTGTCCGATCTCGACATCGAGGCGGACGTCGACGCCGCGGTGGACGCGGACGTCGAAGTGGAACCGACCGTGGTCGCCGCGGTCGACGCGGACGTGGAAGTGGAACCGGCCGTGAACGCCGCGGTGGTAGCTGACGCAGATGTCGCTGCCGACGTGAGCGAAACGGACGAGGGCCGCGCACACGCTGCCGCGCCGGCCGCGCCGACCGTCGAACCGGTGCCCGCCGCACCCGCCGAGGCTCCTCTCGCCACGGCGGCCGCGGTCACCGCGGAAGCGGTGGCGGACGTCGACGTCGACGCCGCCCTCGCGGTCGAGGCCGACATCGATGCGGACGTCGACGCGACCATCGGGGTCGGCGTCCACGACGGGTACCACGGACACCACCACCACGGTCTGCTGAGCGGTCTGCTCGACATCGGAGTCGGGGCCGGTGTCGGCGCAGGCGCTGACGTGGACCTCGGCAGTGGTGACGTCTCCGTCGGTGCCTTCGTCGGGATCGGGCTGACCATCGGATAGCAGGACCTCACGGCGAAAGGACGACCGCTTGGATCCGTTACCGAACTGAATCAGACCGCAACGACGAGGCGAGCGCCGCACCCGAAGGTGGCGCTCGCCTCGTTCAGTTGTCGTGCGGTGCTGGAACTCCGGCGGAAGGAGCTCAGCCCGCGCGGACGGACATCCACTGGCGCATCGCGTGCTCCACCAGCGTGATGAGCGTCTGCTTCGTCGACTGCCGGTTCCGCGCGTCGCACGTCACGATCGGCACCGACTCGTCGATCGTCAGCGCTTCGCGCACGTCCTCCAGTCTGTGGTGCAGGAGGCCGTCGAAGCAGTTGACGCCGACGACGTACGGCAGCTGCCGGTCGTCGAAGAAGTCGATCGAGGCGAACGCGTCGGCCAGGCGGCGGGTGTCGACCAGGACGATGGCGCCGATGGCACCACGGACCAGGTCGTCCCACATGAACCAGAACCGGTGCTGACCCGGTGTACCGAAGAGGTACAGGATCAGGTCGCTGTCGAGCGACACGCGGCCGAAGTCCATCGCGACGGTCGTGGTGACCTTGTTGGGCGTGGCGGAGAGGTCGTCCACCCCCGCGCTGGCCTCGGTCATCACCGCCTCGGTGGTCAACGGGACGATCTCGGACACCGAGCCGACGAACGTCGTTTTGCCCACACCGAAGCCACCCGCCACCACGATCTTGGCAGACGTCGTCGGCTTCCGTGCGCCCTCGGCGCCCTGGGGACTAGAGCTTGCGAAGCCCACTGAGCACCCTCTCCAGGAATTCCATGGAAGGCCGGTCCCCCACGACCAGACCGCCCTGGTGAATCAAAACCAAACCCATGCTTGCCATGTCGCCGATCAACACCCGCACGACGCCAAGTGGCAAGCGTAGGAGTGCCGCGACCTCGGCCACCGACCGCGTGTCGACACACAGCCCGCAGATCGACCTGTGCTCGGGAAGAACTGCGGCATCCCGTTCGAGGCCCTTTTCGCTGGTGGAGATCAGCGCCTCGATAGCAAGGTCGTAGTCAGGTCGTGTGCGTCCACCGGTGCGTGTGTAAGGCCGCACCAGTGAACCCGAGTCCGCAGAAGCATTCTCCTCCGGACGTACCGAAGGCTGCGCACCGGTGCTGTACGACGGTTGCCCGCCGGTGTTGTAGGCCGGTTGCGCACCGGTGCTGTACACCGGGTGCGAACCGGTGGTGTACGGCAACTGCTCCGGCACCGCGTCCGGCATCTCGTGCTGGCCGAAGAGGTCCGCACCGGGTCCACCGAACAACCCGGTGCCGTACCCGTCTATGTCGAACCTGTTCGGCACGTCGTCGTACGGATACGACGACGAGTCATCCACCTCACGCTGAGACATATCGCCTAGCCCTTGCCCTGTAACCCGCTCATCGTGGGGGGTGTCCTCGGCTTCCTCTGGTTCTTGGGGTATCGCATCAGGCTCTTCGAACTGGAACCCACCAGAAGCCCACTCCTGGTAGTTGAAGTTCCTACCGAAGCCCCGGCCTCTAGCGCCAGATCTACCAGCCATTTGTTCTCACCCCTGAACTTCAGATGAGGTCTAGCGACGGACCACGCCCTGAAGCTGCGCGCGCAGCTCAGGGGTGAGTTGTTGACCGACTCTCTCCACCAACAGCGTCATCTCGTAGGCCACGAGGCCGATGTCGCAGTTGGGTGCCGCCAGGACGGCAAGACAAGAGCCGTCACTGATCGACATGAGGAACAGGTAACCCCGCTCCATCTCGACGACCGTCTGGTTGACCCCGCCTGCTTCGAAGCAGCGGGCAGCACCCTGGGTGAGGCTGACCAGTCCGGACGCGACCGCGGAAAGCTGTTCTGCGCGGTCCCGGGGCAAGCCCTGGGAACCGGCGAGCAACAGCCCGTCCGCGGACACCACAACGGAATGTGCCACACCGGGCACCCTCCGCACGAAGTCGGTGATAAGCCAACCAAAGCTGCCTGGCTGCGCTGCGGTCGTCACTCCTGCTCCTCGTTCTGCCGGCTCGACTGGTCACCAGCGTATGCCTCGATCAATGCGTGCCGGCCTCGCTTGACACCACTCTGCAGGCTCGACATCCGTCCGCGCACCGCGTCGGCGGTACGGGGCGGCAGCGGCGGGCGCTGCGCTGTCGATGTCAGGGACTGCGGCTTGGGTGCAGCAGATCCTGGCACGAGCTGAGCCTTCGGTGTCCGTTTCGGCAATCCTGCCGTGGTCTTCGTCTCCGGCGTCTTGTTCAACAACGCCTGAGCCGCGTGCCATCCCTCATCGGCAGGCGATTGCCAGGCCGACTCGGAAGTGGATGCCGCCGCTGGAGTCTCCTCCACAACGGGCTCCGGTTCCACAACTCGCTCCTGCTCGGCGGGTGCGGGTACTTCTTCGACCGCCGGCTGGACCTTCGAGCGCGGCGTGCGCACCGGAAGACCAGCGGCCGACGTGGTGGTGGGTGCCACCGCCGGTACAGGCTTGCGGGAACGGGTCGGGAGCTCCGGTTCCGGCCCGTCCGAGAGCGGCGGGACGGTCGGCGGCTCGTCGATGTACTCGACCGCACCCTTGTCGGTCCCGCCGAGCCTCGACTCGACGTGTCCGTTGGTGGTGGCGGGCGCGTCGTCCTCCGCGGCCGCACGGACCGGCTGAGCGGCCGACGCGGACGTCTCACTGCCCACGGCCTGGAACCACTGCGACAGGACGGCCTCGTAGATCGGGAGGCGTTCGGTCGGGGCGTCCAGGTCGTGCTCGACCTTCTTGCTGGACGAGCCGTTGCGGTGGCCCATCCCGATGTCGAGACGACCCTCGTCGGCCGAGGCGTGCGACACGCCGTTGGTCGAGGCTCGGTCGTCGTCGATCGGGGGGATCGGCACGAACTGCGTGGTCTCGTAGCCGGGCTCGAAGGAGATCTCGCCGGCCTCTTCGTTGCGGTCCTCGTAGGCCGTGAAGAGCGTGGGCTCTCCGAACGCGCCTTCGGGCTCCACCGCGGCCAGCTGGTCGCGCCGCCACCGCTCCGAGGGCGTCACGTCCTCGACGGGCGGCGGGTCCTGGTAGACCGGGATCGCCGTCGCGCCCGCACCGGTGTCGGTGATGCCGCTCGGGACGAAGTTGACCGGGATGCCGGGGTTGCTCGGGCTCGACTCGTCGATCCGCGGCTGCATGCCCGTCGACCCGCCGAACGCGCCGGCGATGCCGCTGGCCCTCGTCGCGGTGGTGCCGATCTCGGTCGTGTGCTCGGCCGGAGCCAGCGGCACCGGCTGCATCGCGGGCGACGACGCGGTCGGCGACATGCCGAACGCGGACGCCAGCCCACCGGAACCGGACGGCGGGGTCGAGGTCGGTGCCTGACCGGGGATCGCGATGAGCGTCTCCGGCACGATCACCAGTGCCGTCGTGCCGCCCTCGATGTCCTCGTTGCCGCGCAGGCGGACCTTGATGTCGTGGCGCTTGGCGAGCCGCGCGACCACGTACAGGCCCATTCGGCGGGAGACGGCGACGTCGACGTCCGGCGGGTCGGCCAGACGCTCGTTGGCGTCGATGATCTCCTGGTCGCCCATGCCCACGCCGCGGTCCTGGATCTCGATCGCCAGCTCGCCCTTGCGGGTCTTGGCCGTGCGAACGGTGACCTTGGTGACCGGGTCGGAGAACGCCGTGGCGTTGTCCAGCAGCTCGGCGATGAGGTGCACGAGGTCGTTGACCGCGCGACCCTGGACGGTGAGGTCCGGGGTCTGGCCGACCTGCACGCGGGCGTACTGCTCGACCTCGGAGACCGCGGCGCCGAGGACCTCGGCGGCCGGGACGGGCCGGGTCAGGCGACGCGAGAGGTCCGTACCGGAGAGGACCAGGAGGTTCTCCGAGTTGCGGCGCATGCGGGTCGCGAGGTGGTCCAGCTCGAACAGCGAGGCCAGCTGGTCCGGGTCCTGCTCGTCCTGCTCCAGCCGGTCGATCAGGTTCAGCTGGCGCTCGACCAGGGCCTGAGAGCGGCGGGACAGGTTGACGAACATCGCGTTGACGTTGTCACGCAGGAGGGCCTGCTGGGCGGCCAGTCGCACCGCTTCACCGTGCACCGCGTCGAACGCGCGCGCCACTTGGCCGACCTCTTCCCGCGTGTGCACCGGCACCGGCTCGACGGCGGTCTTGGCCGCGTCCTCCGGGTTCGGGTCCGCGAGGATCCGTTCGACCGCGTCGGGGAGCCCGTGGTCGGCGACGTCGAGGGCGGTGCGGCGCAGCGTGCGCAGCGGGTTCAGGATCGAGCGGGCGACGAACAGCGCCATGAGCAACGCGAGCGCGAGGATCGCGAGCACGAGGCCGGACTCGACGTACGCCCTGGTGCGGGTGTCCGCGGCCAGCTGGTCGGTCTTGGTCTGGAGCTGCTCGACGAGCAGGTTCTCGACGTCGCGCGTCAGGTTGACCGTCAGCGTGGCGGCGATGTCCCACTTCTCGGGCGTGACCTGCGTGAAGGCCTTCTGGCTGGCCTGCGCGTTGATCGCCGATTCCTGCATGTCGTTCGCGTTGTCGACGATCAGGCCGGTGACGGTGTCGTCGTAGATCTTGGCCTGCTCGGGCGTCGCGGACTTGCGGAAGTCGTTGCGGGCCGCGCCGAGCTCGGCGTCCGCTGCCTGCAGGGAGCGCAGCTGGGACGGTGTGAACGCCTTGCGCTGGAAGACGTCCAGGAGGATCGCCCGCTTGAGCGACTCCTGCTCCTTGATGCGCGCGATGGCGTTCGTGGTCAGGTGCAGTCGCACCAGTTCCGGGTCGCTGATCTCGGCGATCGTCTGCTCACCGAGGCCGATGAGCGTCTCGATCGACTCCGAGTAGGTCCGCTGGACGGCCTCGGCGGGGTACTGCGTGTCCCGGACCGAGTTGCGGAGGCTGTTCAGGCGGTCGAGCTGCTTCGCGGCGACCTGGAAGCGCTCGACGGCGGTCGAGTTCAGGTCGGAGCTGAGCTCGGCGATGCGATTGCTGAACGCCTCGGTGGTGTCGTTCACGCGGCGCAGCTGGCGTTCGAGGACGACCCTGTCGACCCTCTTGTTCGACGCGACGTAGCTGACCGACAGGTCGCGTTCGCGCTGCAGCTGCTGCACCAGGTCCGCGACGGCGGTCTCGAGGCGGATCTGGTTCGCGAGGTTGTTGAACTCCGTCGCGGCCTGGAGGTCGGTGCGCACGCGCAGACCACCCAGGGCGAGCGCACAGACCGTCGGGATGAGCAGAACGGCGAGCAGCTTCGTGCGCAACCGCCAGTTGCGCAGGCGCCAGCCCGCGGATCGGGCAGATCCGGCACCGGCTCCGGTACCGACGTCGTGCTTCACCGGCTCCGGTGTCACGGTCATCGGTCCGTCACCCAGCGCAGCCAGTCCGTCACCCGATTCGGGCCTTTCGGAGCGTGTGGTGTCACCCACGCCAAACTGGCTGGGACCTCTCTCACGTCGGGCCACTCTGGGCTTCCTCTTCCAGCAGCAGTGTCCCGGTCTCTCCCCAGGACCGAGCATGGACTCGTCAAACGGGCCGAATTGCAGCACAGAGGTCGTTCGCCCGGTGAGGCGCCCTACCCCGTCTGAAGACACGTCGGTCTACTACAACCGGTGCCACCCGAGCCGGAAGAGTAATGGGCACCCCCTGTGTTGGGGAAGTCTCCAGAAGCACTCACCGTATCGAGATGGGGTGTCGTTTCATACGTTCAGGTGGTTAACATCCCCGGTTGTCGGCACACCCCATGTCCGTCCGAACGCGCAGTTCGCGCTGCGGACACCCTGGTCTGTGGCGACACTCACTGATCAATTCGAAGCTACCCAAGCCCTACCGGCGAGAGGTGCCATGGCTACCCGAGCCACAGCTCTGCGGCTTGTCGCAGTGCTCACCACGTGTGTTCTGACCGCGAGCTGCGGCCTGTTCGGAGGTTCGTCGGACGGCGCGAACGCGGACATCGAGCGCAACGTCCTGCGCATCGGCGTGCTGCCGGTCGTCGACGTCGCCCCGTTGCGGATCGCGCTGACCGAGAAGCTGTTCGAGAAGGCCGGACTGCAGGTCAACCTGGTCACGCAGCCCAGCGAGGCAGAGGCCATCAAGCAGCTGGGCACGACGCTCGACCTCACGTGGGCGACGCACGTCAGCATCTTCCGCGCGGTCGCCGAGGGCACCGAGCTCCAGCTGCAGGGCGAGGCCTACCAGGCCGGCCCCAACTCGATGGCGCTGGTCGCGGCCGCCGGATCGGACTACGACGACCCGGGCAAGAAGGACGCGCCGCGCATCGCCGTGAACAGCGACACCGACATCGGCGCGCTCACCACGCGTGCCGTGCTGGACACCGCCGCGGTCGAGAAGCAGAAGATCAAGTTCACCTCCATGCCGTTCGCGGACATGGAGAACGCGCTGACCAGCGGCACCGTCGACGCGGCGTTCATGATCGAACCCTTCATCACGAAGGCGCAGCGCAAGATCGGCGCGAAGATCGTCACCGACACCGCGCGCGGCCCGACACTCGACTTCCCGATGTCCGGGTACGCCTCGTCGAAGAAGTTCGCCGAGGAGAACCCGAAGACGATGAAGCTGTTCCGGGAGGTGCTGCGGGAGGCGCAGCAGCGCGCGCAGGCCAACAAGCTGGCCGTGCAGGACTCGCTGACCAGCTACGCCGACGTGGACGCACCGACGGCGGCCCTCGTGTCCGTGGGCACGTTCCCGCTGTCGCTGAACCCGATCCGGCTCCAGCGCGTCGCCGACATGATGGACACCGAGGACGTCCTGTCCGGGCGCCTCGACGTGCAGCAGCTGCTACCGCCTGGCACCACGAATTAGTTGCCTTCGGGCATGCGAATAGGCGGGCCGGAATACCGGCCCGCCTATTCGCTTTCGGTCACTGTCCGCCGAGCGCCGTGATGCAGTAAGTGATGCCCGGCGCCGGTTCGGCGTACGAAATGGGCTCACCGGTGGCGCAGGTGGCGTTCCCCTCGCGCACGACCTTCTCGATCTTGAAGATCTTCTGGACGGCGAATTCGTTGCCGCCCTTCGAGCAGTCGACGGGCTTCATGCCCTCCATGTTCATCTTCACGAGCTCTTCCTCGTAGCACTTGCCCTCTTCGAGCTTCTCGACGAGGCAGAGCTTGAGCGACGAGCTGCGGCGGCCGGACTCGGTGTACTCGGCGTAGTCCTCGCTCGGGCACGCCTCCGACGTGGAGTTCATGGCCTTGGCGATGAAGTAGTTCGCCTCGGGCGAGGAGCAGTCGACCTTCTTGTACTTCGGGCTGAAGGTCGTGCCGGTGACGCTCGCGCAGTCGCCGGGCTTGGCCGACGGCTCGGTGAGGGCGCCGAGGCCACCGCTGACCGCCATCTTCACCACGATGACGATGCCGGCGAGCACGACGAAGCTGACGATCGAGCCGATGATCTTGCCGGCCTTGCCCTTCTTCTTCGGCGGCATCGCGCCGTAGGGCATCGGCTGACCGGGCATCCCGGGCGGCGGCGGGCCGTACGGACCGGGCTGTCCGGGCTGGCCCGGGTAGGGCTGCTGCTGGGCGTACGGGTCACCCGGCTGGCCTGGGTAGGGCTGCTGGGGCGGCGGGCCGTAGGGGCCCGGCTGACCGGGCTGCTGGCCGTACGGCTGCTGCGGCTGTCCACCGGGAGGCGGCCCGTAGGGCCCTGGCTGCTGGGGGTGGTTGGGGTCGGTCACTGGATTCCTCTCGGACGGGTCACGCGAAAGACAGCGAAACCGGAGCCGTGGTCACACGACTCCGGTTTCGCTGGTTCAAGCCTTTAGACGGGTGCGCCAACGCAGTACTGGAGCTTCGCGGCGGCGTAGGAACGCGCCTCCTCGCCCTCGGCGCACTGCGGTGCGGCGGAGTCCTTGACGACCTTCGTCACCTTGAAGGCGGCCGACTCGGTGCACTCGACGACCTTCGCGCCGACACCGCCGACGTTGTCGCCGTAGCACTTGCCCTCGGCGTAGATCGGCGCGAGGCAGAGCTTCGTCTTCGGGCCCCGGCGCTGCGTCTGCGTGTACTCGTCGTACGCGGGGTCGCAGACTTCGCTGGTGCTGCCGGCCTTGCCGATGGTGTAGTTCGCCTCGGCCGACGCGCAGTCGACCGGCTTGTACTCCGGGCTGGCCGACGTGCCGGAGACGACAGCGCAGTCCCCGACCTTCGCCTGCGCGACGTCGCTGGTGAAGTAGTTGAACGCGTAGAACGCGCCACCGACGACGATCAGGCCGACGACGTAGGTCAGGATCTTCTTGCCGATACCCGACTTCTTCGGCGCGGACTCCTTGGTGGGTTCCGGCGCGGGCGAAGCGGCTTCAGTCGTGCTCATTGCGGTTCCTTCATCTGTCCCAATACCCCAGACGGCCCATGCCCCCCGACACAGCCGGAGCAGAGAGTGCCACGCAGCGCCGCAAAGCGCTCAGGCTTTACGGAAACGTTACGACTGGTTGGATCAGCTGAAGGGCTGACCGTCAGTGGACGAGCACGGAGAGTCCGTAGATGACGACGGCCGCGACGAGCAGCGTGAGGACGTAGGGCAGCACCCGCCTGCGGAGGCTCTTCCTGGGCGCGGGCGGCTCGTCGAGGATCACGCCGCGCAGCGTCCCACGTGGACGGTCGACTTCGGAGCGGATTGCCGCAAGATCACTGCCGCTGGTCGCCGCGCTCCAGGCAGAACGTGACGGCGGGCTCCGGGAAGACGGCCGCGCGCTGGTCACCGCAGGCGGCGCCGTCGGCCTTGCCGGAGACGACCTTGGCGACCTTCACCGAGTCCCTGGTGGTGCAGTCGACCTTGGCGATGCCGGTCTCGGGGCTCTGGCCGTAGCAGGCGCCCTCGACGAAGTTCGGCATCAGGCACAGCGTGGCGTCGCCGGTGTACGTCGAGTAGTCCATGCCGCCGGAGGGGCAGGCCTTCTCGTTCCACTGCAGGACCTTGGCGATCTTGACGTTCGCCTGCTCGGAGCCGCAGTCGAGGGCCTCGTAGGTCGGGTTGTCGAGCGCGCCGGAGATCCGCGCGCAGTCGCCCGCGCGCGCCGCCTTCGCCACGTCGCCGAGCTGGCTCACCACGAAGCCGCCGAGCAGGACGAGCGCGAACACGACAGCGATACCCAGGCCGACCTTCTTCATGGCCTGGGTATCGGCGTCACACGGGGTCGAACTCAACCGAGTTCACCCGATCAGGAGCCTTCGTGCACGCCCATGCAGTAGACCGAGGCGGGCTCGCTGAACCGCAGCTCGCTCGACCCCTCGGGACACACCGTGCCCTCCTCGGGCAGGCCGTCGACCTTCTTCACGATCTTGACCGGCGACTCGGTCGTGCACGCCTCCTTCTTGAAGGCGCCGTCGTCACCGGAGGTGTAGCAGTTGCCTTCGGCGAGGTTCGGCATCAAGCACATCGTCTTGCTGCCGTCCTTCACCGGCTCGTAGATGCCCTCGGCCGGGCAGGGGTCCTCGGGGTTGTTCAGCAGCGAGGCGACGCGGTGCGTGGCCGAGGTGCTGTCGCAGCCCTCCGAGGAGATGTTCCAGTCACCGTCCGGCTTGTCCACGTCCTTCGGCGAGGCGCTCACGCAGTCGCCTACGCCGGTGGTGTTGAGCGCGGTCAGGGCCCAGACCCCACCGCCGACCAGCACGATCGCCAGGACGCCGACGATGGCGAACTTCAGCCAGCTGTTCTTCTTGGGCGACTCGTCGGTCTCGGGCTCCTCCGCGGGGTTCACCACGGCCGAAGGCTCGACGGGATCAGTCGACTCGGTGCTCATGGGCGAGAACGTACGACACGACGTGTTGGCTTCGTGTGTCGCCTCACACTTGTCGTCGCCAATTGACGCAGGTCGAACGCATTTGGCGTCGTCAGGGAGACTTGTGGGCGTGACCGATGGCCCTTTGATCGTCCAGTCGGACAAGACGCTGCTGCTCGAGGTCGACCACCCGCTCGCCGACGAAGCGCGCACGTCCATCGCGCCGTTCGCCGAGCTGGAGCGTGCCCCCGAGCACGTGCACACGTACCGCGTGACGCCGCTGGCGCTGTGGAACGCGCGCGCGGCCGGCCACGACGCCGAGCAGGTGGTGGACGCCCTGGTGCGGTTCAGCCGCTACCCGGTGCCGCAGCCGCTGCTGGTGGACGTGGTCGACACGATGAGCCGGTTCGGCCGGCTGGTGCTCACCAACAACCCCGCCCACGGGCTGGTGCTGCACTCCACCGACCGCGCGGTCCTCGAGGAGGTCCTGCGCAACAAGAAGGTCGCGCCGATGTTCGGCGCCCGCATCGACGACGACACCGTCATCGTGCACCCGAGCGAGCGCGGGCGGCTCAAGCAACTGCTGCTCAAGGTCGGCTGGCCGGCCGAGGACCACGCCGGGTACGTCGACGGCGAGGCGCACCCGATCGAGCTGGAGGAGAACGGCTGGAAGCTGCGCGACTACCAGCGGCTCGCCGCCCAGGCGTTCTGGGCGGGCGGCTCCGGCGTCGTCGTGCTGCCGTGCGGCGCGGGCAAGACGCTGGTCGGCGCGGCGGCGATGGCCGAGGCGCAGGCGACCACGCTGATCCTCGTCACGAACACCGTGGCCGGGCGCCAGTGGAAGCGCGAGCTGATCGCCCGCACGTCGCTCACCGAGGAGGAGATCGGCGAGTACTCGGGTGAGCGCAAGGAGATCCGGCCGGTCACGATCGCGACCTACCAGGTGATCACCCGCAAGTCGAAGGGCGAGTACAAGCACCTGGAGCTGTTCGACTCGCGCGACTGGGGCCTGATCGTCTACGACGAGGTCCACCTGCTGCCGGCGCCGGTGTTCCGGATGACCGCCGACCTGCAGAGCCGCCGCCGGCTGGGGCTCACCGCGACGCTGGTGCGCGAGGACGGGCAGGAAGGCGACGTCTTCTCGTTGATCGGGCCGAAGCGGTACGACGTGCCGTGGCGCGACATCGAGGCGCAGGGCTGGATCGCGCCCGCCGAGTGCACCGAGGTCCGCGTGACGCTGACGGACAACGAGCGCCTGCAGTACGCGACGGCCGAGCCCGAGGAGCGCTACAAGCTCTGCTCGACGGCCCGGACCAAGATCCCGGTGGTCCGCCGGGTGCTGGAACAGCATCCCGACGAGCCGACTCTCGTGATCGGTGCTTACCTGGACCAGCTCGACGAGCTGGGCGAGGAACTGGGGGCACCGGTGATCAAGGGGTCTACTCGCAACAAGGAGCGCGAGGAGTTGTTCGACCAGTTCCGGCGCGGTGAGCTGCGGACGCTGGTGGTCTCGAAGGTCGCGAACTTCTCGATCGACCTGCCCGAGGCGTCCGTCGCGATCCAGGTGTCCGGCACGTTCGGCTCGCGCCAGGAAGAGGCCCAGCGCCTCGGCCGCATCCTGCGTCCCAAGGGCGACGGGCGGCAGGCGCACTTCTACTCGGTCGTCGCGCGCGACACGCTGGACACCGACTACGCGGCGCACCGGCAGCGGTTCCTGGCCGAGCAGGGCTACGCGTACAAGATCGTCGACGCGGACGACCTGGTCGGCTGATGACCTGGTGGATGTGGGACCCGGCCGGAACGGTGCCGTCGCGCCGTTTCCGGTCGGAGGAGTCGCTGGCTTCCTCCGCACCTGCGTCCCAGGTCGTCCGCTCCGCGGACTTCACCTGTCCCGTCCAGCGCCGCCGGGCTTCGGCCGTGCGGTCGGACTTCCTGCAGGTCGCCGGGGATCCGGCGCAGGTGGCGCTGGTCGAGCAGCGGCTGTGGACGTTGCTGGTGGCGTTGCGCCGGTCCCAGCCCGTGCGGGACGCCCTGGCGACCGCCGTGCCGCGCGCCGGGCGTGCGGCACTGGTGGCGGAACCGTCCCGGGAGCTGGCCGAGTTCGACCGCCGCTTCGACCAGTTCGCCGACGCCCTGCGCGTGCTCGTCACGTCTCCGTCGCCGGAGCAGCTACGCCACACCGCCGCCCTGGACTAGCCGCGGGATCTCGGCGACGCTGTTCAGCAGGTGGGTGTGCTCCTGTCGGGCCAGTTCCTCCCTGGTCTGGCTGCCGCTGAGCACACCGACCACGAACCTCGCGCCCGCGTTCATGCCGGCTTCCAGGTCCCTCGTGGTGTCGCCGGCCGTCAGCACGCGCCGGACGTTCCTGGTGCCGGTCAGCTCCATCGCCTTGTGGATCATGTACGGCGCCGGCCGGCCCGCCTTGACGTCGTCGACCGTGACGACCGCGTCGAGGACGTCGTTCCGCCAGTTGAGGACGTCGAGCAGGCCGTCGACGATCGGGCGGTCGAAGCCGGTGGTCAGCGCCACCTTGATGCCGTTGTCCCGCAACCGCTTGAGCGCTTCCGGCACGCCGTCGATGGGCGTCGGCGGCGTTTCGGCGTAGTACTTGGCGAGCCGTTCGTGGAAGTCCTGGAACTCGGCGTCGACGTGTTCTCTGCCGAGCAAGCTGGAGATGGCTTCGTACTTGTCGGCGCCCATCCAGTTGCCGATGTTCGTCGCGTCGCCGCCTGCCGCGATCACGGTGTCCGCCAACGCTTTGTAGACCAGTCCGTGCTCCTCGACCGTCGTGCCGGCGATGTCCAGCACCACCAGGTCGACCTGCGTTGCGGTGTTCACGAGGCCCTCCAGTCCCGCAGCAGGGCCGGGTGCGCCTGCTGGGAGTTCTCGATCGAAAAGCTGACCATGTCGGGCCGGTACCGGTCGTCGGAGTACTCGACGGGTCGTCCGTCCACTCCGGACGCCCTGCGCCGCTCCCGCAGAAGTGGCGCTCCCACCGGGATTTCGAGCAGCTCGGCGTCGGTCTCGTTCGCCGCCACCGCGTCGATCTGGTGGCTCGCAACGGTCATGTCGACGCCCTGCTCCGCCAGGTGGGCGTAGAGCGAGCCGCTGTCGCAGTCGAAGTCGAACAGCAACCTGCCGACCGGCTCGACGAACGTGGTGCGCTCCAGCATCGTCGGCCTGCCGTCGATCAGGCGTTGCCTCAGCAGCTGCACGACCGGAGTGCCCTCGTCGAGTTGCAGCGCGTCGGCGATGTCCTGGTCCGCCGGCCTGCGCGCGATCTCGAGGGTCTTCTGGCCCGGTGTGTGGCCGAGGCCCGCGGCCCAGCTGGAGAACGACAGGAACGTCTCGAACGGCTGCGACAACGTGTGCCGGCGCACCACCGCGGGCTTGCCGCGGCCGCCGCCGATCATGCCCTCGGCCCGCAGCGTCGTGAGCGCCTGCCGGACCGGCGCGCGCGAGGCGTTCCACTGCGCGCACAGCTGCGACTCGGACGGCACCGCGGCCCCGACTTCGAGCTCACCGGACGCGATTCGTCGGCGCAGGTCGGCGGCGATCCGCTCGTGCAGGGGCGTCTCCATGCACCCAACGATACATGTCATAACAAGTCTGAACTGCCGGTGAACAGGTCGGTACACCTCGGCGTGGCCGTTGCTTTCTCGTGGTGGCCCGGCCCATCGTTCTTGTCATGACAAGCGTGGACCTGGTGGTCGTCGGCGCGGGGATCGTCGGGCTCGCGCACGCCTGGCACGCGGTGGAGCGGGGACTCTCCGTCGCCGTGGTCGAGCGGGACTCCCACTGCGTCGGGGCTTCCGTGCGCAACTTCGGGCACGGGTGCTTCACCGCCCAGTCCGGGGTGGCCTTCTCGTACGCGATGGCCGCTCGGGAGTCGTGGCTGAAGCTCGCTTCGGAGGCGGGGTTCTGGGTTCGGGAGGCCGGGACGCTCGTGGTGGCTCGTCACGAGGACGAGGTGGCGGTGCTCCGGGAGTTCGCCGAGGTGCGGGATGTCGAGTTGGTGAACGATCCTTCGAAGGGATCGTTCAACAATCCGGCAATCCAACGATCCGCCGGCCCGAACGTTGGATTGTTGAACAATCCTTCGAGCGACGGCGGTAGCGGCAGCAGCAGCGGTTCGTTCAACAATCCGATCGCAGGATCGTTGAACAATCCCTCGATCCTCGCCGCCGCCCTCCTCCCCCAAGACATCCGCGTCAACCCACGCGAGGCCGTCCACGCGATCGCCGCCCACCTGGCCACGCGAGGCGTCCGGTTCCACTGGTCGACCAACGTCCTCACCGTCGAACCAGGCCGAGTGAGGACCGCCAGGGGCGAGATCACCTGCCGAGCCACCGTCCTGGCCGTCGGCCACGACATCGACAGGTTCTTCCCCGACCTGGCCGAGCACCACCAGGTCCAGCGCTGCCAGCTCCGCATGCTCCGCGTGGCACACGACGAAGTGATCGACCCGGCCGTCCTGACGGGCTTCTCGATGCTGCGCTACGACGCGTTCGCCCAGTGCCCCACCACCGAGCACGTCCGCGCGCGCCTCACCGACGACCACCCCGAGCTCGTCGAGGCCGGCCTGAACCTCATGTTCACCCAGCTCCCCGACGGCTCGCTCACCATCGGCGACACCCACCACTACGGCCGCACTGTCGACCCGTACCGCCCCGAGCACCTGGACGACCTGGTGCTCACCGAGACGGCACGGCTGCTCGGCGTCCGCGAACTGAAAGTCCTCGAACGCTGGCGCGGGATCTACGCGTCGGCCCCCGACCCCTTCCTGACCGCGGCGCCCGTGCCCCTCACCAGGGTCGTCTCGGTCACCTCCGGCATCGGCATGACCACCGCGCTCGGCCTCGCCCCGGCCGTGCTCGACGACCTCCTCCAGGAGATGTGATGAGAGCCCTCAACGTCGTCCTCGCCGCGACGCTGCTGCTGACAGCCACCGCTTGCGGCACGACCGGCACCAGCTCGAACGGCTGTCCCAACGACGGCAAGGTGCGCTTCGGCGTCGAGCCGTACGAGGACCCCGAGAAGCTCAAGCCCGCCTACGAGGTGCTGGCGAAGGCGTTGTCCGGGAAGCTCGGCTGCGAGGTCGAGCTGCAGGTCGTGGACGACTACGCGGCCGAGGTGCTGGCGATGCGCAACGGCAAGCTGGAGATCGCGCAGTTCGGGCCGCTCGGGTACGTGTTCGCCTCGCAGAAGGCCAAGGCGGAGCCCGTGGTCAGCTTCGCGGACGGGTCCGGGAAGCTCACCAGTTACACCGCCGGGATCTGGGTGGCGAAGGACTCGCCCGTGCAGAAGATCGAGGACCTGGCCGGCAGGTCGTTGGCGCTGAGCAGCGTCGGCAGTGCGTCCGGTGACGCGCTTCCTCGCTACGGCCTCAAGAAGCACGACGTCAACGACGTGAAACTCGACTACGCCGGCGGGCATCCCGAGGCGATGTTGTCGCTGCTCAACGGCAAGGTGGACGCCGCCGAGATCAACAGCCAGACGCTCGCCACGGCCAAGGCGGCGGGGACGTTCGACGAGGCGAAGTTCCGGCAGGTCTGGAAGTCGGAGCCCATCCCGAACGACCCGATCACCGTGCGCGGCGATCTCGACCCGGCGTTCAAGGGCAAGGTGCGCAAGGCGTTGCTGGAGCTCGGGCCTCAGGACGTCGAGAAGGTCGGCGCGTTCCTCGACGTCACGCCTCCCGGGCCGCTGGTCGAGGTCGGCAACGACACGTACCAGGTGCTCTTCGACCTCGCGACCACGCTGGGGCTCAAGGAAGAGGACGTCTGATGCTCGCCATCCGCGGCCTGCGCAAGTCGTTCGGCGGCCGCACCGTGCTGGACGGCTTCGACCTCACCGTCGAGGCCGGGGAGTTCGTGGCGTTGCTCGGGCCGAACGGGTCGGGCAAGTCCACGGCGTTGCGGTGCGTCGTCGGGCTGGAGACGCCGGACGCTGGCGAGATCGAGGTCGGCGGAACGGCCGCGATGGTGTTCCAGAAGATCCACCTCGTCGGGCGGCGCAACGCCCTGGACAACGTCTGCTCGGGCGCGCTCGGCAGGCTGACGTTGCGGCGTTCGCTGGTCTTCCCGCACGACGTCCGGGAGGAGGCCATGGCCTGTCTGGAACGGGTCGGGCTCGCAGACCGCGCGCTGGACCGGACCGCCCGGCTTTCCGGTGGGCAGCAACAACGGGTGGCGATCGCGCGGGCGTTGTGCCAGCGCGCCGACGTGATCCTCGCGGACGAACCGGTGTCGGCGCTCGACCCGCAGGCGGCGGTGCAGGTCATGGAACTGCTGCAAGCGTTGGCGGGCGAGGGAATGGCGGTGGTGGCGGTGCTGCACCAGCCGGAGCTCGCGCACAGCTACGCGCACCGGATCGTGGAGATGCGCGCGGGGGTGGCGGCGTGATCGGCACGAAGGAAGGCGCCATCGTGGTTCCGAAGCGCCGCTGGCCCTCCCCCGTCGTCTGGGTCGTCGTGGCCGTGCTCCTCGCCGTGCACGTGTTCGCCTGGCAGGCCACGGAGTTCTCGCCCGCCGCGTTGATCGCGGGCTGGGAGGGCATGGCCGACTTCCTCACCGAGTCGTTGCCGCCGGACTTCTCCGTGCTCGGGAAGTCGGTGGAAGCAGCGGTGATCACGCTCTACATCGGACTGCTGGGCACCACGTTCTCGATCCCGTTCGCGCTGGCGCTGGCCCTCATCGCCTCCAGGGCAACGACTTCCGCGGCGTGGGCGCAGCAGGCGGCACGGGCCGTGCTGTCGTTCCTGCGGTCGGTGCCGGACGTGGTGTTCGCGCTGATCTTCGTCACGGCGGTGGGGCTCGGGCCGTTCGCGGGCGTGCTGGCGCTGGTGTTCCACAACACCGGCGTGATGGGCAAGCTCTGGGCCGAGGCGATGGACGAGAGCGACCGCGGGCCGCGCGACGCGCTGAAGGTGACCGGCGCGTCCGGTCCCCAGATCGCGCTGCACGCGGTGCTCCCGACCGTGATGCCGTCCCTGGCGGGACTCCTGCTCTACCGGCTGGACGTGAACGTGCGGTCGTCGCTCGTCCTCGGCCTGGTCGGCGCGGGTGGCATCGGGTTCCTCATCAACCAGTCGATCAAGCTGTTCCGGTTCGACGAGATGGTCACGCACATCCTCGTGGTGCTGCTGCTGGTGATCGTGGTCGATCAGGCGTCCGCGCTGGTGCGCAAGCGGCTAGGTGCCTGACCTGCTGGCCGTAGCGGGCGCCTTGGTGCACGGTCACCGAGCCGTCCGCCGCGACCTCGCAGGGGTTGTTGGCGGTGCACTGCTCACCGCTGTCGTTGCCGGTGCTGTGCACTCCGACGACGGTGACGCCGTCCTGCAGCACGATCGGTGAGCCCGAACCGCCGTGCGACGGCGTGCACTCGCGGTTGTAGCGATAGGCGTTGTCCTGCGTGTAGCCCTCTTCGCGCAGCTGCGGGACAACGGCCTCGATGGTGCACTTGAAGCGGTCGCCGTTGCCCGACGAGATGATGTCGACGCGCTCGCCGGGCCGTGCCGACCGGTCGGCCAACTTGAAGATCTTCACGCGCTTGGCCCTGAGCTGCGCGTAGGTCTGGTCGAGCTGGAAGAGCGCGGTGTCGGTGCCGGACATGGTCGCGCGGAGCAGGTGCGTCGTCCGCGCCTTGGCCTGGAGGTAGCCCTGGCGGTCGCCGATGGTCACCGGGACGTCGATCGGCACGTTCCGGAGCGTCTCGCCGGGCGCGGGGCGTTCGGGAACGCAGTGGCCGTTGGTGAGCAGCAACGCCGGGTCGTTCTCCTTGGTCTGCGAGGTCCTGACCACCGAACCCGAGCAGTTGCCGGCGAGCGACGCCGCGCCTTCGAGGTTCGGCACCGGGGTGTCCGGCGGGTTCAGGCGACCGGTGACGACGTCGTCGATCCAGCCCCGGAAGTGGTGCACGTCGGTGTACATGACGGGCCGGTCGTCGGCGCCCGCGCCGCTGACCAGGCCCGCCATCACCCAGCGGTCGCCGTCGCGGACCAGCGCGGGGCCGCCGGAGTCCATGTTGGTGGCGGCGACGCTGCCGTCCAGCGCGCCGATGCACAGCTCGCGGTCGGCGTAGATGCCGTCGCAGGCGGTCGCGGGCTGGATGACGGTGTCGGCCTCGCGCAGCTTCTGCGGGTAGCACTCGGGGGCGCGGCGGTCACACGTCATGCCCCAGCCGAGGATGCGCGCCTGGGTGCCGTCGGCGGGCCTGGTCGACGGCAACGCCACGGGCTTGGTCTTCGCCGGCCGCTTCAGCTTCAGCAGGCCGATGTCGCCGTCGTGGACGGGGTTCGGCGCGTAGGTGATGAACCGCTCGACCGCGATCACCTCGCCGCTGCTGCCCGCGTCGAGCGTGCCGAGGCGGACCGACCAGTCCTTCGGCCTGCCGACCTGGGCGAGGCTCGGGTTGTTGCGGGTGCAGTGGCCCGCCGTGACGGCCCACGTCGGCGCGACGAGCGTGACGCCGCAGGTGTGGCCGTCCGCGCGGGGCGAGTCGGGGCGTTGCAGGGAGCCCGAGAAGCTGTACGCCCGCGGGGCTTCGACGCCTCCTCTGATGGCCAGGGCAGGGGTGACGGTGGTGATCATCGCGAACGCCGCGATGCTCGTCGTCAGGAGGAGTTTTCGCATGTCGCCGAGGCTGTCGGACGCGTGTCCGCACGGCGTGATGGCCGTGCAACAACTGCGCACGGGAGGTCGTTACGCAACGATGACGTTGCAAGGACGTCCCCATGAGACCCGTCGGGAAAGCTGAGGGCATGCCGCGCGTACTGCTGATCGAGGACGACGAGGCGGTCCGCGAGGGACTGTCGCTCGCCCTGACCTACCAGGGCCACACCGTGGACGCGGTGCCCACCGGCGAGGAGGGCCTCGACCTGCTCACGAGCGTCACGCCGGACGTCGTCGTGCTCGACCTGATGCTGCCAGGCGTGGACGGCTTCGAGGTGTGCCGCCGCATCCGCGCCACCGGTGACCTGCCGATCATCATGCTGACCGCGCGCAACGACGACATCGACGTGGTCGCGGGCCTGGAGGCGGGCGCCGACGACTACGTGGTCAAGCCCGCGCAGGCCCGCGTGCTGGAGGCGCGCATCCGGGCGGTGCTGCGCCGGTCGTCCGCCGCCCCGGTCGCCGAGGTCGTCGCCGAACGGCACGGCGACCTCACGATCGACCGCGACGGCCTGGTGGTGACGCGGTTCGGCAAGCCGGTCTCGCTGGCCCCGACGGAACTGCGCCTGCTGCTGGAGCTCTCGGCGTCGCCCGGCCGCGTGATGTCCCGGCAGCAGCTGCTGAGCGCGGTGTGGGACCAGGGCTACCTCGGCGACTCGCGGCTGGTGGACGCGTGCGTGCAGCGGCTGCGGTCGAAGATCGAGGACGACCCGGCGGCGCCCGCGTACGTCCAGACCGTGCGGGGCTTCGGCTACCGCTTCGGACCGCTGTGACGCTCCGCCTGCGGCTGCTGCTGGCGATGGGCCTCCTGACCATCGTGACCGCGGCGGCCGTCGCCGGCGCCGGGTACGTGCGCTCGCGCGACGCCATCGTGCAACGCGCGCAGGACAACGCCGTCATCGAGATCACGAACCGCGTCGAGCAGCTCTACCCGTTGCCCGCGCGGTCCCTGGACCACGCCGCCCTGGAACGCATCGCGGGCCGCGTGTCCGGCCGCGAAGGGTCCGCGATCGCTTACGGCGACGGCATCTCGGCCGGCGGCATGGACCCTTCGGTGATCACCGGCGAGCTGCGTTCGCTCGTGTCGGACGGGCGCGTCGGCTGGCAACGCGTGTCCTACGCCGGTGCCGTGTGGCTGGTGGTGGGCATGCAACTCCGGATCACGGCGGACGGCTCGTCGCGGTCGTCCGGCGTCGAGGTGTACGTGCTGCGGCCGTTCACGTCGGAGATCGAGGTCGTGGACGAGCTGGCGCGCAACGCGTGGCTCATCGGCTCGGCAGTGCTGATCCTGGCTCTGGGCCTCGGTTTCCTGGCCGCACGAGGTGTGTTGCGACCGGTCCGCGAGCTGCAGCTGGCGGCGTGGCAGCTCGGCCAAGGCGACCTGACCGCGCGGGTGCCGGTGCGCGGGCGCGACGAGCTGGCGTCCGTCGCGTCGACGTTCAACAGCACGGCTTCCTCGCTGGAACACCACGTCGGCGAGCTGACGCGGATGGAGGCGGACGCGCGGCGGTTCGTGGCGGACGTGTCGCACGAACTGCGCACCCCGCTGGCCGCGATGACGGCCGTGACCGACGTCCTCGACGCCGAGACCGCTTCGCTGCCAGGTGTGGCCGGACAGGCCGCACGACTCGTGAACCGCGAGACCCTGAACCTGACGCGCCTGGTCAACGACCTGATCGAGGTCACGCGCTTCGACTCGGGCACGGCGGCTTTGGCGCTGGACGACGTCGACGTGGCCGAGGTGGTGCGGACGTGCCTGCGGATGCGCGGGTTCACCGAGGTGACCGCTTCCCTGCCGGACGGGGTGCGGGCGCGACTGGACCCGCGCCGGCTGGACGTGATCGTGGCGAACCTGGTCGGCAACGCCCTGCGGCACGGCGCGCCACCGGTGTCGCTGGTGCTGTCGGTGGCGGGGTCGTCGTTGGTGATCCACGTGGCGGACTCCGGGCCGGGACTGCCGGACTCGGTGCTGCCGCACGTGTTCGCGCGGTTCTACAAGGCGGACTCGGCTCGGGGGCGGTCGGAGGGGTCGGGGCTGGGGCTGGCGATCGCGTGGGAGAACGCGCGGCTGCACGGGGGGACGCTGACGGCGGCCAACCGGCCTGAGGGCGGGGCACTGTTCACGCTGCGGATGCCGCTGGGCGGTGACGAGTGAGGCCGAAAACTGTCGGTGGCGGCTGGGAGAATGGAAATTGGGGGACCCCCGGGAGGGGACCCCTGCGTGAGCTTGGGCTGGCAGTGGAGCGAGCGGCCGGGTCTGGGCGGACAGTCGGGCTTGAGCAAGCAGGCGGGCTTGACCGGCTGGCCGGACTCGGGCGGATAGTCCGGCTTGAGCGGGTGGTCCGGCTTGAGCAAGCAGTTGGGCTCAACCGAGCAGTCAAGCTTGGGCGAACGGCCGGACTCGGGCGGGTAGTCAGGCTTACGCGGACGATCGGGCTCAAGCGGGCAGTCGGGCTTGGGCGGGTGGTCGGGCTCGTGGTCGTGGTGCTGGCGATGCTGACGGCGTGCGGCATCCGGCCCACCGACCCGATCCCCGGCCTCGAAGCACCCCACGGGCCGGTCGAGAACACCTCGCCGTCCCTCTTCTGGGTCTCCGCCGGCGGCCGGGTCGTGCCGGTCGCCCGCGACCAGGGCAGCCTGAGCGGGCGCGACGTCGTGGCGTTGCTGGCCCAGGGGCCCACCAACGCCGAGCAGGCTCGCGGGCTCACGTCCGAGGTGCCGTTCGATGCCGTTCCGGCGTCGGTCGATCGGGTCAGCAACGGGCTGGACGTCACCATCTCCAGCGATGTCTCGCAGCTCAGCGCGCCCGCGGTCCAGCAGATCGTGTGCACGTTGCTCGCGCTTCAGCCGGTCGGGACGGTCAACCTGCGCGGGGGTGGGCATTCGCTGGAGTTCCAGAAGTGCGCTTGAATCGGGGCGTGCACGTCTACTCCATTCCGATGCGCGCGCGGTTTCGCGGCATCACGAAGCGCACCGGACTGCTCCTGGAAGGTCCTGCCGGGTGGGGCGAGTTCTGCCCGTTCGAGGAGTACGACGACGAAGAGGCGAAGGCCTGGCTGGCGTGTGCGGTGGAGGCCGCGCACGACGGGTGGCCGGCGCCGGTGCGCGATCGGATTCCCGTCAACTGCACGGTTCCCGTGGTCGGTCCGGAACGGGCGCACGAGATCGTGACGAAGTCCGGGTGCGGCACGGCCAAGGTGAAGGTGGCCGAGTCGACGCTCGCCGAGGACTGCGCGCGGCTTGAGGCCGTGCGGGATGCGTTGGGGCCCAACGGGTTCATCCGGGTCGACGCGAACATGATGTGGGACGTCGACACGGCTGTCGACGCGATCAGGGCCATGGACAAGGCCGCAGGCGGGTTGCAGTACGTGGAACAGCCGTGTCGCACCCTGGACGAACTGGCGACGGTGCGGCGGAAGGTGAACGTCCCCATCGCCGCCGACGAGTCGATCAGGAAAGCCGACGATCCGTTGAAGGTCGCGGTGTCCGGGGCCGCGGACATCGCGGTGATCAAGGTGGCGCCGCTCGGCGGGGTGCGGAAGGCCCTGGAGGTCGCCGAGGCGTGCGGGTTGCCGTGTGTGGTGTCGTCGGCGTTGGAGACGTCGGTCGGGATGGCGGCCGGGGTGGCGCTGGCCGCCGCGTTGCCGGAGCTCGACTACGCGTGCGGGCTGGCCACGCTGCAACTGCTGGACGGGGACGTCACGAGCGCGCCGCTGCTGCCCCAGGACGGGTTCCTGCCCGTGCTGAAGACCGCGCCGGTGCCGGACCGGATCGCGGAGTTCGAGACCGGCGACCGGTGGTGGGTCGAGCGGTTCGAGCGGGTGCTCAGCCGGTGAGCTGGGTCAGGTCCAGGCGCACCGGGAACGGGTCGCGGGCCTCGTAGGTCTCGGTCGCCGCGGGTGCCTCCTCGTAGCTCCGGTCCGGGGTCAGGCGCAACGGGGTCAGCGAGACCGGGGCGGTCAGGTCGACCAGCCAGTAGAACGGGATACCGGCCTCGGCGTAGTCGAGGCGTTTGCAGCGGCGGTCGGTGTAGTGCGAGTGCGTGGACAGGACCTCGACGGCGACCACCACCTCGGACGCCGGGACCAACGCCTGCACGGCGCTGCGGTGGCACACGACCAGGTCGGGGCGGCGGACGAAGCCGGGCGCGTCGGCGGGCGCCAGCTCCAGGTTCACGTCCAGGGCGTAGGTGACCTGGAGGTGCGCGGGCAGGTGGGCGGACAGCTGCGAGATCAGGTTGCCGCAGGCGAAGTTGTGGTCGGCGAGGGCGCCGGGCGACAGCACTAATCGGCCTTCGACGAGTTCGGCGTAACCGGACTCGGCGGCGCCGAGGGCGGTGTACTGGGCGACGGTGAGCGGAGGAAGTGCCACGCAACTCACCGTCGCACATGGAGAAACTCCAAGGTCAGGAGTCACTCCTTCGAGCTACGGCTTGCCGCGCGTGAGTCCCTGCTCGCCCGCCCCGAGGCTGAACACGATGCCCTCGGTCCGGTTGATCGCCTGCGTCCGGCGCTCGGAGGCGGACACGCGGGTCAGGTCGACCAGCCGGATCGGCGGGCCCAGCTCGACCAGCGTCGGCGTGTAGGAGGCGTCGACGACGGACCACCCGGCGGGCCCCAGTTCGAACTTGAACCGGGCGACCACGCCCTCCTCGGTCACGCCGCGGGGTTCGGCGTGGCGGGCGACCTCGTTGCCCAGCCCGTACGCGACCCATTTGTTGCCGATCTTCTCGAACGGCTGCACGACGTGCACGTGCGTCCCGATGATCAGGTCCAGGGCGGGATCGGCCAGCAACTGACGGGCCAGCGCCTTCTGCTCGGCCGTCGCCTCGTGCTGGTACTCGTTGCCCCACTGCACGGACAGCACCACGACCTCGGCACCGGCGGCCCGCGCGGCCCGCGCATCGGCCAGGATCTTCGAAGCATCGATCTGGTTCGCCCGCCACGGCTGCGGCAGCGGAATCCCGTTGAAGCCGTACGTGAACGACAGCTGGGCCACCTTCACGCCGCCCGCGTCCAGGATCAACGGCGCCGCGGACTCCTCCTGCGTGCGGTACGACCCGGTGTGCTTCAGCCCGACGGCGTCCATCGCGTCCAGCGTCGAGGTGATCGCCGAGACGCCGCGGTCCAGCGTGTGGTTCGAGGCCGTCGAGCACGAGTCGTACCCGACGTCGACCAGGCCCTTCGCGACCTCGGGCGGCGCCAGGAACGACGGGTACCCGAAGAACGGCCCTTCCTTGGCACCCAGCGGCACCTCGAGGTGGCACAGCGCCAGGTCGGCCTTCAGGGTCTCCTTGATGCCGGAGAACAACGGCAGGAAGTCACGCCCGGCCGCACCCCCGTCCGCCACCGCCTGATCGGTCAGCGCGGGATGGATCAGGACGTCCCCACCGGCCGTGAGCGTGAACGACCGCGGCGGAGGCGGCCCCTCGGAGGTGGTCGACGCGGGCGCGGGCTTCGGGGTGCTGACGGTCGGCGAGCCGGTGCACGCGGACAGCAAAGAGCCGGTGACCAGCACGAATGCCAGCCACCGGACTTCACGCTTCAGCGCTGCCGCCGGCGCCGCAGGACCACGAACAACGCGACGGCCAGCACCGCGGCCGCGATGGGCAGCACGCGCTTCAACACCGGAACGCCTGCCGTGTCGATCAGGTCGATCGGCTCGTCGGGGACCACTCGGAGATGCTGCTGTTGCGCCACCTCGTCAGGATCCACGGAACTCAGCGTGCCCGCCAGGCATTCCGCGAACTGGTCGACGAGCTTGCCGCTGACCTCGGCGATCAGGCCGCGGCCCAGCTGCGCGGGACGCCCGGTGATCGCCAGATCGGTCTCCACCTCCACGGTGTCGCCGACCACGAAGGTCACCAGCGCGGACGCCGTGCCGTTGCCGCGGGTGTCCTTGCCCGCGGCTTTCATGACGGCACGGCGGAGCACCGGATCGACCTCGACGAACTCGCCGCTCCCCCGGTACAGCAGCTGCACCGGGCCGAGCTTCACCTTCACCTCCCCGCTGAACGTCTTGCCGTCCACCGAGGTCAGCGTGGCGCCGGGCAGGCACGGCGCCACCCGTTCCGGATCGAGCAGCGCCTCCCACACCTCCTCGGCCGGCCCCGGTGCGGTGAACGAGTGCGTCAACTTCATCCGACCGCCGCCGTCAACGCACGGCCGGTCAGCACGCGGGCCAGGTTGTCCTTGTAGCCGTCGCCGGAGGACGCCAGCCGGGCCGCCTCGGCGATCGCCGACGTGGGCTGCCCTACGAGCGCCGCCTCGACGTCGACCGCCCGCACCGGCCCGGACCCCACGTTCGTGAGGCCCACCCGAGCAGCGGAGATGACGTCGTTCTGGACCTGGACGGTCGCCGCCACCGCGACGATCGACCACGCCTGCGCGACCCGGTTGAGCTTCTCGTAGTGCGCGCGCCAGCCCGTGTACTTCGGCACGCGCACGTCGATCAGGATCTCGTCGGGGCCCAGCGCCGTCGTGAAGTAGTCGACGAAGAACTCCGCCGCGGGCACCTCACGACGTCCGCCGGGACCGGCGATCACCATCACCGCGTCCAGCGCGAGCACCGGCGCCAGCAGGTCACCGGCCGGGTCCGCGTGGCACAACGAGCCGCCGAACGTGCTGCGGTGCCGGATCTGCGGATCGGCGATGGTGTCCGTGACCAGCCTCAACAACAACGCGTGGTCCTGCACCAGATGATCGCGCTGCACCTCGTAGTGCGTGGTCATCGCACCGATGAGCAACGAGTCGCCGTCGTCGCGCACGCCCGTCAGCTCGGTCAGGCCGCCGATGTCGATCAACGCCGTGGGCGCGGCGAGCCGCATCCGCAGCACCGGTACGAGCGACTGCCCGCCCGCGATGACCTTGGCGTCCTCGCCCTCCTCGGCGAGCATCCGCACCGCTTCGTCCACAGAGGACGGGAACAGGTACTTGAAGTCCGCGGGGATCATGCCTGGCCTCCCTGCGCGTCGAGGGAACCGAGCCCGCCCGCGGCGACCTCTCCGGCACCCGTGTCCTCACGACCCTGCAACGCGGTCCACACGCGTTCCGGCGACATCGGCATCTCGATGTCCCGGACGCCCAGGTGCCGCACGGCGTCCAGCACCGCGTTCACCACGGCGGGTGTCGAGGCGATCGTGCCCGCCTCGCCGACTCCCTTGGCGCCCAAAGGGTTGGACGTCGCGGGGGTCGCGGTGCGGTCCGTCAGGAACGCCGGCAGGTCGGCCGCCGACGGCACCAGGTAGTCGGCGAACGTCGCCGTCGTCAGCGTGCCCATCTCGTCGTGCGTGGCCTCTTCGTACAACGCCTGCGCGATGCCCTGCGCGAGTCCGCCGTGCACCTGACCGTCGACGATCAACGGGTTCACGACCGTGCCGACGTCGTCCACCGCCACGTACCGGGAGATGCGGACCATGCCCGTCTCGGTGTCGACTTCCGTTGCGCACAAATGGGTTCCGTGCGGGTAGGAGAAGTTGTCCGGGTCGAACGTGGCGTCGGCGTCCATGCCCGGTTCCATGCCCTCGGGCAGGTCGTGCGCGACGTGCGCGGCCAGCACCACGTCACCGAGAGTCCGCGCGGTCGACGTGCCGCGGACCGAGAACGAGCCGGAGGCGAACTCCACGTCCGCCTCGTCGCACTCCATCATGTGCGCCGCCAGCGTGCGAGCCTTGGCCAGCACCTTGTCCGCCGCGTGCACCAGAGCCGTTCCGCCCACGGCCAACGACCGCGACCCGTAGCTGTCCATGCCCTTGTGCGACGTCGCCGTGTCGCCGTGCAGCACCTCGACGTCGTCGAACGGCACGCCGAGCCGGTCCGCGACGATCTGCGACCAGACCGTCTCGTGGCCCTGCCCGTGCGGCGAGGTCCCGGTGATCACCTCGACCTTGCCGGTGGGCAGCATGCGGATCGACGCGGTCTCCCACCCTCCCGCGCCGTACCGCAGAGCGCCCAGCACGCGGGACGGCGCGAGGCCGCACATCTCGGTGTAGGTCGAGATGCCGATGCCGAGCTGCACGACGTCGCCGGAGGCACGCCGGCGTTCCTGTTCCTCGCGCAGTTCGTCGTACCCGAACAGCTCCATCGCACGGGCCGTCGCGGCCTCGTAGTTGCCGGAGTCGTAGGTGAGACCGGCGACCGTGGTGAACGGGAACTCCTCGTGCTTGATCCAGTTCATCTCGCGGAGCTTCATCGGTTCCATGCCGAGCTCGACCGCGAGCTCGTCCATCATGCGTTCGATCGCGAACGTCGCCTCGGGGCGTCCGGCGCCGCGGTAGGCGTCGGTCGGCACCTTGTTCGTGAAGACGTTCGTGCACACGAACCGGTACCCGGCGAACTTGTAGATCGAGTTGAACATGAACGCGCCCAGGATCGGCACGCCCGGCGTGACGAGCCGCAGGTAGGCGCCCATGTCGGCGAGCAGCTCGACCTTCAGGCCGGTCACCGTGCCGTCGCGGCGGGCGGCCAGCGTGATCTTCTGGATCTGGTCGCGGCCGTGGTGCGCCGACAGCATCGACTCGGTGCGCGACTCGGTCCACTTGACCGGGCGGCCCATCCGGCGGGCGATCAGCAGGCACAGCAGCTCTTCCGGCGTGACCTGGAGCTTGCCGCCGAAACCGCCGCCGACGTCCGGCGCGATCACCCGGAGCTTGTGCTCGGAGATGCCGGTGACGGCCGAGAGCATCCACCGCAGGATGTGCGGGATCTGCGTCGCCGACCAGACGGTGTACATACCGGCGGTGACGTCCACGACGACCGACCGCGGTTCCATGAACGCCGGGATCAGCCGTTGCTGCTTGAACGTCCGTTCGATCACGACCTCGGCGGCCGCGATCTCGTCCTCCACGTTCGTGCCCGAACCCGCCTCGGCGGAGTCGAAGACCCACGTCGCGCACTTGTTCGTGCCCAGGTCGGGATGCACGAGGTCGTTGTCCTGCAAGGCTTCTTCCATGTCGAGCACGACCGGGAGCTCGTCGTAGTCGACGTCGATCGCTTCCAGCGCGTCCGCGGCGTGGTAGGCGCTGTCGGCGATCACGACGGCGACGGCCTCGCCGGCGAAGTTGACCCGGTCCACGGCGATCGCGGGCGCGGCGGGCGACTTCATGTCCTCGGTGATCGGCCAGGCACAGGGCAGCGAGCCCTGTTCGGCGGCGAAGTCCTCACCGGTCAGCACCAGCGCCACACCGGGCATCGCCGTCGCGCGGCTGACGTCGACGTTCGTGATGCGGGCGTGGGCGACGGGACTGCGCAGCACGGCCATGTGCAGCATGCCGGTGAGCTGCAGGTTGTCGGTCCACCTCGTCTGCCCGGTGATCAGCCGGGCGTCCTCCTTGCGGAGCCGGGCCTTGCCGACCTCCGGCTCGGCTGTGGCGGTCATTCGCCACCTACCGGCTGCTTCGCGGTGACGTGCTCGTCGCTGTGCCGCTCCTGGTCCGGGCCGGCACCGGGTTTCATCCGCTGGGCGGCGTCCTGCACCGCGCGCACGATGTTCTGGTAGCCCGTGCAGCGGCAGAGGTTGCCCTCCAGTCCCTTGCGCACGGTCTCGTCGTCGGGATCGGACTCGTCGGCGAGCAGGTCGATCGCCTGCATGATCATGCCGGGCGTGCAGAAACCGCACTGCAACGCGTGGTTCGCCCGGAAGGCCTCCTGCACCGGGTGCAGTTTGCCGTCGCGGGCCAGGCCTTCGACAGTGGTGATGTCGTGCCCGTTCGCCTGAACCGCGAACATCGAGCAGGACTTCACGCTGTGGCCGTCCAGGTGCACCGTGCAGGAACCGCAGTTTCCGGTGTCGCAGCCGACGACGGTGCCGGTCTTGCCCAGACGCTCGCGCAGGTAGTGCACGAGGAGAAGCCTGGGTTCGACCTCGTCGGCGTACGTGACTCCGTCGACGTTGACCGAGATGTGCATTCGAACCCTCCCAGGGTGGTGGGCGCTGTATGACGAGGGTCACACCAGCTTGCTCCCTGTTTGCGGGTTCAACAACCCGATCACCGATGAATCGGGACTTCCAGCCCTGTGAGTCGCTGACCGGTTCCCTTCCACCGCAAGGAAATGATCTCGGCGGCAATCGCAACTGCGGTCTCTTCAGGCGTTCGCGCGCCGAGATCGAGCCCGATCGGCGACGACAACGCCGCAAGTTCGGATTCGCTCATTCCCGTGTCCCGCAACCGATTCAGTCGATCTTCGTGCGTCCGGCGGGATCCCATCGCGCCGACGTAGCCCACTTTCAGTCGCAATGCGACTTCGAGGAGTGGCACGTCGAACTTCGGGTCGTGGGTCAGCACGGCGATGACCGTGCGTTCGTCGAGCTTGGACGCTTCGGCCTGGAGGTACTTGTGCGGCCAGGCGACGACGACCTCGTCCGCTTCCGGGAAACGGCTGCGGGTCGCGAACACGGGCCGTGCGTCGCACACCGTCACCCGGTAACCGAGGAACGCGCCGAGCCGTGCCATCGCGGCGGCGAAGTCGATCGCTCCGAACACGAGCATGCGCGGCGGCGGTTCGAACGAGTTCACGAAGACGCTCATGCCCTCGCCGCGCCGCTGACCGTCCGGTCCGTACTGGAGCACCCCGCTGCGCCCGGACGCGAGCATCCCGCGCGCGTCGTCGGTGACGGCGTCGTCGATGCGCTCGCTTCCGAGGGTGCCGTCGCGGCGGTCCGGCCAGATGACCATGCGACGGCCGATGCCGTCCGGGTGCTCGATGACGGTCGCGACCGCCACCGGTTCCTCGGCGCGGACCGTCTCCACGACCTCGCCGAGCTGCGGGAACGTCTCGGCGTTGATCTTCTCGACGTAGATGTCGATGATCCCGCCGCAGGTCAGCCCCACCGCGAACGCGTCGTCGTCGCTCACCCCGTACCGCTGCAGCACCGGGCCGCCGGTCTCCTGCGCGAGGTCGTAGACGGCACCCTCGACGCAGCCGCCGGACACGCTGCCGACCGCCTCGCCGTCCTGCGTCACGAGCATCGCGGCGCCGGGAGGCCGCGGCGCCGAGCTGAAGGTGGCGACCACCGTGCCGACGCCGACCGTCTCGCCGTTCGCCACCCGTCCGGCCAGGTCGTAGAGGACATCACGCACGGCGCACCTCCTTCAGCAGCTCTTCCAACGCGTGCACGCTGTGGCCCGCGATCATGACGTCCACGTGCGGGAGCGCCGCTACCACACCGCTCTGCACCGGCCGGTAGCCCGCCTTGCCCGCGTGCGGGTTGGCCCAGATGACCTTGTGGCTCACCCGCCTCAACCGTGCCATCTCGGACGCCAGCAGGCTCGGGTCGCCGCGTTCCCAGCCGTCGCTGAACAGCACGACCACCGCGCCGCGTTGCCTGTGCTGCTGGTTGAACCGCCGCAGCGAGTCGCCGAGCCGCGTGCCGCCCTCGTAGTCGGGGATGGCCCGACCGGCGGCCTTCAAGGCCCGTTCGGGATCGCGTTCGCGCAGCTGACGGGTCACGCGGGTGAGTCTCGTGCCGATCGTGCGGACCTCGACGGGCATCGCGTGGGCGACGACGTGCGCGAACCGCAGCAGCGCGTCCGAGTAGGCGGCCATCGAGCCGGACACGTCGATCAGCAACACCAGCCTGCGCGCCTTGGTGCCGCGCCGACGATGCCGTGGCAGGGCGATCTCCCCGCCGGTCTCGATCATCGCGCGCACGGTCCTGGCCAGATCGAGCCTGCCCCGGCGGGCCTTGCGGAGCCGGCAGGACCGTCGGCGCGGCGGCAGCGGGTTCAGCCGCGCGATCAACGGCCCGGCGGCGAACTCGGAGATGTCCTTGTGCTTCAACACCTCCACGTCGGACGCGGCCACCCCGACGGTCACCGAGTCGAGCTCGACCGTCGTGCGTGGACGGGGTGGGGTGCCGCCGAAGTACGCCCGGTACGCCGCGTCGTAGCGCGGCAGGTCGTCCGGGTCGGCGCAGAGCGTGAGGCGCCCGGCCCAGTAGAGGTCGACGTGCTCGGTGGCCTGCAGGAACGCCTGCACGCGGTCTGGCCCGCACGGCAGTCCGGCGCCCTTGAGGACGCTCGTGAACCCCACGCAGGCTTCCGTCATCCCACGATTGCGCTTCCGGTCACGCGTTCCGCGTCCTCCCGGTACTTCAGGACGGCGCCGAGCGTGTCGGCGTCCGGCTCCGTGCGCCCCAACGCCCGCAACGCGCGCGCCCAGTCCAACGACTCCGCGACGCCCGGCGGTTTCAGCAGGTCCAGGCCCCGCATCCGCTGCACGGCCTCGGCGACCTTGCGCGCCAGCCGTTCGTCCAGGCCGGGCAGCGTGCGGCGGAGGATCGCCACCTCGCGTTCCAGCGCCGGGTGCTCCAGCCAGTGGTAGAGGCAGCGGCGCTTCAACGCGTCGTGCACCTCGCGGGTGCGGTTCGAGGTCAGCACGGTCAACGGCGGCGTGGTCGCCCGGATCTCGCCGAACTCGGGGATGCTCACGGCGTTCTCGGACAGGACCTCCAGCAGGAACGCCTCGAACTCGTCGTCCGCCCGGTCGATCTCGTCGACGAGCAGCACGCACGGCGCGTTCTCCAACGCCTGGAGGAGAGGGCGCGCCAGCAGGAACCGTCGCGTGTAGAGGGACGCCTCGTCGACCTCGCCGCGCGTTTCGAGGACGCGCAGGTGCATGAGCTGGCGCGGGTAGTCCCAGTCGTACAACGCCTGGGTGGCGTCGATGCCCTCGTGGCACTGGAGCCGGATCAACGGCACGTCCATCGCCTTGGCCAGCGCGAGGGCCAGCGAGGTCTTGCCGGTGCCGGGCTCGCCTTCGAGGAACAGCGGCCGTCCCATCGCGACCGCGAGGAACGCCGCCGTGGCGATGCCGCCGTCCGGCAGGTACCCCGCGCGGTCGAGCGCGGCGCCGAGTTCCTCTGGGGACTCCATCGGCTCAGGGTACGACTAGTGGGTTGGCCCGGAACGTTGCCGAGGTAATTCGCGGTCAGACGGGTGCATCGTGGTGCCGCCCCCACGTCCTCGTACTGGTTGTACGGGGGCGTGGGGGCGGTGCCGCGAGGCGCCCTGCTGAGCGTGGATTACCTCGCCCACGTTCCGGGCCAACCCACTAGCCTGGGCGGATGGGGTCGATCAAGAAAGTCCAGATCACGTTCGACTGCGCGGAACCCGTGCGGGTGGCGGAGTTCTGGAGCCAGGTGCTCGGGTACGGCGCGCCGCCGGAGAGCGACGGGTCGTGGTCCGCGGTCGCCGACCCGACCGGTGAGGGTCCGCGGTTCTTCTTCCAGCGCGTGCCCGAGTCGAAGGTCGTCAAGAACCGCGTCCACGTCTGCGTGCGGGCGGGCACCGGGCTCGTGGGCGCCGAACGGCTCGCCACGTTGCAGGCCGAGCGGGCGCGGCTGGAGGCGATCGGCGCCACCTGTGTGCGCGTGATGGAGGCCGACGAGGAGAACGAGTCGTGCATCGTCATGCAGGACGTCGAGGGCAACGAGTTCTGCCTCGACTGACGACCCTGGGACCCCCGGCCCGGTTCAGGGTCGGGTTCGGGGTGGTCACCGATGTGCGGTGAGCGTGAAAACGCGATTCTTGGTACATGACGAACAACGTTCTCGACGACGCAACGGCCCAGGTCAAGAAGCTCCGCAGGAGTCGCAGCGACAAGATGGTCGCCGGCGTCTGCGGCGGCGTCTCCAAGATGATCGGCGTGGACGCGGCGATCCTGCGGATCGTCCTCGTGGCGGCGACGCTGCTCGGGTTCGGCACCGGAGCGGTCCTCTACGTCGCCGCCTGGATCCTCATGCCCGAGGAAGACGCTGCGATGTGATCACCGTGGAAAACCAGGAACACCAGGTAGTCGCTGCCAGGGGTGGGGACCGGTGAGGGGTCGGTACTCCACCCCCAGGGCGTCGAGCCTGGGCAGGTGGTGTTCGTGCAGTCTCGTCACGAACTCCGGGTCCTTCTCCGCCGGGGACCACACGACCTCGGCGAACGCGGCCAGCCTCGGGAACGCCGCGTAGTCCACCCGCCGGGCCGAGTCGAGGTGCTCGGTCCAGATGTTCGCCTGCGCGCCCAGCAGCCGTCCGGGCTCCTCGCCCGTGAGGCCTTCGGGCACCGGCTCCCACGCGTAGACGTCCTCCAGCGTCGTCACCGTGCCGACCGGGATCGGTTCGTCCGGCGACTCCGACTGCCGGTAGTCCAGGTAGACGTGCTGCTCAGGGCACATGACGACGTCGTGGCCCGCGCCGAGCGCCGTCACGCCGCCCTCGACCCCGCGCCACGACGCGACGACCGTGCCGTGCGGCAGCGGACGCGCCTCCAGGACCTCGTCCCACCCGTACGGCCTGCGCCCCCTGCTCACGATGTGCTCGGCGATCGCGCGGACGAGGGTTCCGTCCTCGTGACCGGGCGCCTCGTCCCCGCCGAGACCGATGATCTCCGCCGGGAAGACGTCCATCAGCTCGTCGAACACGTTCCGGTAGAAGTCCGCTGTGGACTCCCCCGTGTTGAGCACGCGTTCGTTGATGCCCCAGTCGGTCCAGACTCCCCCGCCGTGCAGCCCGAGCTCCGGGTAGGCCGCGATGGCCGCCTGCGAGTGGCCGGGGATGTCGATCTCCGGGATCACCGTGATGTAGCGGGACTTCGCGAACTCGACGATCTCGCGCAGGTCGTCCTGCGTGTAGAAACCGCCGTGCGGACGGCCTTTCAGCCCTCCGGAGCGCCGGTCGCCGAACCGCGAGTCCTCGCGCCACGCCCCGACCTCGGTGAGCTTCGGGTAGCGCCTGCACTCGAAGCGCCAGCCCTGGTCGTCGGTGAGGTGCAGGTGCAGGACGTTGAGCTTGTGCGCGGACATCAGCTCGACGTAGCGCAGCACCTCCCGTTTGGGCAGGAAGTGCCGTGCGACGTCGAGCATCACGCCCCGCCACTCGAACCGCGGGTAGTCCACGACCTCGCACGCCGGGATGACCGACGGCTTGGCGCCGGCCGCCCGGAACGCCTGCACACCGAGCAGCTGGCGCAGGGTCTGCAAGGCGTTCATCTCGCCGGCCGAGTCACCGGCCTCGATCAGCACGCCCTCGTCGGAAGAGACGAGCCGGTAACCGCCGGGCGGGCTGTCCGCGTGCACGGTCTGCCAGCCCTTGTACTCGCAGAGCCTTCCACCGTCCACATAGGAAACCGGGCGGGGCAGCAGGTTCATCCCTTCACCGCCCCCGCGAGGCCGGACACGAGACGGCGCTGCACGAGCACGAAGAAGATCAGCACAGGGATGGTCATCAGGGTGGAGCCCGCCATGATCGCGCCCCAATCGTTCTGGTCGGGTTTGACGAACACCTGGAGAGCCAGCGGCAGGGTCTGGTTCTCCACGGCCGAGATGATGAACGTCTTGGCGAACAGGAAGTCGTTCCAGGCGTGGATGAACGACAGCACGCTCGTGGCCACCAGGCCGGGCGCCACGAGCGGGAACAGCACCTGCCACAGGAACCGGAAGCGCGAGGCGCCGTCCAGGGTGGCGGCCTCCTCCAGTTCCACCGGCACCGCGGCGACGAAGCCCCGCAGCATCCAGATCGCGAACGGCAGGCTGAAGGCCAGGTGCACCAGCACGAGCGAGCCGAGGTGGTTCAGGCCGAAGACCGGAACGCTGTCCCCCACGGACCGCATCAGGAAGAACAACGGCACGGTCAACGCCTCGACCGGCACCATCTGCACGACCAGCAGCATGATCAGCAGCGTCGTGCGGCTGCGGAACCGGAAGCGGGTCAGCGCGGTCGCCGCGAGGAACGAGATCAGGATGCTCAGGGCGACCACGATCAACGCGACGACGATGCTGTTCATGAAGTAGCGCCCGAAGTTCGCGACCGTGAGCGCCCGCGTGAAGCTGTCGAGCGTCGGCCGCGTCGTCCACGGCACCGGGTCGGCCGAGATGATCTCGTCCTCCGGTTTGAACGCGGACAGGACCATCCAGAACAGCGGGAACGCCACCACGGCGGCGATGATGAGGACGAAGCCCTCGGTCAGCCAGCGCCTCACAGGACCTCCCCCGAACGCTTGAGTGCACGCAGGTAGAACATCGTGATTCCCAGCAGCAGCACGGTCATCACGACACCGATGGCCGCGCCCAGGCCGTACTCCGACGCCGCGAACGCCTGCTGGTAGGCGTAGACGTTGAGCACGAGGTTGCGCCCGGCGATGCCGCCGCCGTTCGTCATCACGTAGATCTGCGTGAAGACCTTGAAGTCCCAGATGATCGACTGGATCGTCACCACGAGGATGATCGGCCGCAGCAACGGGAGCATGACGCTCCACGCCGTGCGGAACGCCGACGCGCCGTCGAGCGCCGCGGCCTCCAGCACCTCGCCCGGGATCGCCTTGATGCCCGCGTAGAGCGTCACCATGACGAACGGGAACGAGCACCAGATCACCTGGGCCGCAACGAGTCCGAAGGCCGTCCACTTGTCGAACGTCCAGGAGAAGCCCTGGATGCCCAGGACCTCGTTGACGAACCCGAAGTTCGCGTCGAACAGGAAGAGCCAGATCGTCGAGCCGGCGACCGCGGGCGTGGACCACGCGCCGAGTGCCGCCAGGAACAACGTCATGCGCACCCACGTGCGGACGCGGGTGGCGAGGATTGCGAGGAACGCGCCCACAAGCAACGTGCCGACCACGCAGACCGCCGCGAACGCGACGGTCTGCCCGAGCACACCCCAGAACTGCTGGTCTCCCAACAGCTTCTGGTAGTTCCCGAGACCGAGGAACTCGAGCGGCGCGCCGCCGCTCACCTGTTCCTGGCCGTAGTCGTAGAGCGAGATGAGCACCAGCTGATAGATCGGGTAGGCCAGCAGGCCCCCGAGGATCAGCAGCGCTGGAGCCAGGTAGGCGAACGCGGTCCGCCCCTGGCCTTTGGCGGTCATGCTCACGACGTGAAGGCCGCGTTCATCGTCTTGGCGGCGTCCGCGGTGGCCGTGTCGACGTTCTTCGCGCCGGTGACGATCTCCTGGATCATCGTCGGCACCACGGTCTGCGCCTCGATCTTCGCCCACGCCGGGGTGACGGGGACGAACTTCGTGCCGGACTGCAGGGTCTTGGTGAACGGCTCCAGGAACTTGTCGGAGTCCGCGACCTGCTTCTGCACGTCGGCGAACGTCGGCAGGTTGCCCATCGCCGTGTACATCTTCTGCTGGTACTTCTTCGACGCCAGCAGCTGCGTGAACTCGTTGGCGAGCGTCTTGCGCTGCGTGCCCTTCATGACGCCGAGCAGGTTGCCGCCGGCGAACGCGGGCGCCACCGAGCCCTTGTCCTTGCCGGGCAGCGGCACGACGGCGTACTTGCCGGCCGCGCTCGACGCGTCGACGGACTTGCGGTTGAAGTCGCCGCCGATGGTCATCGCGGCCTTGCCGGCCCGGAACGCCTCGACGCTCGCGTCACCGCCGTTGCCCGCACAGGCGGCGGGCGGGCAGATGTCGTCCTTGATCAGCTCGGTGTACTTGGCGACACCGGCCTTGGCCTCGGGGCTGTCGATCGTGGCGGTGAACTTGCCGCCGTCGGACTTCGCGAGGTCGCCGCCCTGCGCCCAGATGTACGGCAGCGCGGCGAAGAGGTACTTGCCGCCCGCCGAGATGCCGATCATGTCGGGCTTCTTCTGCCGGATCTCCCGCGCCGTCGTCGCGATCTCGTCCAACGTCGTCGGCGGCTTGAGGCCGAGCTCGTTGAACACGTCCGTGCGGTAGTACAACGCACGCACGCCGACGAACCACGGCACGCCGTACGTCTTGCCGTCGACCTTGGCCGTGTCGAGGATCGTGGGGACCAGGTCCTTGGACTCGTCCCACTTGCCCAGGTCGAGCTCGGAGAAGCCGCCGGCGGAGACGTAGCCCGCGAGGTCGGTGTTGCCGAACTCGGCGACGTCCGGAGCGCTCTTGGGGTCGCTGAACGCGGCCTTGAAGCGCTCGGCCCGGCTCGACACCTGGATGTACTGCACGTCGACGGTGACGCCGCTGTGCTTGCCCTGGAACTCGGAGATCGCCTCCTTCACCACGGCTTCTTTGGGGGCGCGGTTGACCTCGTCGAACAGCCACACCCGCAGCTGTCCGGTCTGCTCGTCCGTGCCCGCGTTCGTCGGTCCCGACTGCACCGGTGCGCAGGCCACCACCGCGCCCACGCCCAGCACCGCCGCAAGTGTCTTCAGCCGCATCGTCGCGCCCTTCACGTTGCGTATGTTGCAACAGCTATTTCACAGGAAGCAACGTGACTGTAGAACGCGATTAGGCAAGGGTCTAGACCAGACGATTGACCCATTCCCGAACTGATGCCGAATCGACCGGTCCGTCCCAGCCGGACGGACGGACCGCGCTGCCAACGTGAAATCCGTTCACGCCCGCTGCCAGCAGTTCCGGCAGGTGGTGCTGCTGCAGACCGCCGCCGACGAGCAGGGCGGGCGGGCCCTGGCTGACGAGTTTCTTCAGGTTCTCGATTCCGTCCTTCACGCCGGTCCTGGCGCCCGCGGCGAGCACCGTGTCGCAGCCGAGGGTCTGCACGACCGCCCAGGAGCGGAAGACGTCGTTGGAGTTGTCGAGGGCGCGGTGGAACGTCCAGGCACATCCTTCCAACTCCGCGAGGAGGTTGAGAGTGACGCCCTCGTCGATCTCGTTTCCGGCATCGAGGAAGCCGAGGACGAACTCGGTGGCGCCCGCCTCCCTGAGCTCCCAGGCCTGCCGGCGGAGCTGCTTGAGGTTGCCGGGCGCGAAGCCCTGGGCGTCCCTGAGCATCACGCGAATGGGGATGTCGACCGCGCGCTGTGTTTCTTTGAAGGTGGCGACTGACGGCGTGAGGCCGTCGCTCGCCATGTCGGCGACGAGTTCGAGCCGGTCAGCGCCACCGGCCTGGGCGGCCTCGGCGTCCTTCGCGGTCAGGGCGATCACTTCGAGAATCGGCATGGTCTAGACCATAACGTGTGCTTTCGTGAATCGGGAGCCTCCGCGCCGGTTCCCGCGTCAGAGGGCTGTATCTACCCGCCTGAGTTCCGCTCTTTCCTTGCAGAGCGCTTTGTTCAGGCGTGGAGCACGCGTCAGCCGGTTCGAGGGGTGCCGGCTGACGCAGGCTCCCACCACTGGCGGCCCGTGACTCGGAGGGGGAATCACGGGCCGCTGGCATACCCGGAGGAAGATGAGGATCACCTTGGCGGTGATACTGCTCCAATCGAGTGAATTTTGTATCTACCGCCCAGTTAGCCCTTCATGAGTTGGCGGACGGCGCTGACAGGGCGGCCGATCGGAGGTGCCACATGGACGAGCTGCACACGGCGGATGACCGTCCGCCGTGGGACGGGCTTGAAGGCACCGAACGACACGCGATGTGCGTGGCGGCCGCACGAGAGGGCAACCGCAACGCACTGGACGTGCTCGTGACGGAGCTGACCCCACTGCTGTGGCACGTGGCGCGAGGGCAGGGCCTGGACCGCGCCGCCGCAGAGGACGTGGTGCAGACGGTGTGGCTCGCGTTCCTCAAGAACATCGAGAACATCAACGAGCCAAAAGCCCTGGTCGGCTACCTGGTTGTGACGACGAGGCGTGAAGCACGCCGAACTTGGACACCCAACAAGCGTGAAACGCACCTTTCAGACGAGTACGCCGAACAGCTGGAGTCCGACACCGGCCTGCCGGAGGACGTCACGCTGCTGGACGACCGCGACCGCCGCCTGTGGCTCGCGTTCGGCCGCTTGACCACGAGGTGCCAGGAACTGCTCCGACTCACCGTGCTCGCGGGCCGCGCGGAGTACCGGGCAGTGGCCGAAGCACTCGCCATGCCCCACGGCAGCATCGGTCCGACCAGGGGACGGTGTTTGACACTGCTGCGCAACTACCTGGAGACGGAAGGAGGATCGCGGTGAACGAGATCGACCCGCGCGACGACCGCAGGGGCCCCGAGGACACCGCAGTCCTCTCCGAACTGAACAGGCTCGTCGACGAACTGGACCCGCCACCCGCCGACCTGGTGGACCGCGTGAAGTTCGCGATCGCCTTGGAGTCCCTGGACGTCGAGGTGGCGCGGTGGGAACGGGCCGGGTCGTTCGCCGGGGTGCGGGGTGGGCAGACCGGCACCATCACGTTCACCGTGGACAACCTGACCCTGATGGTCAACTTCACCTCGACCGGGTCACGGCACCGGATCGACGGGTGGCTGGTGCCGGCCGGGGAGCACGAGGTGGAGGTTCGGGTGGCCGATCACCAGTCCTCTTGCACTCGGGCTGATGACGGTGGGCGGTTCGTTCTGCCTGATGTTCCTACCGGGACCACTCAGATTCTGGTGCATTTGGTGAATTCTCGTGGGGAGCCTGGGCGGACTGTGGTCACGCCCACGATCATGCTTTGACGATTTGACTGGGGTTCTGGGGAGTTACTGGGGATTGGGCGGGTTCGGTCACCTTTGCGCAGGTGGCTGGGTTGGTGGCAAAGAACTTTGACAAGCTTTGGTTTCGTCATCGCCGCTGCGCGACGATAGAGATTGGGGCTTGACTTCGGGGCCCTTGCGAGGCGCTCATCGGCCGGAAAAGGCCGGGCTGAAAAGCGCCCGGCCGAGCTCGAGAAGCTAGCACCTCGCACCCAAAGTCAAGCCCCAATCTCTTTGCAGCGTGGGCACGTTAGGCGGGCACGTCACGTCATTACCGGTTGCCGTGATGAGCATGGAGTCACGCCTCGCCTTCGGCATTGCGTTGAGGTCAGGTAGCTCGGCTGCGCCGTCGCGTCCGCACGCTCGTACGGGCTCGCCTTCGGCTTCGCGAGCCCTCAAGCCATTGGTGACCTGAGTCTGGGCTCCACCCCGCCTTGCCCCGCAGCCCTCGCCTCCTCTTCAGTCCTGCCGCCCCGCCTCCCACCGCCCGGCGCCACCCGCCCGTCCCTGCCGCGAGGCGCGACCACCCGAGCCACCCCGGCCGGCGCCGCAGGCGTCCCCCGCGCCCCGTGACTGCCGCCCACTCACCTGAGCCGCCCCTGAGCCCTCCAGCTGACCTGCCGCCCGCCCGTTACTGGCCCCAGACGGCCGGAAGGCCCGGCTCGCGGAGCGAGTCGGGCCTTCCTGGGGTGGTGCTGTGGTGCGGGTGGACTCAGAAGTCCATGCCGCCGGCGTCCGGCGCGGCCGGGGCCGCGTTCTTCTCCGGCTTGTCCGCGACGACGGCTTCCGTCGTCAGGAACAGCGCGGCGATGGACGCGGCGTTCTGCAGCGCGGAACGCGTGACCTTGGCCGGGTCGATGATGCCCGCGGCGACCAGGTCCTTGTACTCGCCGGTGGCGGCGTCGAGGCCCTCGCCGGCGGGGAGGGACTTGACGCGCTCGACCACGACGCCGCCTTCGAGGCCGGCGTTGACCGCGATCTGCTTGAGGGGCGCCTCGACGGCGACCTTGACGATGTTGGCACCGGTGGCCTCGTCGCCCGTGAGGCGCAGGCCCGCGAAGGCAGCCTCGGCGGCCTGCAGCAGCGCGACGCCACCACCCGCGACGATGCCCTCTTCGACGGCCGCCTTCGCGTTGCGAACGGCGTCCTCGATGCGGTGCTTGCGCTCCTTGAGCTCGACCTCGGTGGCCGCGCCCGCCTTGATGACGGCGACGCCGCCGGCGAGCTTCGCGAGGCGCTCCTGGAGCTTCTCGCGGTCGTAGTCGGAGTCCGACTTCTCGATCTCGGCGCGGATCTGGTTGACGCGACCCTGGATCTGGTCGGCGTCGCCCGAGCCCTCGACGATGGTCGTCTCGTCCTTGGTGACGACGACCTTGCGGGCCTTGCCCAGCAGCGAGATGTCGGCGTTCTCCAGCTTCAGGCCGACGTCCTCGGTGATGACCTGGCCACCGGTGAGGGTGGCGATGTCCTGGAGGATGGCCTTGCGACGGTCACCGAAGCCGGGCGCCTTGACGGCGACGGACTTGAAGGTGCCGCGGATCTTGTTCACGACCAGGGTCGCGAGAGCCTCGCCCTCGACGTCCTCGGAGATGATGAGGAGCGGCTTGCCGCCCTGCATGACCTTCTCGAGGAGCGGGAGCAGGTCCTTGACCGTGGAGATCTTGGAGCCGAACAGCAGGATGTACGGGTCCTCGAGGACCGCTTCCTGACGCTCGGGGTCGGTCACGAAGTAACCGGAGATGTAGCCCTTGTCGAAGCGCATGCCTTCGGTGAGCTCGAGCTCGAGACCGAGGGTGTTGCTCTCCTCGACGGTGATGACGCCTTCCTTGCCGACCTTGTCCATCGCCTCGGCGATGAGCTCGCCGATCGTGGGGTCAGCGGCGGAGATGGACGCGGTAGCAGCGATCTGCTCCTTCGTCTCGATCTCCTTGGCGGCCTTCAGCAGCTGCTCGGCGACGGCCTCGACGGCCTGCTCGATGCCGCGCTTGAGGCCGAGCGGGTTGGCGCCCGCGGCGACGTTGCGCAGACCCTCGCGAACCAGGGCCTGGGCGAGAACGGTCGCGGTCGTGGTGCCGTCACCAGCGACGTCGTCCGTCTTCTTGGCAACTTCCTTGACGAGCTCGGCCCCGATCTTCTCCCACGGGTCCTCGAGCTCGATCTCCTTCGCGATGGAGACGCCGTCGTTCGTGATCGTCGGCGCACCCCACTTCTTCTCAAGAACGACGTTGCGACCCTTCGGGCCGAGCGTCACCTTGACGGCGTCGGCGAGGGTGTTCATACCCCGCTCGAGACCGCGGCGGGCGTCCTCGTCGAACGCGATCATCTTGGCCATTGCGGTGTGTTCCTCCGCCTTTGTGGATTCTGGGCCACTGTGAGCCGGCAGAGCCCACAGCGGAACACGATGCGAGTGGCAAGGTTCGGTGCCCGCGACGGACGACCCCGGAGGGCCTCACCTTCCTAGCCTCACTTCTTTGGCACTCGACGGAGCCGAGTGCTAGTTCGTGTTTAGCACTCGGGCACGACGAGTGCAAGCGAACTCAGCGTGAGGTGCGGACGGGCACAGAGGTCGGCAGGGGCTTGTTCGAGGTCGGGTCGTCCCCGATGTGCAGCGACGGGGCGGAGCTCGTCTTGGGCTGACGTGCGGGCTCGTCACCAGGCGAGAGGATGACGACCACGATGATGATCACCACGATCGCCACGGCGGCGGCGATGACCGGCGCGAACCACGCCGGGCGCTCCTTCTTGCCGGACGACGTGAAAGCGCTCACGCCCACCTGGTTCGGCGGGCGCAGCCGGACCGGGTCCTGCAACGGCTGCTGGTAGCCGCCGCCCTGGTACGGGCCGCCCTGCTGCTGCACGGGCATGGGCCCGGACACCGGCGAGGCCTGAGCGGGGAACGAGCCGGACTGCGGCCCGGCCTGAGCGGGAGCCGAGCCCTGCGCGACCCCGGAGAGGGCGACGCGGGCGGCGGCGATCAGCTCGGCGCAGTTCGCGTACCGCTGCGCCGGGTCCTTCGAGGTGCCCTTGCGGATCACGTCGTCGATGGTCGGCGGCAACGCCACGAGCTGCGACAACGCCGGCACCGCGCTGCCGAGGTGGCCCGCGATGACCTCCTGCACGCCGCCCTGGAACGGCGGGCGCCCGGACAGGCAGGCGAAGAGCATGCACGCGAGGGCGTACTGGTCGGTGCGGCCGTCGACGGGCTCACCGCGCAGGTGCTCCGGCGCCGCGTAGGTCGGCGAGCCGAGGAAATCACCCGTTCGGGTGCGGTGGCCGGTGGCGCCGCGGCGGGTCAGGCCGAAGTCGGCGACGTAGACGTGCTCGCGCACGCCCTCCTTCTCGGTCACCAGCACGTTCGCCGGCTTCACGTCGAGGTGCACGAGCCCCTTGCCGTGCAGCATGTCGAGCGCCTCGGCCACCTGGGCGAGCAGCGTCAACGTGCGCGCGGGCGTGAGCGGGCCCGACTTGATGTGCCCGGCCAGGTCCTGGCCGTCCACCAGCCGCATCGCGATGTAGAGCAGGCCGTCGACCTCGTCGAAGTCGTACAGCGGCACGATGTTGGCGTGGTCGATCGCGGAGGTGTTGCGCGCCTCGTCGACGAACCGCTCGCGGAACTCCGCGTCGGGCGCGAGATGCTCACCGATGACCTTGAGCGCGACTTTCCGGCCCAGTCTCACGTCCGTGGCCCGGTAGGTCACGCTCATGCCACCGCGGCCGAGCACGCCGTCGATCCGGTAATGCGCGATTCGCCGCCCGCTCAGGTCCTCCGACACGCGAGGCAGCCTAACGTCCGGCGAGATCGGCTTGCCCCGGGTTCACCGAAGCCGTGATCAGAGCGACGTCCGACCGGCTCAGTCAGCCCGCCCGGCGCACGTCCGACGCCTGGCTGCGCCCGTCCCGGCCGGCCTGCACCTCGAACTCCACCCGGTCGCCTTCTGAGAGCGTCCGGAAGCCTTCCATCTGGATCGCCGAGTAGTGCACGAACACGTCGGGCCCGCCATCGGTTGCGATGAAGCCGTATCCCTTTTCGGAGTTGAACCACTTGACGGTACCGAGAGCCAAGACGTCCTCCTTCAGATCACGCATCTCACGCAAAGCGCAGAACGCAACGCTAAAAGAAGAAAACTCACTCGGATACCTCCTTACGGAGTCATGAACGGGGGCTGACTCCGTTGGCGCGCAACCAGGTGGTGAGTCTGCGGGGACCGCGCGTCTGGGTGAGCACGGCACCGGGACCTGCGAAGTCGAACACCAGGCCCTCACCGGTCTGAATGGATTGCACGCCATCGGGTACCGACGGCCGCAGCCGGCATTGCAGCGTGTCGGCGAACGCGACGACGTGGTCGCTGCTGATGGTCACCGCTTCCCCGGCCTCCAGCGTCACGAGGTCGAGCGCGCCGCAACAGGCGAGGACGACGCCGCCCTGGCCGTGCGCGTAGTTCATGAACCCCTCGGCGCCGCCGAAGATCGCCTGCATGGGCGGCGCGTCCGGGTTCATGGCGACCGTGCTGCTCTGGGCGATCCAGCTGTGCCGGGCGAGGACCCAGCCGTGCGTGCCGTCGAGCTCGACCTGGTGCAGGTCGCCGGGCAGCACGGGCGCCGCGTCGAGCCAGCCGCCCTCCGCGCCGGCCGTGGCCAGCGCGACGGCCACCGAGCCCGCGCCCTTCACCTCGACCGCGAGCCCGTAGCTGGTGGCCGCGATGGTCAACGGGTCGACCAGCACCGCCTCGCCGGGCGCGAGGACGAGTCTCGCCACGCCGAACGTCGGGGTGTGCCTGGTCCGGACCTGCACGAACAACACCTCCGGTGAGGATTGGGGGCAATGCGGCGCTCACGAGCGGCGCGACGTTGGCAGTATGCAGTCGTGTCCCCCACCTCTGTCGCCGAACACCGCCAGCGCGTCGCGGAGCTCGTCGGGCTGATGCCCGTGGTGCAGCTCCCGCTCGAGGAGTGCCTGGGTCTGGTGCTCGCCGCCGACGTCATCGCGCCGCTCGCCCTGCCGCCGTTCGACAACTCCGCGATGGACGGCTACGCGGTGCGGGCCGCCGATCTGAGCCGCGACGAACCGACCCGCCTCGTCGTCACCGACGACATCCCCGCAGGTCGCACCGAGCTGACGCCGCTGGCCCCCGGCACCGCGCAGCGGATCATGACCGGCGCGGCCGTGCCCTCTGGCGCCGACGCCGTGGTGCAGGTCGAGTGGACCGACGGCGGCACCGAGACCGTCACGATCCACCGGCCCGTCGAGCCCGGCCAGAACATCCGCGTCGGCGGCGACGACGTGCAGAAAGGTGATCCGGTACTGCTCGCCGGCACCGTGCTGCGCCCGTCCACGCTCGGCCTCGCCTCGGCGCTCGGTCTGCCCGAACTGCCCGTGCGGCGCCGCCCGCGCGTGCTGGTCCTGTCGACGGGTTCCGAGCTGGTCGAACCCGGGACACCGCTGCTGCCGGGCCAGATCTACGAGTCGAACGGCATGATGCTCGCCTCCTCGGTGCGCGACGCGGGCTGCGTGGCGATCCAGCTGCGGTTCGTGCCGGACGACGTGGAGGCGTTCCACAGCGCGCTGAAGCCGTACGTCGGGGCGGTGGACGCGATCGTCACGTCCGGCGGGGTCAGCGCGGGCGCGTACGAGGTGGTCAAGGACGCCCTGGCCAGCCACGACGTGCGGTTCACGAAGGTCTCGATGCAGCCTGGCGGGCCGCAGGGCTCCGGGCGGTACGAGGGCGTCGCGGTGCTGTCGCTGCCGGGCAATCCGGTGAGCGCACAGGTGTCGTTCGAGGTGTTCGTGCGTCCGGCACTGATGGCGGCCATGGGGCACACGGATCCAGAACGTCGCACGGCACGTGCGCGCATCACGACGGGTCTGACGTCGCCGGCGGGCAAGACGCAGTTCCGGCGCGGCCTGCACGACCCGTCGTCCGGCGAGGTCGTGACGCCCGTCGGCGGGCCGGGGTCGCACCTGCTGTCGGCGCTCGCGCTGTCGAACTGCCTGATCGAGGTGCCGGAGGACGTCACCGAGCTGGCGGCGAGCTCCGAGGTCACCGTGCGATACCTCCAGTGAGGGCGGTGCTCGCGCTGGCGATGCTGCTCGGGTTCTTCCTGCTCGCGCTGGGGTTGTTCGGGACGCTGGGCGCGCTGTCGCTCGACCAGTTCGAGCAGGGTGAGGTCGTCGCCGGCGGCGCGCTGGCCCTGATGGCGCTCGCGCTGGGCGGCCCTCCGCTGGTGGCGATGGGGATCGCGATCTGGGTGACGCCGCGGCCCAGCGGCGTTCCGCTGACCCGCGAGGCGCACCCCGAGCTGTGGTGGCACGTCGACGAGCTGGCGCGGATCGCGGGCACCCCCGGTCCCCACGACATCCGGCTGATCAGCGAGCCGAACGCGAGCGTGTGGGAGCACGGCGGGGCGCGGTACATGTCGCTCGGGCTGCCGTTCGTGGCCGGGATGAGCATCGGTGAGCTGCGGTCGGTGCTGGCGCACGAGCTCGGCCACTACAGCGGCGGGCACACCAAGCTCTCCGCGCTCACGTACCGCGCGTCGCTCACGCTCCGGCTCACGACCGAGCGGTTCGACACGACCGGCGTCCTCTACGCGTGGGCCCGGCTGTACGCGCTGGTGGCCGCGCCGGAGAGCCGCAAGCACGAGCTGTTCGCCGACGAGGTCGCGGTCGCGGCGGCCGGGCGGGAGGCGGCGGCGCGGGCGATGCTGCGGATCGGGCCGGTCACCGAGGCCTGGAGCGACTACCTGACCTGGTACGTCTCACTCGCGACGCACGCAGGCCGCACCCCGCCGTTGGTCGAGGGATTCCGCACGTACCTGGACCACCCGCGCCGGGTGCACCAGTTGCGCGAGCTCGAGCCGTTGATGGCCGAGCTGGAGCCGACGTCGGTGTTCGACAGCCACCCACCGGTCCGCGAGCGGGTCGCCGCGATGAGGGCGTTGTCGCAGGTGGCGGAGGCCGTGGACGAACGGCCCGCGCACACGTTGCTGGCCGGGACGCAGGTCGCGGACCTAGTCGGGGTGTCCGGGCCGCCGATCACGTGGCCGGAGCTCGCGCCGCTGGCCGGGCCCGCGCTGGTGCGCTGGAAGGCGGAAGCGCTGCGGCACGCCGGTCGGGTCAGCAAGATCGGCGACACCCTGCCGGACCTGCTCACGGCGTTGGAACAGGGCAGGTTGCACGACCTCACCGGGCGGCCCGTCGACGCCTCGCTGACGTCGGAGCAGGTGCACTTCGCGGCCGTCGAAGCCGTGACGGAACTGCTCGGCTGCATGGTGTCTGACCAGCTCGTCACCGCTAACCGCGCGACGCTGGAACTCAACTGGGGCGGCCTGTTCCTGCTCCGCACGGCCGATGGAGCTGCGGTCTACCCGGACGACCTGGTCGAGCCCGCGGTCCGTGACGCTAATCAGGTCGCCGAGCTGAGGTCGCGCCTGCGGTCTCTCGGAGTGGACGGGCTGTGACGGAACGCTCACCGAGCGACGTTGTTAACTCCATGTGACGGGGATTACACTGCCCGCAGGTGCCGGTCGGCCCGTGCATTCGTCGGGGGATGCACGGGCCCACCGGCCACTTGTCTTTCCGGCAGTCCCGATGGGCGGTTTGGGCCGTTGCCGTAGCGTGAAGCCGCCCGACACTCCACGGAAGCTACGGAACCCACAGACACGATGAGCAGCGAGAAGCCCGTCTCCCACTTCCTCGAACTCGCGCGCGGCATGGTGCCGCCGATGCACCCGGCGGGGCGCCCGTTCGTCGCCGGTGCGGCGATCGCGACCCTCCTCGTCCGGCTGCGCTCCAAGCGCCTGGGCGTCGTCCTCGCGCTGGTCACGGCGTGGGTGGCGTGGTTCTTCCGCGAGCCGAAGCGCGTGACGCCGACCCGTCCGAACCTCGCCGTGGCCCCGGCCGACGGCACCGTCTCGCACGTGGTCGACGCCGTCCCGCCCGCCGAACTCGGCCTCGGCTCGCAGCCGATGACGCGCGTCAGCGTGTTCCTCTCGGTCTTCGACGTGCACGTGCAGCGCGTGCCCGCGGACGGCGAGATCGTCCAGGTCTCGTACCACCCCGGCAAGTTCCTCTCGGCAGACCTCGACAAGGCCTCCGAGGAGAACGAGCGCAACACCGTGTGGCTGCGCACGACGTCGGGCGTGGATCTGGTGGTCGTGCAGATCGCCGGCCTCGTCGCCCGCCGCATCGTGTGCGAGGTCGCCGAGGGCGAGAAGGTCGCCGCGGGCCAGACCTACGGCCTGATCCGCTTCGGCTCGCGCGTGGACCTGTACGTCCCGCGCGGCAGCCGCGTCCTGGTCGAGGCAGGCCAGCGCACCATCGGCGGCGAGACCGTTCTCGCCGAACTCCCGGAGGCGTAAGTGGCACCCAGCGGGCCCGGCGTTCGCCTGCTGCCGAACGCGATCACGGTCCTGGCCATGTGCTCGGGCCTGTCCGCAGTGCACTTCGCGAACGTCGGCATGTGGGGCGCGGCCATCGCGTCGATCGCGGCAGCGGCCGTCTTCGACGGCCTCGACGGCCGCATCGCCCGCCTGCTGGACGCGACGTCGAAGATGGGCGCGGAACTCGACTCACTGGCCGACGCCATCTCCTTCGGCGTCGCCCCAGCGCTGGCGATCTACCTCTGGAAGTTCGAGGGCAACCGCGCGGGCTGGGTCATCGCGCTGATCTTCGCGGTCTGCATGGTCGTCCGCCTCGCCCGCTTCAACACGTTGCTGGAGAAGGAACAACCGCCGTTCGCGAAGGAGTTCTTCGTGGGCGTGCCGGCTCCGGCCGGTGGGTTGTTGCTGCTGCTGCCTCTGATCATCGAGGAGCAGGTGCGTGCTGACGGCTGGTGGAACAACTCCTACGTCGTGGCCGCTTGGACCGTGCTGGTGGCGATGCTGCTGGTGTCCCGCATTCCCACACTGTCCGTCAAGACGGTGAAGGTGCCGCCTCGTGCGGTGGCTCCCCTGCTGGTGGGTGTTGGTCTGCTGGCCGCCGCTGTCATCACGTATCCGTTGGTGGCGTTGATCATCGCGATGGTCGTGTACCTCGGGCACCTGCCTTACTCGGTGCGGCGGTACGTGTGGCTGTCGAAGCATCCTGAGGCTTGGACCGTTACCGGGGCTGATCGGCGGGCGATCAAGCGGGCCCATGGCGTGGCAGCACGCCGACTTGGGTTGCGCCAGCCGTTGAGCGGTCGGGTCGCCGGTGCGGCCATGCGGGCCGTTCGTCGGCCTCGGCGGGATGCTTCCGCGGCTGCGGCGACGGAGGGCACGGTCAACGGCCGTCGGCGTTCGTGGCGGCAGCTGGGGTTGAGGCGCCAGCCGAAGCGCTGATCGCTTCCTGAACAGGCTGAGGGCCGGACACGTTCACCGTGTCCGGCCCTCAGCGTTGCGCGGTCAAGACCAGAGCTTCGCAACCCTGGTCTCACTCATGACGGTCAATCGCCGCACAGGTAGCCGAAGTCCTCGTCCACTTCACGGATGTCCGGATCGGACGACAGCGCGGCTGCATTCGTCAGAGTCTTCAAGAGCCCCCAATCCTCCATGTCCACGAGCAGCTCCGCGATCCTCCGGTACGCCTCGTCATCGCTTGACGGATCATCGATCAAACCAGCGACGTGGCGGGCGACGTGCGGCCCCAGAACTTCGGGCTGAACGCGCAGGATGCACCTCCGGACCTCGCTGATCAGCGAGTGCCCGACATTCGCGAGCGCCAAAAGCTCGGGAAGGAGCAGCTCGGCAACCTTCACGTCGGTCAACCCGATCACCAGCAGGGCAGGCCGCCGCCACGCTGCGTTGAGCAGCCCTTCTCGAAGAACTTCCACCTCGTCCACATTACGAAGGTTCGCCATGGCCGCGATGTAAGCCTTTTCCGCACTAACGAATTCCAGCCAGATGCCTTTATCCCGCGCGTTCACCCGTCACCTACCAACTCTTCTATTTCTTCTTTTTTCCCGCCCATTGCCAGCCAAGACCCGCGAACCCCTTGGCGAACTCCGCAGGCGTCATGGGCTTCGTCGCATAGATCGTGTGGTGCGTCGCTGCGTGCGGCGAAGTCTTGATCTCGTCCACGCTGTCGGCGATGACCGCGAACCCGTCGGGCATGGGAGTGCCCTTCGGAATCTTGTGGTACTGGCCGGTCAGGTCAGCCTGGTCGACGTCGCCGAACGTCGAGGCCCCAGTCGGCAACGGACCCGATTGCGGAACGAGCTTACCGTCAGCGCCTATCTCGACATCTTGGTCGCGCGGCGGCCTCGGACCAGTGTCCTTAGGGCCGAACGCATACAGATCGACCGGTGCGACGGTCAGGTGCTCAGCCGCTTCTTCAGCGGCTTCTTCGGCCCTCCTCTCGACACCGCGCAGTCTCCTGCCGAAGTCGGCGATCTTGTCCATGATCTTGTTGGCCTTGATGATCGCTCTCGCGATCCGCTCACCGGCCTGCAAGATCTTGAACGCCTTCGCCGCCGGCACCAGACTGACGCAGGCGAGGATGTCGAAACTGGTGAAGCAGTCCTTGACGTCGTTGATGCCCGTGAGGTCCATCAACAGGTCAGGAAGCTCCGCGACGACAACGTCCCACCACGTCTGCGAGTTGTTGGCCTCGCGCAGGTACTCCTCGTACTTGTCCTTGCCGCCGGCAGCGTCGTAGCGGGCCTGCTGCGCGGCCGCGGTGCTCGCCTGTCCTCTCTGCTGCTTCCGGCCGGCAGACGGATACGCCTGGGCAAGACCGTGGTCACCATCTGACGGCGAGTTGCCGACGATGATGTTCCGTTCCTTGTCGATGCCGTAGCTGTGGCCGTCCGCGCCGACTCCACCCTCCAGGTACATGCCTGACGGGTCGGAGAAGGTGACCGGGTTGTTGTTGCTGTAGGAATACCCGTTGACCTGCTGCGGATTGGCGATGTTCATGATCGGGTCGTCCGCCAGGAACCGCCCGGTCGCCGGGTCGTACTCACGGGCCCCGAGATGTGTCAGACCGGACACGTCCCGGGTGCCGCCGACGAACCCCTTGTCGTCCTGCCAGGAGCCGCCGTTGGGGCCGCGGGCCTTGCCGAACGGGTCGAAGTACTGACGCTGGTACGTCAGCTCTCCAGCCTTCACCGATACGGTCGGCGTGCGCTGGTGGTTGCCCACCTCGTACGACAGGCGGCCGGCGGAGGTCCGCAGCGCCACGAGGTTGGCGCCGTGTGAGTAGTAGCGCTTGCCGGACACCGTGTTGGCCGCGTCGTCCTTGACCAGTTCCATGCCCTCGGGCAGGTACAGGGTCGTGCGGCCCGGCTCGCGCTTGATCAGGCGGCTGCCGTCGGCGTCGTACAGGTACGACGACTCCTTGCCGGAAGCCTCCACCACCTTGGAGGTGCGCCCCTCGACGTCGTAGGAGATCGTCTGGGTGTTGCCCGCGATCTTGCGGGTGGTGGTGTTCCCGGTCTTGTCGTAGCCGAACTCGTCGACCGCGGTGCCGGAGGGGCCGGACTCGTTGATCGAGCGGACGACGTGCGGCTGGTTGGCCGGGTCGTAGTTGTACTTGCGCTCGACCACGGTGGAGCCCGTGGTCGTGATCTCCTTCGTGCGATTGCCGATCGCGTCGTACTGGTACTGGTTGTGGTACGGCGCGGCGCCACCGACAGTCGTCGAAGCGCAGTCACCTGACGAAGGCGTGAACGCCTTGGTCAGCCTGCGCAGCTTGTCGTACTGGAAGCACTGGGTGTCCCAGGCCGTCTTGTCGCTCGGCTCGTCGGCGATCCTCGTGATGTTGCCACCGAGGTCGTACGAGTACTTCTGGTTGGAGATCCGCCAGTCGGTGTCCCGCGAACGGTCCACGATGGACTGTTCGAGGCGGCGGTTGCCCTCCTCGAAGTAGTTCGTCAGCCAGAGCTGGTCGGGGCTGCCCTCGGAGCCGAGGGTCAAGCGCAGCGTCTCGCCGAACTTCGAGTAGATGTGCTCGTTGACGTAGGTGTTGAGACCGCTGGTCTTGATCGGCGCACCCAGGTCGTTGTAGGTGGTGGACACCCGCTCCGCCGCCAGACCGCCGGCAGCGGGCGTCTGGGTGAAGAGGAGGTCACCGCTGACCGGCGTGTAGTCGCGCTCGAACCGGTAGGTCCGGCCCAGTGCGTCCTCGGTCGAGGGGATCACGACCTCGGACTGGAGGATGCGGCTGTACGCGTCGTACTGCGTGACGCGCTGGACGTACGCCTGACCGCCGGAGAAGCGGGTGGCCGAGTCGAGCAGGCCCTTCTTCCTGGCGTCGTAGGCCCACTCGGCGAGCGTCGTCTCGCCGGAGAGCATCTGGGTCTTGCGACCCAGCTGGTCGTATTTGAACGACACCGACCGGTTCTCGCTGTCGGTGGTCTTCACGACCTGGTCGAGACTGTTGTACTCGACCGTGGTCGTGCCTCGGTCCGGGTCGGTCTCCTTCAACTTGCGACCGAGCAGGTCGTACACGTACGACCACTTGTTGCCCGCGGGATCGGTGACCTGCTCCAGCTGACCCTTGAAGTTGAACTTCGACGTGGTCACGTCGGCGCCGACACCGTTGTGCTGGATGCGTTCGACCTCACGACCGTGCGCATCGCTGACGACGGTCGTCGGGATCTGCCCCGGCGGCGGCGTCACGTGCACGCGGTCGCCCGCGTAGACCGTGGTCGTGCTCCACTGAGGCGTGCCGAACTTGTGGAACGCGACGCTGACCGGGCGGCCCAGCTTGTCGTACTTGGTGAACTCCTGGTTGGGCACCTGGACGTCCGCGACCACGAACAGCTTGCCGTCGGGCGCCTGCTTGTTGAAGTACGCGTTGCTGGTCTTCGTCACCAAGCCACGCGAGTCGAAGAACGTGTCCGTGATGATCCGGCCGAGCTCCCCGGCCTTCTGCTCGCCGTCGGGCACCTGGGTCTGACGGGCACGCATCAAACCGTCGAAGATCTTGTACGAGACGTTGTAGCCCTCGTCCCGTTCCCTCAACGACTTCGAGACCTCGATGACGGTCGCGGTCGACTCGTCGTAGATGTACTCGTACTGGGCGTTCGCACTGAGATCCCTGTCGCGGTGCGGCAACCAGGTGTGCGTGAGCCGGCCGAGCGCGTCGTACTTCGCGTCGATCCGCTCACCGTTCGGCCCCACCTGCGCGACCGGAACACCGAGCGCGGGGTCGTACTCGACGGTCGATTTGTGCCCCTTGGCGTTGGTCGTGGTCACCTTGCGCACCGGGAAACCGAACGCGGGTTCGTTCGTCGTGGTCATCGTGCCCAGCGCGGGATCGGTCGTCTTCTTGACCCGGCCGTACACGTCGTACTCGGTGGTCGTGACCGCCTGGTACACGGGCGGGTTCGTGCGCTCGCCGTTCCACCGTGAAGCGGTGGTCACGAGCCCCTTGGTCGGCGCCTCTCCGTTTGCCTTGCCGTCGTACGCGGAGACGGTGTCGCTGATGATGTTGTCGTGCGTAGCCGCGACGTCGCACTTCGCGGCGTAAGTGAGGATCCGGCCGGCGTAATTCCACATCCACGCGGCCTCGTTCGGCACGTAGGTGGTGTTGGTGCAACGCTCATCGCCGGTGACGTCGACATCACCCTCGTCCTCGACGCTGAGAGCACGGCCGTGAGCGTCGTCGAACCTGGTGCTCGCCCGCTTGGTCCGCCACCGGTCATCACCCAGAGAGGTCTTCGTGGTCACCGTCTTGGTGTTGAGCAGCAACGCCTTGTCGTCGCCGCTCTCGGCGGTCGCAGGCGACAGCCACGGTTCGCTCGTGGTCTTCGTCTGGACCGCACCGCCGTTCAGCGAGAACGTCTTCCACTCGAAGCCTTTGAGCCGCTCGTGATCCTCGATCCGGTCGCCGTCGTACTCGACCCAGGCGTCGCGCTTCCCGCCACCCGGCAAGGTATCGCCGTCCATGCCGCGCAGGAAGATCTTCTCGGTGACCGGCCGGTCGGGCTCGGCGGTGTCGCCGGAGATCGTGCGCACCTTGTTGTAGCCACGCCATTGCGACCACGTCCGGTGCTTCGGGTCACCGAAGTCGTTCTCGTCGTAGTGCCACAACGGGGCGTTCGCGATGCTCTCGTACTCGTAGTAGACCTTCGTCTGCTCGCTGAGCTCGCGAACGCGGTCGTCCGTGATCACCGCACGCACCACGTACTTGTGGAACCAGTGCAGCTGCGGCTCCAGAGCGCCTTCCGGCGTCCAGTACGACGGGAAGCACCTCATCGTGTTCAGGTGCGCGTTGGCGATGGTGGGCATGCGCTGGCCGGGCACGCAGTCCTTGTCCGTGTACTCGACCTCGGTGATACCGCCGGCTTCGTGCTGGACTCGTTTGACACGACCGCGCAACAGCGGCGGGTACACATCAGCGTCGCCGTCGACCCGGTTGGCCAGCGTGATCCGCTCGAACTTCGTGGGCGGCAACGACTTCGCGTCGCCCACCAGTCCGGTGTGCTTGATGCTGTCGAGCCACAGCGCCGGGTCCAGGCCGTCGTTGGAGGGCGGGAACGACGAACCGAACTCCCACTGGTCCACGGGCCGCCACTCGGCCGCGACGTTCTCCTTGCGCACCTCGGTGCTGATCTTCGTCAGCCGCAGCTGGCTGAAGAACGTCGGCGAGTACTGGTTCTCGCACCGCGAACCAGGTGCGCAGATCTGGTCGAACGGCACGTCCGGCCACTGCTTCGCGTTGTCCTTGTTCAGCTTGCCCGGGGCACAGTCGAAGCCGCTCGACGGAACGCACCGCTCCGAGTAGTGGAAGTGGACACGCGCAGGCGCCGGGGCGTTCTCGTCGGAGTTGTGCAGACCGTAGTCGATGCGGACCAGCCGACCAGCCCGTTCGTACTCGACACCGTCCGCGGCGTCGAGGTTGCGGCCGTACCGGTTCTTCTCCGTCCCGTAGTAGAAACGGGTGACATTGCCCTTCGGGTCGACGACGTAGTCGACGTTCCAGCGCCAGGCCTGACGGCATGACAGGTCCTTGAACTGCTTGCCCGCCTCCCAGCACTGGTCACCGGGGTGGTTGCCGAACACCGGCACCGTCCACGTCGACTCCGCCTCGCGCGACCCCAGGAAGTACTGGGTACCGTTCGGCGTCGTCACCTTCCAGTACTCGCCGTTGTTGTCGCCACCGGCGACCGGCGTGCGGTACAGGCGCTCGATCCTGGAGCCGTCATCGTTCTTCGCCCGCCACGTCTCCGTGGTGCCGATCCTGACCAGCTCCGAAGAGATGCCGGCGAGCTGGATCGTGGCGTTGTCCGTCACCCAGCACTGGTCGGCCGTCTTCTTCTGGCCGATCGCGGCGTTGAGGTCCTCACCGCAGCTCTTGTAACGGCGCTCGATGAACCCGCCCGCGCTGAGGTCCCAGCCGTCGCCTACCGACGAGGCCTGGTTGTTCGTCGCACTGGTGCGACCGTCAACACCGCCCGACGAGTAGCCCAGCGCCACCTGGGGCGCACCTCCGCCGACCGACCCGGGCAGCTTGACCGGGTAGCTGAAGGTGAAGTCACCGCTGGAACCACCTGCAGACCAGCTGCCTGCGGGCGACAGCGACGTCGCCTGGAAAGACCCACCGGCACCACCCGCGGCCGGCTCGGCCGCGAGCACGAACGCGCCCGTGGAAGGCGCGAGGTCGGTGGCCGTCAGCTTCTTCGTCTTGACGTCGTTGCGCGACTGCACCGGCGTGCGCGTCCTGCACTCCGCCTTGTCCGGAGTGGACAGTGCGCATTCCGGCAGCCGCACCAGCCTGAGGCGCGAGCCGTAGTCACCACCGTAGGCGTGCTCGAAGCCCTTGTAGTCCACCTCGACCGAGGTCTTGCCGAGTGCCTTCCCGGCCTTGTCGGACACCTTCAGCACGACACCGGCCACGCCGACCTTCGCCGACGTGTCCTGGCCGAACGTCTCGACCCGCAGCGGAGCGGCGTCGACCTTGCTGACCTTGACCGGCGACGCGCCGGCCTGCTTGAAGTCGCCTGCCGCCGCGACCTCGGCTTCGGCCGCGGAAGGCCACCTGACGTTCGGGACGGCCTGGTTGCTCGCCGCGATCTGGGTGACCGGCCGCAGCGTCGCGACCTCACCGGGAACGTTCCTCTCGGACTGGGTGTCGGGTTTGCGCACGTCTCTGCCCGTGGGCTGGGCGATCGACGGCATCGGAGAGACGACGCCGGCGATCATGACCCAGCCCAACGACAGGGCTAGAGCGCGCGACCACCGCTTGTGGTTGCGCATGAACTTCCTCTGTTAGGAGTGAGGTGCTGAGTCAGCTGCGGACGGCCTGCGCCAGGATCACTTCATCCGAAAGCGCACCCGCGTAAACGCGGACATCATCGATACCGCCCTTCCAGAAGGCACCCTCGGCAGTGGCCGGCGTGAGCCTTCCGAACTCCAAAGTGGACTCGGTCGTAGCCGAACCCCCCGCGAACGGAGCCCTCGTGATGTACACACCGTTGAGATACAGACGCATCTCACCAGCCGTCGTGTCGTGCACGGCCGTCAAATACACCCACTTCCGCAGATCCGCGCGATACGCGGTCGGCACGGTGACGCCACCCATCACGAACTCCCACTTCCTCGACACCCCGCCATAACGGAGATCGACCTGAGAGACGCCGTTGCTCACCAGACTCACGATCGTCCGCGCCTTGTCCTCATGCGCGCCCAGATCCAGCCTCGCCCACGCCGACACCGTGAAAGACCGATCCGTACGCACACCAGGCGCAGCAGCCGACGCATACGCCTCCACGTCCTGCGCGTTACCCTCCACATCAGGACCGTTCAACAGCAACGACTTTTCGTCGCCGTCCACTTCCCAGGTCGTCTCGCCGCCGAGGGTCGCCTGGCGGCCGGACACCTCGTCCTTCGTGGACGTGCCCGTGCCCTCGCCGATCTTGTAGTGCGCACGAACACCAGCCTGCTTGGCCAGCACCTTGATCTCGGACTCGTTCAACGTGCGGTTGTAGATCTTGAGCTCGTCGATCGACCCCACGAAGCCACTGGTGTCCTGGCCGTTCCAACGGTGCCGGCCCACCAGCAGCTGCGACGCCTGCCACGCTTCCAGACCCACGACTTCGCCCTGCTTGATGCCATCGACGTGCAGCGTGAGCTTCTTGGCCGTGGCCTCGTACGTGCCGGTCAGATGGGTCCAGACCCCAACCTGCGCCTCGGCCTGGGAATGCACGACCCTGAGGTCGGCCTTGTTGTTCTTCGCCGTCATGCCGAACGCCCAGCGCTTGTTGCCCTGGTCGTAGTAAAGGCTGGAGGAGAGAGCAGATGCATCCACAGTGGACATCACCGTTTGTCCGGCCGCTCCGCCGTTCATCCTTGCCCACGCCGACACCGTGAAGTTCTGCGACGTGTCGACTACCGCGGCACGGCTGAGGTGGTCCTGCGTCGTGTTCAGCGAGACACCTTTGCCCGCATAACCCACCGCGGCGACGTCCGGGTTGCCGTTGGCCGTGAACGCGTTGCCGCCGTTGGTGTCGGTCAGCGTGCCGTCCAGCGCCCAGTGCGCGGTCGGATGGCCACCGGCGAGCACGACGAACTCGTACCTCTTCAGCTCGGACAGGTTGCCCGCGCGGTCCTCCGTCTTCACGAACAGCGTCTGCGTGCCCGCCGTCGACGGCGTCCACCGGATCGTCGCTTTTCCATCCGCACCGGCAGCCATCTCCTTGTTGAGCGACTCACCGCCGTCCGAGGTGAACGAGTAGTGGAACTTCGCGACGTCACCGCTCGACGACTTCACCGAATCGAGCTCGAACGTGCCGGTCACACCGACACCACCGCCCGGCTGCGGCTCCGGGTACTCGACTGACTTCACCTGAGGAACCACTGGTTTCACCGTGTCCACGACGAAGTAGCACCATTCCTGGTACCCCCACTTGGCGTCGAGTTCGCCGTCGCCGACTCCCACGGCCCACACGTAATTGCCGTCCTCGGTGATCGTGCCGGGTGCAATCGCTGCTTCCGAATAGGAACCCGAGGGGGTGTCCTGGTTCTGGTAGCCGGCCATGAACTTCGGGAAGCGCTCCCCGGTGTCCTTGAACAACTCGAAGTACGACCACAGGACACCTCCGTCCGGGTCCTCGATCTTGGCGCGCATCCGAGGTGTCCTGGTCGGCACGTGAACGGCGTTCGCGGCTCCACCCGCACCGCACGCGTACAGGCCGCGCTCCAGGCTGCGGTCCGATGCCCGCAACGGGTACGAGTTGTACTCGATGCGCAGCACCGGGTTGAGGTCGAACCGGCGCCACGCCTTGTCGTTCGCCACCCCGTTGTCCGTCGCGAGGCCGACGGTCAGGTTCGAGTACCCGTTGTCCGCCTGGTATTGCGCCTGACCGAGCACGTCGAACTCGGTCTGCCCGTCGGAAGGGCAGAAACCGGCGTTGTTCGTCCTGTTGCTCGACGACTGCTTCCCGTACCACTGGGGCCCGGCGTTGTACCTGGTGTCGGGCCCGATGGGTCCGGTGTGCCACACACCGGTCGCTTCGGCCTGGGCGCAGTTCGAGGAGTGGATGACCTTCATCGCGAGCTTCGCCGAGTGGATCTTCTTGCCGACCATCGGGGCGAAGTTCATCTCGAGGTAGGTGAGCGAGTAGCCCGTGCTGCCGTGCCAGCCGGCCTTGAGGTCACCCAGCTCACCGTCGGTGCGGTCGTAGTTGCGGGCCTCCGGAAAGTTCTGCTGCGCCACGGCGTGGTGGTTCTTGAACCCGGCCCAGCTGTACTTCGGGTCGATCGACACCGGGAACTTCGTCTCCGGCGAAGCCAGGAATGCCTGGTCGGGCAGCACGGAGATGGTGGTGTCGGTCAGTTCGACACCCATCTTCGCCGGGCGGCCGGTCGCGTCCCACATCTGCGACGCGTCACCGGTGAACCGCACAGACTCCTTGTCGTCCTTCACCGTCAGCACACCGTCGACCTGGCTCAGCTCACCGCCCTTGACGTGCGAGCCGTAGGTGACCTTGCGCAGCTTCTCCGACTTCGCCGCCTCGGCGGTCTTGACGACCAGGAGCTGGCTGAACCCGGTCGCAGTCGCCTCAACCGTCAGATCGATGCCCGGCCACACGTCGGAGTACGTCGTCTTGGCGCCCTCGACCTTCGGCTCCGGCAGCGCCTCAGGCCAGGAAAGCCCGACCTCGACGCCGTCCTTGGCAACCACCGCGAGTGGTTTGCCCTCGCCCTTGCCGGCGATCTGAACGTCGACCACCGCAGCCTCTGGACGGATCACGCCATCCGAGTGCTTGCGCAGCTTGGTGTCGACGGGAACCCACTTGTTCCCGCGCTTCGTCCGTTCCGGTTTGAGAGACTGGCTGAAGACCATCTTGCCGTTCGGCTGAACGACGGTCTCCGACACTTCGGTCGTGAGACCGGAGACCTTCACCGGCTTGTCGAACTTCTTCGCCGCAGCCAGCGCGGACACCTCGTCCGGCAGCTCGGCCGGAGCAGGTGCCGCTTGCGCGGCAGGTGTGATGAAACCAGCCGAAACGACCAGCACGAGACCGAACGCGCGCAGGCTGAATGCGCGCGCCTGTTTGTGGCGCATCAATTCCCCCATAGTTGTTTTCATGTCACAACGAGCAGCTGGGTGGAGCCGGTCGCGGTCGCCTCGATGATCAGGTCGGCGCCCGGCCAGACCTCCCGACAGGTCGTCCGGGCACCATCCACCGCAGGCTCGGCAGGGATTCCACCCAGGTCAACCCCGCCTCGACGCCGTCCTTGGAGATCAACGCGAGCGGCTTGCCCCTCCCCTTACCGGAGAACTGGAGATCGACAATGGCCGCCTCCGGGCCGAATCAGCCCGTCCGCGCCCTCATGGAGCCTGGTGCTGACGGGAACCCATTGCCCCCGCGCTTCGCCCGCTCCGGCTTCAGGGACTGGACCAGCTCCATCCGACCGTCCGGGTTCGCCACGGTCTCGGCCACCTCGGTCGTGAGCGCCGAGACCTTGACCGGCTTGTCGTGTTTCTTGGCCGCCGCCAGCGCGGACACCTCGTCGGGCAGCTCCGCCGGAGTGGGCGCCGCGAGCGCGTCGGGTGCGAGCGGACTGGCCGAAACGGCCAGTACGAGAGCGAACGAGCGCACGCCAAATAGGCGCGCCCTTCGGTGGCGCATTGTTGTTAAGCCCCCCAGGACCTTGTGCATCGCACGCAGCGCGACGTCCGAGCCCCCAGGCTCGGCAACTACACCGTGCCTTCACACAGGCCTCAACCGGAAGACTCCAGTTGGCCTAATCACGCCTGGTTCGCCCTTTTGCTCCCGATGGGCGATCCATCCGCCCTGCGGACGGTCCACGAGGAACTAGAGTTCTCGGGGTGATCACGCTGACGGCTCGCCTGTCCCCGTCCGCTCTGGACACCCGCCGCGGGGTGGTCCGCCTGCACCCCGAGGTGCTCGACGCCTTGGGGCTGCGCGCGTGGGACGCCGTGAAGCTGACCGGCGCCCGAGTGAGCGCCGCCCTCGCCGCCGCCGGCGAACAGCCACCGGGGGTGGTCCTGGTCGACGACGTGACGCTCACGAACCTCGGCGTGGTCGAGGGTTCCGAGATCGTCGTGTCGCCGGTGCAGGTGACCGCCGCCCGCTCGATCACCGTGGCCGGCTCCCGGCTCGCCACCACGGCGCTGACTCCCGAGCACGTGCGGATGGCGTTGACCGGCAAGGTGTTGACGGTGGGCGACAACGTTTCGTTGCTGCCGCAGGATCTCGCGCCGCCGCCTGGTGCGAACGTGTCGGAGACGCGGCGCCGGTTGTCCAACGCCATCGGGATGACGTGGACCAACGAGCTGATCACCATCACCTCCACCGATCCGGCCGGGCCGGTGGCCGTGCAGCCGTCGAGCGTCGTGGGGTGGCGGTCGGCTTCGGCACCCGCCGCCGAGGTGACTCCCGTTGTGGTGCAGGAGAAGCACGACGCGCTGCCCGTCACGGACCTGGTGGGGCAACGGGAACAGGCCCGCCGGTTGACCGAGTGGCTGGAGCTGATGTTCCGGCAGCCCGAGCTGCTCACGAAGCTGGGGGCGTCGGCCCGGCTGGCCGCGATGGTCAGCGGGCCGGAAGGGGTCGGCAAGGCGACTTTGGTGCGCGCGGTGGCGAAGTCCGTGGACGCCGTGGTCGTCGAGCTCGCGGCGCCCAGCATCGCGGTGCTGGAACCCGGCGCGATGGCCAAGCAGCTCGGGGACTCGATCGCGAGCGTTCCCGAGAAGCCGACGGTGCTGCTGCTCACGGACATCGACTCGTTGCTGCCCACGGCTCCGCCACCGGTGGCGACGGTCGTGCTGGACATCCTGCGGACCGCCATCTCCCGCCCCAACCTGGCGTTGGTGGTGACGTCGGCGCGGGCCGAGTCGGTGGACGCGCGGTTGCGGGCGCCCGATCTGGTGGACCGCGAGCTGGCCCTCCCCCTGCCCGACGCGGCCGGGCGCACCGAGTTGTTGCGCGTGCTGCTGAGGGACGTGCCGCTGGAGTCCGATGTGGACTTCGGTGAGGTGGCGGCCCGCACTCCCGGTTTCGTGGCGGCGGATCTGTGCGCGTTGCGGCGGGAGGCCGCGGTGCGTGCGGCACTGCGCCAGCGCGACGTGGCGGAACCCCGCGTGGGCCAGGAGGATCTGATCGCGGCGCTCGGCACGGTCCGGCCGATCTCCATGTCCGCGTCGGACACCGTCCAAACCGGAGGGTTGACGCTGGCGGACGTCGGCGACATGACCGAGGTCAAGCAGGCGCTGACCGAGGCCGCGCTCTGGCCGTTGCGGTACCCGGACTCCTTCGCCCGGCTGGGCGTCGAGCCCCCGCGCGGGCTGTTGCTCTACGGGCCGCCGGGATGCGGCAAGACGTTCCTGGTGCGGGCGCTGGCGGGCTCGGGTCAGCTGAACGTGCTGACGGTCAAGGGCGCCGAGCTGATGGACAAGTTCGTCGGCGAGTCGGAACGGGCGGTCCGGGAGCTGTTCCGGCGGGCCGCGGACGCCGCGCCCGCGCTGGTGTTCCTGGACGAGGTGGACGCGCTGGCGCCGCGCCGGGGGCAGTCGTCTGACTCCGGTGTGGCCGACCGCGTGGTCGCCGCGCTGCTCACCGAACTGGACGGCGTCGAGCCGTTGCGGGACGTCGTGGTGATCGGGGCGACCAACCGGCCGGAGCTGATCGACCCGGCGTTGCTGCGACCCGGCCGGCTGGAGCGGATCATCTACGTTCCGCCGCCCGACGCCGAGGCGCGCACGGAGATCCTGAAGGCCTCGTCGCGGAACACGCCGCTGGCCGGGGACGTCGACCTCGCGACGCTGGCGGGCGAGTTGGACATGTACTCGGCGGCGGACTGCGCGGCGCTCATCCGCGAGGCGGCGCTGACGGCCATGCGGGAGTCGCTGGACGCGGCCGAGGTGACGCAGGCGCACCTGGCCAAGGCACGGGACGTGGTGCGGCCGTCGCTGGACCCGGTGCAGCTGGCCGGGCTCGCGGCCTACGCGGCGAACCGCTGAGCGTGGGGGCGGCGCGGCCGCCCCCACCAGCCACTACTTGCTCTTGGGCGGGCCCTGGTAGTCGTTCGTGACGATCAGGATGATCCCGGCCGCCGCCGACTGGATGCCGTCGAAGCGGGGCTCCACGCGCGCCCGCAGCGTGGCGGCGAGCTCCTTCGCGGAGGCCTCCTCCTCGGTGCCGGGGCGGAAGTAGACCGTGGTGGTCGGGATCGTGCCGGACGAGTAGTTGCCGGTCTCCGCGACCGTCCACCCGTTCGAGCGGACCTCGTCGGAGGCCTTGGAGGCCAGACCGGTGATCGTCGAGTTGTTGTAGACCCGGACCGGGGCCTTGGTCGCACCCGGCTGGGTGACCGGCGGGGGCGGTGTCGCCGCGGACGACGGCGGCGGCACGGTCGGCGAGCCCGTCGTGGTCCCGGGCGGGGCGGACGAAGGTGTGGAGGCGGGCGGCTGCTCGGAGGCGGCCGTGGTGGTCTGGGCGGGCGGCGCGGTCGACGTGCCCCCGGCGGCCGGCGGTGTGTCGTCGGAGCCTCCGCCGAAGAGCGAGATGACGCCGATCACCAGCGCCACCGCGGCGACGCCGAGCAGGGCGAAGCCGGCAGCCTTGGCCGGACGGGACGGGCTTGCGGACTCGGGGGAGGTCATCAGTCCTCGGTGCTCCTGGCGCGTGCGCGAACCCTCTGACGGCCTGTCCGGACGCCTCGCAACCGCTTGATCAGCATCGGATCGGCGGCCAGGGCGGCTTCGGATTCCACGAGCGCGTTGAGCAGCTGGTAGTAGCGGGTCGCTGACATGTCGAACAGTTCCCTGATGGCCTGTTCCTTGGATCCCGAGTACTTCCACCACTGGCGCTCGAACGCGAGCATGGTGCGTTCGCGGCTGGTCAGGCCGTCAGCGGAGGTGAGCGTCTCGGTGTGATCCATCTGGCTCCCCACGGTCGCCACACCATCTCAGGTGCGGGCAATTCAATCACGTGATCGTTCCAACCTACCGCGCGACACCGACAGTTTTGGACGGCTTATCGTCTGACCATGGCCGTCCACCGCATCTGCATCGCAGGCGACCCCGTGCTCCACAATCCGACGCGCGAGGTCACCGAGTTCGACACCGAGCTGAAGACCCTCGTCGACGACATGTTCGAGACGATGGCAGCCGCGCGCGGAGTCGGGCTCGCGGCCAACCAGATCGGCATCGACCTGCGGGTTTTCGTCTACGACTGCCCTGACGACGAGGGCGTGCAGCACCGCGGCGCGATCTGCAACCCCGTGCTGGAGACCGACGGGATCCCGGAGACCATGCCGGACCCGGACGACGACTTCGAGGGCTGCCTGAGCGTGCCCGGTGAGGCGTACCCGACCGGACGCGCCCGATGGGCGAAGGTGACCGGGCAGGACATCGACGGGCAGCCGTTCGAGGTCGAGGGCACCGGCTTCTTCGCGCGCTGCCTCCAGCACGAGACCGACCACCTCAACGGCTTCCTGTACACGGACCGCCTCGTCGGCCGGTACAAGAAGGAGGCGAAGCGGATGCTGCGCGACAACGAGTGGGGCGTGCCCGGCAACTCCTGGGACCCGGCCGACCCCGCGAACTTCGAGGACGAGGACTAACGCAGGACGGCCTCGATCTGGCCCAGTTCCTCAGGCGTCAACGGACCGAACTCCAGCGCGCCCGCGTTCTCCTCGACCTGAGCCACCGTCCGGACGCCCGGAATCGGCACCAGGCGGGGAGAACGCGCCCAGAACCACGCCAGCGCGCCCTGCACCAGCGTGCGCCCGCCGGACGTCAGCACGTCCCGCACGGCCTCCCGCGCCTGGAAGTACGCGGGCGTCGGGCGGCCGTTCTCGAAGAACAGCAGCCACGCCGGGTCTGACGCGCGCACGTCGTCGGCGGGCAGCTCCGCGAACGTGTCCCGCGCGAGCAGCCCCATCGCGAGCGGCCGGCGGCACAGCACCGCGTACTCCCCCGCGTACATCTCCGGGTTGTCGAACAGCACGTTGATGTCCGCCTGCGCGGCGATCCCGTGCTCACCGGCGCAGAAGAACCGCGCCCGTTCCGGGTCGTCGGTGCTCCAGCCGTACGCGCGGATCTTGCCCGCCGCGACCAGCGCCTCGCACTCGTCGCGCAGCAGTGCCGCCTCGTCGAGCCCGAGGTCGCCGAGGTGCAGCTGGTACAGGTCGATGTGGTCGGTGCCCAGCCGCCGCAACGACCCCTCGACGGCGCGGCGCAGGTACCCGACGGTGCCGTTGTACCCGGTCAGCTCCCACGTCGCGGGGTCAAATTCGTCGCCCCACTTGGTCGCGATCACGACCTCGTCCCGCACGTCCGCAAACGCTTGCCCCACCAGCGTCTCGGCGTGCCCGCAGCCGTAGACGTCCGCCGTGTCGATCAACCGAACGCCCAGGTCGTGGGCCCTCCGCAACGCCTTGAGCGACTCCTCGTCGTTCGTGGGACCCCAGCCGACCGGCTGCCCCTGGTACGTCATCGGGCCACCCATGGCCCACGTGCCGAAACCCAACTTCCCCAGTTCCACTGTCATGCACCCACCGAACATCCTGGAGCGCGCTCCAGGTCAAGAACCAGCCGCTTCTAGAAAAACGATTGCGACGACCAGCGACCATCAATGGCATGCCACTCGAAAACATCGTCGCGTTCGTCGCGGCCTCGTTCCTCATCGCACTGTCGCCCGGACCTGGCACGGCCATGGTCCTGCGACAGTCGGTGCACGGGCGAAAAGCCGCGCTCGCGACGGTGTTCGGCATGGAGGTCGGCGTCGCCTGCTGGGCGGTCGCGGCCGCACTGGGCCTGTCGGTGCTGCTCACGGCGTCGGAGATCGCCTACCACGGGCTCAGGATCATCGGCGCGGTCTTCCTGATCTACCTGGGCGTGAAGGCCCTGATCAGCAAGACGATGCCGTTGTCCGAACCTCCGCCCGCGAGCCACGCGTTCCGCAGCGGCCTGGTCGTGAACCTCGCCAACCCGAAGCTCGGCGTGTTCGCGATCTCGTTCCTACCGCAGTTCGTGCCTGCCGGGGAGGCCGGCCAGGGGGTTCTGCTCTTCCTCGCCGTCGGGTGGGTCCTGATCGACACCGTCTGGTACCTGATCATCGTGTCGATCCTGCACACCATCCGCGGCTGGCTGAGCAGGCCGCGCGTCCGTCCCGCGCTGGAGAAGCTGTCGGGCGGCGTGCTGCTGGCGCTCGGAATCCGGCTGGTACTCGACCCGCGTTGAGATCGCGTCGCCTCCCCGCCGCCAGAAGAGCTCGGGGAGGCCCGCCAGCTCGGCGAACGTGTGGCACGCGGCCATCGACGCGTAGCCGCCCGCGAGCACGTGCGCGCGGATGCGGTCCAGACGACCGAACTCGATCACCTCACCGGCGATCAGGAACGGCAGCACCAGCTGCCAGGCCTGCACGACGGCCGGACGACGCCGGTGAGGTGCCCGGAGCGCGGCCCTGGCGACGCGCAGCAGGTGCTCGTTCGCGCTCATCGTGTACGGGTGCGCCGCGTGGTCCCAGTTCCAGCGGCGTTCCTCGGTGACGGCGCACCGCACGCACTCGACGGGCCCGGTGCCGAGCTCGGCACCGCACCGCGAGCAGGCCAGCAGCGTCATCGCCCAGTCCACGCACGTCCACGGGTACTGCCCGACGTCGGCCGAGGTCACCAGCTCGGCCAGCTCCCGGTCGGCGAGCTGCGACGACGTGCGCAGCGCTTCCCAGTCGGCCAGCCAGAACTGGTCGAGCAGCTCCGCGCAGAAACCGCAGTCGGGGTAGCCGCGACCGGCGAGCTCCCCGCAGGACGGGCATGCCGAGACCACGGCGGGACGCTGGCCGCGTCGCGCGCCGGGCGGGAACGGCTGGTGATCAGCCACGGGGAAGAGATTAGGGGCAAACGACGCCCTTGGCAGCAGCGGCGCGCTCTGACTATGGTCGGTTCTCGACAACTCAACACAACGCGGGAGCTCGCGCCTGAGCGGGCTGAGAGGGTGACTGGCCGTAGTGCCGGTGTCACCGACCGCCTGAACCTGACCGGGTAATGCCGGCGTAGGGAGGAATGTCGTGACGGCACTTGACGACCGTTCGGTCAAGCCCAGTGTGACCACGGGCCCGATCTCGGGCTCTCGCAAGGTGTACCGGGAAGTCTCTGCTGACGTCCGGGTGCCTTTCCGCAGGGTGGAACTGACCAACGGCGAACATGTCGATCTGTACGACACTTCCGGTCCGTATACCGACGACAACGCGACCATCGACGTCCACAGTGGACTGCCCGACCTGAGGTCCGGGTGGGTCGCGGCACGGGAACCGATCAACGGAGCTGTCAGCCAGCTCGCGTACGCGAAGGCCGGGATCATCACCCCGGAGATGCGCTACATCGCGGTGCGCGAGAACGTCGACGCGGAGTTCGTGCGCGCCGAGGTGGCCATCGGGCGTGCGGTGATTCCGTTGAACCGCAAGCACCCCGAGGCCGAGCCGATGATCATCGGCAAGAAGTTCCTCGTGAAGATCAACGCCAACATCGGCAACTCCGCGGTGTCGTCGTCGATCGAGGACGAGGTCGAGAAGATGGTGTGGGCGTCCCGCTGGGGTGCCGACACGATCATGGACCTGTCGACCGGCAAGCGGATCCACGAGACGCGCGAGTGGATCCTGCGCAACTCGCCCGTGCCGATCGGCACCGTGCCGATCTACCAGGCCCTGGAGAAGGTCAACGGCGATCCGGCCGCGCTGTCGTGGGAGGTCTACCGCGACACCGTGATCGAGCAGTGCGAGCAGGGCGTCGACTACATGACCGTGCACGCGGGCGTGCTGCTGCGGTACGTGCCGCTGACCGCGAAGCGCGTCACGGGCATCGTGTCGCGCGGCGGTTCGATCATGGCCGCGTGGTGCCTCGCGCACCACCAGGAGAGCTTCCTCTACACGCACTTCGAGGAGCTGTGCGACATCCTGCGCGCGTACGACGTGACGTTCTCGCTGGGTGACGGGCTGCGGCCGGGTTCCATCGCGGACGCCAACGACGAGGCCCAGTTCGCCGAGCTGCGGACGCTGGGCGAGCTCACGCACATCGCGCGGGCCAAGGACGTCCAGGTGATGATCGAGGGCCCCGGCCACGTGCCGATGCACAAGATCGCCGAGAACGTCCGGCTCGAGGAGGAGTGGTGCGGCGAGGCGCCGTTCTACACGCTCGGGCCGCTGGCCACGGACATCGCGCCGGCGTACGACCACATCACGTCCGCGATCGGCGCGGCGCAGATCGGCTGGCTCGGCACCGCGATGCTCTGCTACGTCACGCCGAAGGAGCACCTCGGCCTGCCGAACCGCGACGACGTGAAGACCGGCGTGATCACCTACAAGATCGCGGCGCACTCCGCTGACCTCGCCAAGGGCCACCCCGGCGTGCAGGACTGGGACGACGCGTTGTCCAAGGCGCGCTTCGAGTTCCGCTGGGAGGACCAGTTCAACCTGTCGCTCGACCCGGACACCGCGCGCTCGTTCCACGACGAGACGCTCCCCGCGGAACCGGCGAAGACGGCGCACTTCTGCTCGATGTGCGGGCCGAAGTTCTGCTCCATGAAGATCACCCAGGACGTGCGGCGCTACGCCGAGGAGCGCGGACTGTCCACTGTGGAGGCCATCGAGGCCGGCATGGCGGAGAAGTCCGGCGAGTTCGCCGACACGGGCAACAAGGTCTACCTGCCGGTCGTGGAGACCTCGTGACCGTCGCACCTCCCAGGGTGCTCACCATCGCCGGAAGCGATTCCGGCGGTGGTGCGGGCATCCAGGCCGACCTCCGCACGCTCTTCGCGTGCGGAGTGCACGGCTGCGTGGCCCTGACGGCCGTGACGGTCCAGAACTCGGTGGGCGTCACGGGAGTCTCCGAAGTTCCGGCCGACGTCGTCGCCGCCCAGATCGAGTCGGTGACCTCGGACATCGGCGTGCAGGCCGCGAAGACCGGCATGCTCGCGTCGGCCGCGATCATCGAGGCGATCACCCCGGCGCTGGACCGCGCGGGCATCGGCTCCGGCGGCGTGCCGTTCGTCGTCGACCCGGTCTCGGCGTCCATGCACGGCAGCCCGCTGCTGGCCGACAACGCCCTGAACGCGTTGCGCGGCCTGCTGTTCCCACGCGCGACCCTGGTGACGCCGAACCTCGACGAGGTGCGGCTGATCACCGGCATCACCGTGAAGGACCGCGCGGACCAGCGCGTGGCGGCCGAGGCGTTGCACGCCCTGGGGCCTGAGTGGGTACTGGTGAAGGGCGGCCACATGTGGGACGACCCGGAGTGCCTCGACCTGCTCTACGACGGGCGGTCGTTCATCGAGCTGCCCGGTCCTCGTTACGACACCGAGCACACGCACGGCAGCGGGGACACCCTGGCGTCGTCGATCAGTTCGGCGTTGGCTCGCGGTGCCTCGGTGCCGGAGGCGGTGCGGTTCGGCAAGGAGTTCATCGTGAAGTCGGTGGCCGCCGCCTACCCGCTGGGCGCCGGATCCGGGCCGGTGTCGCCGTTGTGGAGGCTCGACAGGTAGCGGGCGTACATCGCGCGCAGGTCGGCGGTCTCGGGGTCGAGCAGCCAGACCGTCAGCGCGCCTTCGAGGAACGCGATCAGCTCCAGCGCGGCCGCTTCGCCCCATCGTGCGGCGAAGTGGCCGCGGAGCAGGCGGTTGCGCTCGCGGAACCGGCGCGTGATGTCGTCGTCGCGCGCGAGGTGCTCGGCCTGGAGCACCGTGTGCAGCGTCGCCAAACCCTTGTGCCGCATGGTGTGTTCGGCGTCGTCGAGCAACGCCTGGACCAGGTCGTTCCCCGTCACCCGCGCCGCCGCCCGCGCGTCGAACTCGTCCAGGACCGCCTTGAGCAGGTTCTCCTTGGACCCGAAGTGGTGGATCACCGCGGACGGCGTCACGCCTGCCTGCTTCGCGATCGCCGCGACGCCCGTACCCGCGTACCCGTTGGCGCCGAACAGGTCTATCGCGGCGTCGACGATGTCGCGGCGTCGCTCGACGCCGCGCTGCTGAACCTGCCCCTTGATCCCGACGATGGGAAAAAGCCTAGCGCGCGTGATTATGCTGAACAACCATGCAGGAAAATGAGGTCAGGACCGAGCTGGTCATCCCCGCGCCGATCGACGTCGTGTGGCGGGTGCTGGTGGACTTCGACGGGTATGCGCGCTGGAACCCCGTCATGGAGTACACGCAGGTGGATGGCTTGCACACCAAGGTGAAGGCGGCCAGGGGCACGCCGTTCGAGCGCGACTTCGACGGCGAGATCACGTCGGCCGAGCCGTACGTGCTGGCCTCGCAGGGCGGCGACCCGGAGACGTTCTTCGGGCGCCACCGGTGGGAGCTGACCGAGGTCGAGGACGGCACCCGGCTGGTGAACGCGGAGAGCTTCACCGGCGCGATGGCCGCGGGCGTGCTGGCGCAGACCCGCGAGGTGCTCGTCGCGGAGTTCGACGCCTTCAACCAGGCGCTACTCGTCCAGGCACAGGCAGAAGGGGTGGCCGGCGGGGTCTAGCAGCACGCGGACGTTCGGCTGCGGCTGGTGTTCCGCCACCGTCGCGCCCAGCGCCACGAGGTGCCCGGCTCCTCGTGGCCGATGTGCCAGCCGAGGAGCTCGGCGTAGAAGCGCGCCAGGGCGGCGGGGTCGGGCGCCTCGATCGACGTGCCCCACCACATGCCGCCGGTCCTGGACTTCACGCGCCGCCTCGATTCCCCGTGCGATGGGCTACTTCGGTTCCTCGCCCACCAACGTCTCCAGCGCGTCCAGCGCACCCACCAGCGCCGAGATGTGTTCGGGGGTCAGCTGTTCGATGCGGCGCTGCAGTTCGCGCACCCGCGCGGACCGCACGCCGGACACCATCGTCTCGCCCTCGGGCGTGGGGGTGGCGAGCCAGGCGCGGCCGTCCTGCGGGTCGGGCTCGCGCTTCACGTACCCGGCTTCGACCAGCGCGGCGACGATGCGGGACAGCGTCGGGGGTGCCACGCCCTCCTTGTTCGCGAGGTCGCCCAGGCGCATGGGGCCGCAGCGTGCGAGGGTGGCCAGCGCGCTGACCGCGCCGGGGCCGAGTCCGGGCGAACCGGTGCGTCGCAGCAACCGGGCCAGCCGGCCGATCGCCAGGTACAGACGCGCGGTCGCGTCCTCGACCTCGGCGTCAATGGGGGCCGTCACGGCTTGTCGTCCTCCTCGGCGGGATTTCAGGTAGTTCTCCATCATCCCCCAACACGTGTGCACCCACGGTAGCGACCTCAGCGACTCGGCGAAGACGCTTGGGCCCAAAAGCGGTGCGGAATGCGTCCGGCCAGCCGCGCCAGCCGTCCGCCCTCGACCGCACAACGCATGGCGGCGCCCATCCGTTCCGGGTCCTGAGCTCGTGTGACGGCGGTCGCGAGCAGGACGGCGGAGCAGCCGAGCTCCATCGCCAGTGCCGCGTCGGACGCCGTGCCGATGCCCGCGTCCAGAACTACTGGAACAGAAGCACGAGAAGTGATCATCTCGATGTTGTGCGGGTTGCGGATGCCGAGGCCCGTACCGATGGGAGAACCCAACGGCATGACCGTCGCGCACCCGATGTCCTCCAGCTTGCGCGCGAGCACCGGGTCGTCGTTGGTGTATGGCAGGACGACGAAGCCGTCGTTCACCAGCCGTTCGGCCGCGTCGAGCAGCTCGACCGGGTCCGGCAGCAGGGTCTCCTCGTCGTGCACGACCTCGAGCTTGACCCAGTTCGTCTCCAACGCCTCGCGCGCCAACTGGGCGGTCAGCACGGCCTCGGCGGACGTGCGGCAGCCGGCGGTGTTGGGCAGCACCTCGATTCCAAGGCGCCGCAACAACTCCAGCACACCGGTCTGGCCTGCCGCGTCCACCCGCCGCATCGCCACGGTGGTGAGCTCGGTGCCGGACGCGACCAGCGCGCGTTCCAGCACCGAGAGGTTCGCGGCACCGCCGGTGCCGGTGATGAGCCTGGACCGGAACTCCCGGCCCGCGATGATCAACGGATCGTCCACGTCAGCCTCCCTGGACCGCGGTCAGCACCTCGACGACGCCGCCGTCCGGCACGATCGTCCTGTCCCACAACGCCCTCGGCACCACGGCGCCGTTCAGCGCCACGGCCACGCCCCTGTCCGGCGCGCCCACCAGCGTCACGACCGCGGCCACCGACGTGCCCTCGGCCAAGTCGCGGGAAGTCCCGTTCACCTGTGCCTTCACGAAGTTCCCTCCTCAAGCAGACGGACCACGGTCCGAGCCGTGTGCGGGGCGAGCAGCAGCCCGTTGCGGTGGTGGCCCGTCGCCGCGATCACGCCCGGTTCGAGCCACCGCACCACCGGCACGTTGTCCGGGCTGCCCGCGCGGAACCCGACGGCGGCCTCGGTCAGCGCGTACTCGGCGATTCCCGGCAGCACGGTTTCCGCGTCCCGCAACAGGTCCCGGACGCCCGCGACGGACACGTCGGTGTCGAACCCGGCCTCGTACTGGGTGGCGCCGACGACCAGTCCGTCGTCGCGCGGCACGAGGTACACCGGACGGCCCGAGACCAGCGCGCGGATGGTGTGCCGAGGCGGCGGCAACGCCCCTGGCCGGTGCGTGAGCCGGAGGATCTCGCCCTTGACCGGCCGGATGACGTCGCGCAACGCCGGGTGCAACGCCCCGCTCCACGCCCCGGCGGCGATCACCTGGACCCGTCCGTCCACATCAGACCGCACGCCCAGATCGACACAAGCCTTCCACAGTGCGGAAAGCAGCAGCCTGTTGTCGACGGCGAGGTCACCCGCGGCGTACACGCCACCCCGGACCGCCGGACCCAGCGAAGGCTCCAGGGCGCGGATCTCCCGTGACGTCAGCAACTCCCCCGCGTGCCGCAGGTCGGCGAGGTCACCGGGTTGGGTGCCGACCGCCAGCGTCCCGGCCTCGAACAACGGCACGCCGATCGACGCGGCGAACGACGGCCACAGCGCGAGCGCCTCAACCCCCTGCGCCACCACGGCTTCCTCGCCGGGCCACGCCTCCGTCAACGGCGCCAGCATCCCGCCCGCGACCCGCGAACCGGCGTGCGGCGACCCGTGATCCCACACCGAAACCGAGAACCCGGCCCGTGCCAACGCCAACGCGACGGACAGGCCGATGACGCCGCCACCCCGGACGGCCACTTCCACACTACTCAAGGCATTCACGCTCCCTGCGCCGGCATGACCCGGATCAGGTTCGACGGTCGGAGCGAACCACGCTCCCTCTCAGCCCGGTGTTCTCCAGGCTCCCGTGCGGACCTTGCTCAACATAACGGTTAACGTGCGTACGTGCCAGGACTCGACGGAAACCTGATCAGGCAACGACTCGCCGACGCGACGCTCTACCTCTGCACGCCGAACCGGCCTGATCTGGCCGAGTTCGCGGACGCGGCCCTCGCGGGCGGCGTCGACATCATCCAGCTGCGGGACAAGTCACTCGAGGCCAAGCAGGAGATCGAGGCCATCGAGATCCTCGCGGAGGCCACCGAACGCCACGGGAAGCTGCTCGCCGTCAACGACCGCGCGGACATCGCCCACGCCGTCGACGCCGACGTGCTGCACCTCGGCCAGGACGACCTGCCGGTGCCGCTGGCCCGCCGGATCGTCCGCGAGGACGTGGTGATCGGCCGGTCCACCCACGACGTCGACCAGATGACAAAAGCGGCCGCGGAACCCGGCGTGGAGTACTTCTGCACCGGCCCGTGCTGGCCGACCCCGACCAAGCCGGGCCGTCCGGCACCGGGCCTCGACCTCGTCCGCGCCACCAAGACGGACCGCCCGTGGTTCGCCATCGGCGGCATCGACCTCACGAACCTGCACGAGGTCAAGGCGGCGGGCGCCACCCGTGTCGTCGTCGTGCGGGCCATCACCGACGCCGAGGACCCGCGCAAGGCCGCCAAGTCGTTCAAATCCGAACTTGATCGTTGAAATTTGAACTATCAGGCGTACTCTCGACGACGTGAGCGCACCTGTGCTGTACCTGAGCCACGGGGCACCCCCGCTGGCTGACGACGAGACGTGGACCAGAGAGCTGAAGGACTGGTCCGCCACCCTCCCGCGCCCGGAGGCCGTGCTCATGGTCTCCGCGCACTGGGAGGAGGCGCCGACGACCATCGGCGCGACCACGACCGTGCCGCTGGTCTACGACTTCTGGGGCTTCCCGCAGCGCTACTACGAGGTCACGTACGAGGCGCCGGGCGCGCCCGAACTCGCGAACGACGTGCGCAAGCTCCTCGGCGGCCACGTCGAGCAGGACGAGCAGCGAGGCCTCGACCACGGCGCCTACGTGCCGTTGAAGGAGATGTTCCCGGACGCCGACGTGCCGGTGCTGCAGATGTCGATGCCCACGCTCGACCCGCGCGAGCTGCACGAGATCGGCCGCAAGCTCGCGCCGTTGCGCGACCAGAACGTGCTGATCGTCGGCAGCGGCTTCATGACGCACAACCTGAGCTGCGTGCACTTCGGCCAGGGCCCGGACTACGACCCGCCGTCGTGGTCGAAGGAGTTCGACGACTGGGCGGGCCGGCAACTGGCCGCCGGCGACGTGGACTCGTTGCTGGACTTCCAGACCAAGGCCCCGGCCGCCGGGATCGCGCACCCGCGGACCGAGCACTTCGCGCCGCTGTTCGTGGCTCTCGGGGCGGCGAGCGACGAGAAGGCCGCGAGCACCGTCGACGGCTTCTGGTACGGCCTGTCGAAGCGGTCAGTGCAGTTCAGCTGAGCCGTCCAGGAACAGGGTGGCGAGCCGGCGCGCGATGGCGGGCGTCCCGTTGCGGACGCCCGAGCTCGCCATCAGCAACAGCACCACGTCGTCCACCGAAAAGTCGGCGCGCAGCCGGCCGGTCGCCTTCGCGCGGCGGATGAGCTCGCCGAGCGCCTGGAACGCCGTGTCGCGCAGCGCCGCGAAGTCGATCGCCTTCGGGTAGGCGGTGGTGAACGCCGCCGCGAACCCGCGATCGAGCACGTGCAACCGGCAGACCTCCTGCACGGTAAAGCGGAACCCCTCCCAGGGGTCCGGGTGCGCGAGCCCCTCCTCGACCGCCGTCGAGCAGGCCGCCATCTGCTCCGAGAAGGCCTCCACCACCAGCGCTTCCTTCGTCGGGAACCGGCGGTAGAGGGTCGCCGGGCCGACGCCCGCCCGCCGGGCGATCTCGCGCATCGACACGTCCAGGCCCTCCACCGCGAACACCTCGCGCGCGACCGCCATGATCCGGTCGCGGTTGTCCTGGGCGTCCGAGCGCAGGTTGTGAGTCAGATTCCTCGTCACCGTCTCAGTTTCGGCTAAGCGGACGCCCTGTTCCACTAATTTCGCCGCCATGCGAGCACTTCAGTTCACCGAGTACGGCCCCGCCGACCTGCTGCACGTCGCCGACGTGGCCGAACCGCACGCCGGTCCTGGCCAGATCCGGGTCGCCGTGCGCGCGTCCGGGGTCACGCCCGGCGACACCTACCTGCGCTCCGGGATGTTCGGCGACCGGTTGCCGTTGCCGCACGTGCCCGGCGTGGACGCGGCCGGGGTCGTCGACGAGATCGGCGAGGGAGTGACCGGCGTGAACCTCGGCGACGAGGTGTTCGGCATGGTCGACCTGGCCCTGCTCGGCGGGGCCAACGCCGAGTTCGCGGTGCTGGTCGCGTGGGCACCCAAGCCTGCCGCGTGGAGCTGGGAGCAGGCGGGCGGGGCGGCCGCGAACGTGGAGACCGCCACGAGGACGTTGGACCTGCTCGGGGTGCGCGACGGGATGATCTTGCTGATCGCGGGCGCGGCGGGCGGGGTCGGCACGGTGGCAGTCCAGCTGGCGGCCGCGCGGGGCGCGCGGGTGATCGGCACCGCGGGGCCGGCGACGCAGGACTTCGTCGCGGCGATGGGGGCCGTCCCGGTGGTCTACGGCGAAGGGCTGGTGGACCGGGTCTCGGCCATCTCGGCGGGCCGGGGCGTCGAGAGGGGCGGTGCCGTGGACGCGGTGCTGCACTGCGCGGGTCCCGTGCCCGACCTCATCTCCCTCGCCGGCTCACCGGACCGCGTGGTGACGATCGCCGACCTGTCCGGCGAGCACGGCGTCCGGCTCACCCACACCGCGGGCGGTCCCGGCGCCGACCCCCAGGCGCTGCACGGCCTCGCGATCGCCGCGGGCCTCAGCTCGTTCACCGTCCCGCTCGCCGGGGTCTTCCCGCTCGACCGGGCCGCCGACGCGCACCGGCTCAGCGAGACCGGCCACGCCCACGGCAAGATCGTGCTGGTCTGAAACGCGAAAGTGCCGCGACACCCGAGGGTGCCGCGGCACTTTCACATCAGTACTAGCCGCGGGTCAGCGTGAGGCCGTAGCGCGACAGGATCGGATTGAGCGGCTGGAAGTACGTGGTGCCGCCGGACGAGCAGTTGCCCGAACCGCCGGAGGTCACGCCCTGGGCCTGGCCGAAGCCGGAGCCCGCCACCCACGAACCACCCGAGTCGCCACCCTCGGCGCAGGCGTTGGTGCGGGTGAGGCCCCGGACCTGGCCCTGCGGGTAGTTCACGGTCTGGTTCTTGGCCTGGACGGTGCCGCAGCGCCATCCGGTCGTCGAACCCGAGCGGCAGATCGAGGCGCCGTTGGCGGCCTCGGTGTTGCCGCGCACGATCACGTTCGTGCCGTTGTAGCGGTTGACCCACGGGCGCGAGGTCCAGTTCGCGTTGGTGCGCACCCAGGCGTAGTCGTTGCCGGGGAACACCGAGCCGGCGAACGAGCCCTGCGCGACGCGGTTGTAGCCGGACACCGCCGTGCCGGTGGTGCCGCAGTGGCCCGCGGTGACGTAGCCGCCGGTCACGGAGAAGCCGAGCGAGCAACGGCCGCCGCCCATGTAGATGGCGTCACCGCCGCGCGAGTCGTACAGCGGGGTGGGGCTCTCGGTGACCTCGTCGACCTTCACCGAGCCGCTGATGGACTTCGCGGTCGCGATCCACTGGTCGGACGCGGCGTCGCGGACGTTCTTGTTGACCTCGACGACGACGCTGTTCGACTTCTCGTCCACGCGCCAGCTCGTGATGGCCGCGGGGGCCGTCATGAGGTCGAGAACCGACTTCGTCCCGTTGAGCTGGGAGAGCGAGTTCGCGACGACCTTGGTGTCCGCTCCGGTCACGGAGAGTCCTGATTTGGTCACCGCGACGGTCAGTCTGCCGCTGGCCTGGTCGATCCAGGCTCCGCCGAACGCGTCGCCGAGGGACGCCTTGGCGGACTCGGCAACTTGGCCTGACTGGGCGTCATTGGCCAATCGGACGCGGGCCTGGTCAGCGTTCAGGCCCAAATCACGCTGGACCGCTTGGAGCAATTCGGCCGGGTAGCTCTCCGTATCGGAACCGGTTGGGGCGACTGGTGCGGCAGGGGCGCCAAACGCCGGTACGCTGAGAGCAGTCAGGACTCCGGTGGCGAGAACCACGGCACCGGTTACACGGGCCGCACTCGTGCGGTTCATCAGACGTCTCCCTCACTTTCGGGTGCAGGGGAACCCGAGAGATCGGTTGCAGGGACCTCTCTCGGGGGCTCTAGGGGGACGGGTGGTGGGGCGGCGGCAGGGGTCGCCCCACCCCTCCCATCCCTTTTTGCCTCTCGGCTTCACGGCAGGCGCCGGGCTCAAGCGGACGTGCCACGAGCCTCATTGCGCCTCCTCCCGGTCTCTTTCGGACCGAATCCTTACGCCCGTTCGAGTGAAGTTACGGGGCTGTTGGCTATGACGCCCCGCCTCGAACGTGAACGAAGTGTGTCACAGCTCACGACAGATCAACTCCGGTGCGTAGCAATTGACAGTTAACTGTCGCTCAACGTAGTGACGTGATCACCGAATGGGGTCGCTGCTCGGCGGCGCCGTCGAGCTGTCCGGAACCTGTCGGGATTCTGTCGTCGACGAGGGCGGTCCGGTTGGCGTCGTGCTCTCGGTCGGCGACTGAACGGACGTGGTCGGACTAGGCGAAACGGTGATCGTCTCGGTCTTCGTGGTCTCGGTGTGCGTCTCGGTATGAGTGCTTGTGGACGGTTTGCCCGGATCGGCCGTGACGGGCTTGCCGGTGACGAGCTGAACGCTCGCGACTGTGAGCACGGTCACCACGAACACGAGCACTCCGCCGACGGCGATGACCTGCCAGCGCTTCTCGCGTTCCATCGACCGTTGGTAGAACACGGCACCCAAAGTGGTCACCAGGCTCGCGAGGATCGCGCCGATGACGGTGCCGACGAGGTTCAGGCGAAGGCTCAGCACGGCCGCCGTGGCGGCGGCGAGCACACTCGCGACGAGCTTGACGGGGGTGATCTTCTCCTTCTCAGACATGACACACGTAGGACGTTGGGCACAGTTCACCGGTTGTGGCCCGGTGACGTGCATCATCAACGCCATGCGCCTGGTGACTCTCGAAGACGTCCACGCGGCCGCCGCCGCGATCGCCCCGCATGTCGTCCACACCCCGTTGCTGTCGTTCGACTCCGGACTGTGGATCAAGCCCGAGTCGTTGCAGCCGATCGGTGCGTTCAAGCAGCGCGGCGCCGTGAACGCGTTGTCCCGCATACCTTCCGAGGACCGGGCGCGCGGTGTCGTGGCGTATTCGAGCGGTAACCACGCGCAGGCGGTCGCCTACGCGGCCAAGACCCTCGGCATGCCGGCCGCGATCGTCGTGCCGGAGAACACGCCGCAGCTGAAGATCGACGCGACGCGCGCGCACGGCGCCGAGGTGTTCGTCGTCGGCATCACCGAACGCGAGTCGCGCGCCTACGAGCTCGTCGAGGAGCGCAAGGCCACGCTGATCCCGCCGTTCGACCACCCGGACGTCATCGCGGGCCAGGGCACGATCGGCCTGGAGATCTGCGCGGACCTGCCCGACGTGGCGACGGTCCTGGTGCCGGTCAGCGGCGGCGGCCTGATCTCCGGCGTCGCGGTGGCGGTGAAGGCGTTGCGCCCCAACGTCCGCGTCATCGGTGTCGAGCCCGAGCTGGCCGGCGACACCGCCGCGTCGTTCGCCGCGGGCGAGCAGGTCCACTGGGACGCGCACGACCGCGCCCGCACCGTCGCGGACGGACTGCGCGCCGAACCGTCCGACCTGACCTGGGCGCACATCCAGGAGCACGTGGACGACGTGGTCACCGTGTCGGAGGACGAGATCCGCGACGCCGTGAAGCAGATCTCACGCCGCACGCGGGTCGTGTCCGAGACGAGCGGTGCCGTCGCCGTGGCCGCGTACCTGAACCGCACGCTCCCGGCAGGACCGGCCGTCGCGATCGTCTCCGGCGGCAACATCGAGCCCGCCCAGCTCGCGTCGATCCTCGGATGATCACGCTCTCACAGGTCCGCTCGGCAGCGGCGGTGATCGCGCCGCACGTGGTGCGCACGCCGCTGCTGCCTTTCGGCGAAGGCTGGCTGAAGCCGGAAAATCTTCAGCCGATCGGCGCCTTCAAACTGCGTGGTGCCCTGAACGCGTTGGCGCGCTTGGACAACCGCGCGAACGGCGTCGTCGCGTACTCCAGCGGCAACCACGCCCAGGCCGTGGCGTTCGCGGCCCGGCTGCACGGCGTCCCGGCCGCGATCGTGATGCCGGACAACACCCCGGCCGTGAAGATCGAGGCCACGAAGGCCCTGGGCGCCGAGGTCTTCATCGTCGGCATCACCGAACGCGTCGAGCGCGCCGAGGCCCTGGTCGCCGAACGCGGCGCCGCGCTGATCCCGCCGTTCGACCACCCCGACGTCATCGCGGGCCAGGGCACGATCGGCCTGGAGATCCTCGCCGACCAGCCGGACGTGTCGACCGTCGTGGTGCCGATGTCAGGCGGCGGACTGATCTCCGGCGTGGCCACCGCGATCAAGTCGCTGCGCCCGGACGTCCGCGTGCTCGGCGCCGAACCCGAGCTGGCCGCCGACATCGCCGAATCGCTCAAAACGGGCGAACTGGTGCGCTGGGACCCCCTGAAACGGGCTCAGACGGCCGCTGACGCGTTGAGGGACGAACCCTCGGCGCTCACCTGGGAGCACATCCGCACGCACGTGGACGACGTGATCACGGTGTCGGAGGACGAGATCCTGACGGCGGTGGCCGGGCTGGCCCGGAAGGCGCGACTGGTCGCGGAGCCGAGCGGGGCCGTGGCGGTGGCCGCGCTGGAGAAGATCGGCGGCGCGGGGGTCGCGATCGTGTCAGGCGGAAACGTGGACCCGGACCTACTGGTGCGCCTTCTCGCCACCTGACCGGATGTGCGTGGGTGGTCCCTCCACCCCGCAGTGCAGGCACTCCCCCGGATGCGGCGCTTCCTGCTGCTCCGGGGCCGCGGCCAGCACCCGGTTGTCCACGCCGATCGCCAGCAGACCGCCCAGGATCGCGGCGACCGCGCACAGCACCAGCGCCATCTCCCACCCGGCCGTCATGACCGCGGGGTTCGCGTAGTCCTCGCCCATCAGCCCCACCGCGGCCGGCAGCACGGCCATCGCGAGCAGGCTGCCGGTCCTGGCCACGGCGTTGTTCACGCCGGACGCGACACCCGCGTGGTGATCAGGCGCGGAGGCGAGCACGGTGGCCGTCACCGGCGCGACCACGATCGCCAGGCCGATGCCGAACACCAGCACGCCCGGCAGCACGCCGAAGACGTACGAGGCGCCCGGCGTGGCGTTGCGGAGCAGCAGCATGCCGACGCCGACCAGGATCGGGCCGGCGATCAGCTGCAACCGGGGCCCGTGGCGCTGGGCGATCTTCCCGGACGTCGAGGACGCCAGCAGCATGATGATCGTGATCGGCACGCTCGCGAGGCCCGAGGCCGTCGGCGAGTAGCCGAGGGAGATCTGGAGCTGCAGCACCAGCAGCACCATCACGCCGCCCAGCGCCGCGTAGACCAGGAACGTCAGGACGTTCGACACGAGGAACGTCCGGTTGCGGAAGAGCTCGGGTGGCACGAGCGGATCGGCCGACCGCTTCTGCACGACCCCGAACGCCACCATCGCGGCCACGCCGAGGATCGCCAGGACGTACGACTGCTCGACCAGCCCGCCGGTCAGCAGGGCGAGTCCCACGGCCCCGACCAGCGCGGACAGGTAGTTCGGGTGCCCGGCGGACTCGTCCCGCGACTCCGGCACGTACTTCAGCGCCAGGAACACGCACAGCGCCGCGACCGGCAGGTTCACCAGGAACGCGAGCCGCCACGACCAGGCCTGCACGAGCAGCCCGCCGACCAGCGGCCCGACCGCCGTCGCCACACCGGAGAGCCCCGACCACGCGCCGATGGCCCGCGACCGGTCCTCCCGGTTGAACGACGACTGCAGGATCGCGAGAGCACCCGGCGTCAGCAACGCCGCCCCGACGCCCTGCAGCACCCGTGCCGCGACCAGCACGGGAACGTTCCAGGCGGCACCGCACAGCAGCGAGGCCACGCCGAACCACACGACGCCGATCACGTACACCCGGAGCCGGCCGAACCGGTCCCCGAGAGACCCCGCGATCAGGATCAACGAGGCCAGGGCCAGCAGGTACCCGTTCAGGATCCACTGCAGATCGGTGACCGACGCGGAGAACTCCGCGCCGATCCGGGGCAGCGCCACGTTGACGATCGTCCCGTCGAGCATCGCCATGCCCGAGCCGAGGATCGTCGTCGCCAGCACCCAGCGGGCGCGTGGCGTGCCCCACGCGATCAAGACGGCCTGTTCAGCGTCGCGACGAACTTGTACCTGTCGCCGCGGTACACCGAGCGCACCCACTCGATCGGGTTGCCGTCGGTGTCGTACGAGTGCCGCGAGAGCAGCAGCATCGGCAGGCCGATGTCGGCGCCGAGCAGCTCCGCCTCCTCGGGCGACGCGAGCGCCGTCTCGATCGTCTCCTCGGCGTGTCCCATCTCGACGCCGAACCGCTCGGACAGCACCTGGTACAGCGACGCGCCGGGCGCCAGGTACCGGCGCAGCCCGCGGAAGCGGCCCAGCGCGAGGTGGGTCGTCTCGATGGCCATCGGCTCGTTGTCGGCGAGGCGCAGGCGGTGCAACCGCAGCACCTTCGCCCCGGGACGCACGCCGAGCAGCCGGGCGAGCTCGGCCTCCGCGGGCATCTCGGAAGCCTCGATCAGCTTCGACGACGGCACGCGGCCCTGGGCCCGCATGTCCTCTGTGTACGAAGACAGCTGCAACCTCTGGGCGACTTTCGGTTCCGCCGCAAAGGTGCCCTTGCCCTGCACTCGGAGCAGGCGACCTTCGACCGTCAGCTCGGCAAGCGCCTGGCGAACGGTCGTCCTGGAGACGTCGAACTCCGCCGCGAGCGACCGTTCCGTGGGGATCGGCGAACCGGGCGGCAGCGCCCTCAACAGGTCGAGCAGGTGCCGCTTGAGACCCCAGTACTTGGGTTCGCGTTGCGCACGCGTCCTGGCGTCCACGCCTGATGCAGGCGTCGTCTCCAGCATGGCCTCCTCCTCGCACTCCATGTCACGCATCACAAGGATGCCTTGTCCGTGCCGATTCGTGCGTCCGAACCCCCGACATGAGCCGCGAAATTCGTCCGATGACTTCGCAACGTCTTGGTCACGCGCTTGACAGACGCGGTGACGCAGCACACGCTGTTCCGCATTGGTCTACACCACTTGGACCGCTCGGCCGAGAGCCGGGCTTGGTGAAAGGGCGCGAACTGTGAAGGGCTGGAGAGGACTCGCTGTCGGTGCCGCCGCGCTGGCAGTGGCCGTGTCAGGTTGTGGCACGAGCACGAGCAGCGGTGGAGCCACGGAGACCAAAGAGATCACCGTGTGGCTCATGGACGGCTCCGCGCCGACGACCCTGACCGACGCCTTGAACAAGGAGTTCGAGTCGGCGAACGGGATCAAGGTCAAGTACGAGGTCCAGAAGTGGACCGGCATCCAGGAGAAGCTGACCACCGCGCTGGCGAGCAGCACGCCGCCGGACGTCATCGAGCTCGGCAACACCCAGACCGCGAGCTTCGCCGACCAGGGCACCCTCGCCGACCTGACCGCGGACGCGGGCCAGTTCAACGGCGGCGAGTGGCTCGGCGGCCTCAAGGACTCGCTGACGCTGAACGGCAAGCAGTACGGCGTGCCGTTCTACGCCGCGAACCGCACCGTGATCTACCGCACGGACCTGCTCAAGGCCGCGGGCGTGGAGAAGGCTCCGACGTCGCGCGCCGAGTGGCTCGACGCGATCAACAAGCTCAAGGCCGCGAACGCGTCCAACCCGGACTTCCAGGCCCTGTACCTGCCGGGTCAGTCCTGGTACTTCCTGCTGTCCCTGATCTGGGACGAGGGCGGCGACATCGCCAAGCAGGACGGCGGCAAGTGGACGGGCACCCTCGACACGCCGCAGGCGAAGGCCGGTTTCCAGGCGTACAAGGAGCTCTACGACGCGTCGGCAGCCAAGAAGGTCCCGGCTGACATCGACGAGGCGAAGCCCCAGCAGATGGAGGTCTTCGGCACGGGCAACGTCGGCATGATGGTCGGCCTCCCGTGGGAGCTCGGCGGCGCCGTCAAGGCGAAGCCGGACCTGGCCGACAAGACCTCGGCGTTCCCGATCCCGTCCAAGAAGGCCGGTTCGGCCGCGCCGGTGTTCCTCGGCGGCTCGAACCTCGCCATCCCGGCGTCCAGCAAGAACGCTGACGCGGCCAAGAAGTACCTGGCGCTGCTGTCCTCCAAGAACTACCAGGACCAGCTCGCCGCGGGTGGTGCCGTCCCCGGTACCTCCAAGGACACCTCGAAGCTCGCCAGCAACGCGATCGGCAAGGCCATGGCGGACTCGTCCCCCAACGGCAAGGTCACCCCGGTGACGCCGAAGTGGGCGGCCGTCGAGGCGGGCCAGAACCCGCTGAAGGACGCGCTCACCGCGTACCTGACCGGCGCGAAGACGCTGGACCAGGCGACGAAGGACGCGAGCGACGCCATCACCAAGGCGATGGCCTAGCCACGCTGAGATGACGGCCGTCAACACGACCGAAGCGGCAGCGCCGGCGGGGACCATCCCCCCGGCGCTGCCGCCTGCCACGACCCGGGAGGCGCCCAAGCGGCGCCGCCGGGGCAGCGCCTTCGACCGGGCCCTGCCCTACCTGCTGCTCGCACCCGCCCTCATCGCGATCCTCTGGCTGATCGGCTGGCCGGTCGTCTCCGTCTTCGTGACGAGCTTCCGCCAGCTGAACCTCGGCGAGCTGGTGCGCGGCGAGGTCGTGTGGACGGGCCTCGACAACTACGCCACCGTCCTGCAGGACGAGCGGTTCTGGATCGCCTCGCTGCGGACCGTCGTGTTCACCGTCGCCGTCGTCGGCGCCTCGGTGGGCGCGGGTCTCGGGATCGCGTTGCTGATGCGCGTGCTCACGCCGTGGGTGCGGATCGCGTTGCAGATCGCGATGCTCTGCGCGTGGGCCATGCCGATCCTGGCGTCCACCACGGTCTACCAGTGGATGTTCGACCAGAACTACGGCATCTTGAACAAGACGCTGGTGCAGCTGGGTTTCGACTCCTACGCCGGCTACTCGTGGTTCTCGTCGGGCACCTCGACGCTGTCCGTCGTCGGCTTGCTGATCATCTGGCAGGCGATCCCCTTCCTCGCCTTCTCGCTCTACGCCGGGCTCGTCGGCATCCCGCGCGACCTCTACGAGGCTGCGGGCATCGACGGCGCCTCGCCGTGGCAGACGTTCCGCGCGGTGACGTGGCCGGAGATCCGGTCGCTGCTGATGATGGTGACGTTCCTGTCGACCCTGTGGGACTTCAAGGTCTTCGCCCAGATCTGGGTGTTCCGCGAGGGCGGTCCCAGTGGTGAGTCGACGACGCTGCCGGTGCTGCAGTACCTGGAAGGCATCGCGAAGAGCCACTTCGGCGTCGCGGCCGCGATCTCCGTGCTGATGATGCTGATCCTCGGCCTGATCACGTTCCAGTACCTGCGCAAGCTGCTGCAGACCGAGGAGGGCAAGCTCTGATGCTCAAGAAGTCCGCAGCGAACATCACGGGCATCCTGCTCGCGTTGTTCTTCATCTTCCCGACGTACTGGATGATCACGTCGGCGCTGAAGCCCAAGGGCACGACGATCACGTCGGACTACGACCTGATCCCGTTCTCGGTGACGCTCACGAACTTCGTCACGGCGTGGACCAAGCCGGGCTTCCTGTCGTCGCTCGGCAACAGCCTGATGGTGACGCTGACGGCCGTGCTCGCCGCGGTGGTCATCGGCATCACGGCGGCGGTCGCCATGTCGCGCTTCGCGTTCCGCGGCCGCAAGAGCTTCGTGCTGCTGATGCTGGTCGCGCAGATGGCGCCGTTCGAGGCGTTGCTGATCCCGATGTTCCTGATGATGCGGGATCTCCAGCTGTACGAACACCTCTCGTCGCTGATCCTCGTGTACTTCGCGGTGACGCTGCCGTTCTGCGCGTGGACGTTGCGCGGGTTCGTCAACGGCATCCCGGCGGAGCTCGAGGAAGCGGCCATGGTGGACGGTTGCGGCCGTTGGCAGGCGTTCCAGAAGGTGACGCTGCCGCTGCTGGGACCGGGTCTCGTGGCCACCTCGGTGTTCGCGTTCATCACGGCGTGGAACGAGTTCCTCTTCGCCAAGGTGCTGATCCGCAGCCAGGACAGCGAGACGCTGCCCGTGTGGCTGTCCGGGTTCCAGACCGCGTTCGGCACCGACTGGGGTGGCGCGATGGCCGCGTCCGTCCTGTTCACCGTGCCGGCGCTGGTGTTCTTCCTGATCGTGCAACGCAAGATGGTCGCCGGCGTCACCGCTGGTGCTGTGAAGGGATGACGCGTGGATCAGTTGGCCGCAGCCGTTCTGCTTCCCGGATTCACCGGAACGACCGCCCCCGACTGGTTGCTGCGGCGGGTCGCTGACGGGCTGGGCGGCGTTGTGCTCTTCGGGCGCAACGTCGTCGACGACGCCCAGGTGACCGCGCTGTGCGGCGAACTGCGTTCGGTGCGCCCGGACGTGGTGATCGGCATCGACGAGGAGGGCGGCGACGTCACGCGTCTCGACGCGGGTCGCGGCTCCGAGGTGCCGGGCAACCACGCGCTGGGCGCGGCGGACGACCTCGACCTGACCCGCTCGGTGGCCGCGTCCATCGGCGCGCGCCTCGCGAAGTGCGGGATCTCGTTGAACCTCGCTCCGTCGGCCGACCTGGTGCTGACGCTGGACGACCCGATCATCGGCGTCCGCGCGTTCGGGTCGGACCCGGTGCTCGCGGCCCGGCACGTCGCCGCGTGGGTCGAGGGGTTGCAGGCCGTGGGCGTCGCCGCCTGCGCCAAGCACTTCCCCGGCCACGGAGCGTCCACTGAGGACTCCCACGAGCAGCTCCCGGTGCTGCCGCGCACCGAGGAGCAGCTGCGCGCCGTCGAGCTCGTGCCGTTCCAGGCGGCCGTGCACGCGGGCGTCCGTTCGATCATGACCGGCCACCTGGTCGTCCCCGAGTGGGGCCCGGCGCCGGTGACGCTGAACAAGCACGCGATCGACCTGTTGCGCACCGAGCTGGGCTTCACCGGCGCGGTGATCACCGACGGCCTGGACATGAAGGCGGTCGGCGGCGACCTCGCCCAGGGCGCCGTGCGCGCGCTGGCGGCCGGTGTCGACGCGATGTGCCTCGGCGGCATGTCGCTGGACGACGACGACCTCAAGTGGCTGATCGACTCGATCGTCGCGGCCGTGAAGTCCGGCGAGCTCTCCGAGGAACGCCTGACGCAGGCCGCGGCCCGGTCGCTGGCGCTGGGCCTGCCGCCGTCCACCGTGGACGCCCACGACGCGGAGATCGGCCTCACCGCCGCCCGCCGCGCCCTGGAGGTCCGCGGCAAGGTCGACGTCGGCTCCTCCCCGGTCGTCGTGGACCTGGTGGTCGACCCGTCCATCGCCGTGGGCGACGTCCCCTGGGGCCTCGGCCCGTACCTGCGCGAGGTCCTCCCGGGCACCGAGGTGATCGCGGTCCGCGACGTCTCGGCCGACGAAGTTGCGCGGGTGTCCGGTGATCGCACAATCGTGGTCGTGACCAGAGACGCTCACCGCCACACGAGCGCTCGACAACTGGTAACAAACTTAACTAATCTGGGCCTGGACGTGGTGCACGTGGAAACCGGCGTGCCTGGTCCGGACCTGGGCAGCGTCGCCCGCATCGACACCCACGGCGGTTCTCGGGTGAGCCTCCGAGCCGCGGCCGAGCTGATCCTGAAAGGCACCACATGACCACGCCCCAGCCAGGCCGGCACATGGCAGCGGAGATCGCGGCCCAGCCGTCGATCTTCTCGTCGCTCTACGCCTCGCGGTCCGCGATCGCCGAGGTGGCGGCCGTCATCCGCGAACGGGCCCCGCGCTTCGTCCTGTTCGCGGCCCGCGGCTCGAGCGACCACGCGGCCATCTACGCCAAGTACCTGACCGAGATCCTGCTGCAGCTGCCGGCGGGCCTGGTCTCGGCCTCGACGACCACGCTGTACGGCGCCGAGCCCGACCTGCGCGACGTCCTGCTGGTCACCGTCTCCCAGTCGGGCGGCTCCCCCGACCTGCTGGAGGTCACGGCCTCCTACCGCAGGCGCGGTGCCCTGACGGTGGCGGTCACCAACACCCCGTCGTCGCCGTTGAACGCGGCCGCCGAGCTCTCGGTGGACGTCTCCGCGGGCGTGGAGCACGCCGTCGCCGCCACCAAGACCTACTCGGCGACGCTGCTGGCGTTGTACCTGCTCATCGACGCCATCCGGGGCGGCAACGGCGAGGCGGCCGCGCCGCTCGGCGACCTGGCCCAGGTGACCCTGGACGCCTCGGCGCCGACCGTCGAGGAGGCGGTCCGCCGCTACCGCTTCGTGGACCGCGTGCTGACCACGGGCCGCGGCTACTCCTACGCCACGGCGCTGGAGGCCTCGCTGAAGCTGGCGGAGACCTCCTACCTGGCGGCCCGCGCGTACAGCGGCGCGGACCTGCTGCACGGCCCGGTGGCCGCAGTCGACGGCGAGACCGCGGTCCTGGCCGTCACGTCGCTGGGCAAGGGCGGCGACTCGCTGCGCGACGCCCTGGACGTGGTGCACCAGCGCGGCGCGGACGTCGTGGCCGTCGGTTCGGCCTCGGAGAAGGTGGGCGCGACGCTGTCCATCCCGATCCCCGAGACCGCCGAGGAAGTGGCACCCGTCCTGGAGATCCTCCCGGTGCAGCGCCTGGCGTACGGCCTGGCCCTGGCCCGCGGCGGCGACCCGGACAGCCCGCGTGGCCTGAACAAGGTCACCCGGACCCTCTGACCCGCACCACCGAGGAGCCCCGCCTGGTCCCCCCGGGCGGGGCTCTTTTTTCGCTCAGCCGAAGACCTCGTCGACCAGCTTCTTCGTCATCTCCTGGAACGCCGGCGCGAGCGACAGGCCGGCGTCGTCGACGTAGTTCAGCGCGGCGGTCAGGACCTTGCTCCCGTCGGCCGCCGCGTACATCAACGCGGCGTGCCCCATCGCGCCTCCGTTGTGCGAGATCACCTTGCCGCCGGCCGCGTCCTGGACGAACACGCCCAGGCCGTAGCCCACCTTCGGATGCGGGTCCAGCATCTCGGCCAGCAGCGGCGCCGGCAGCAGCTCACCCCGCACGAGCGCGGCGATGAACGTGGCGAGGTCCGCGGTCGTCGAGATCATGTCGCCACCGCTCGAGATCCACGACGGGTCGAGGCGGGTGAGGTCGATCGTCTCGTCCTCGTGCCGGTAGTAGGCGTGGGCGTGCGGCTCGGCGATCTCCGGCCCGGCCGGCACCGACGTGTCCGCGAGCCCGAGCGGGGCGAGCACCAGCTCGTGCATCGCCTCGGCGAACGGGATGCCGGTGATCTTCTGCACGAGCAGCCTGGCAATCACGTAGTTGGTGTTGGAGTAGCTCCAATCCGCGCCCGGCTCGAACCGCACCGGCTTGGCCAGCGCGAACCGCACGAGGTCCTCCGGGCGGTGCGCCTTCATCCGGTTGTCCAGCCACTCCCTGCCCTGCCAGGGGATTCCCGGCGCGATCGTGCCGTCCTCGAAGTACTCGCCGGTGTGGTTGAAGATCCCGCTGGTGTGCTGGAGCAGCATCCGCACGGTGATCCGGCGGTCGACGCCGAACTCGGGCAGGTGGGCGTCCACCGGGTCGTCCAGCCCGATCCGGTTCTCCGCCACGAGCCGGAGGACCGCCGCCGCGACGAACGTCTTGGTGTTGCTGCCGATCCGGACGTACCCGTTCGGCGGTGGCTGCGCGCTTCCTGCCAGATCGCTGAGCCCGGCGCTCACGACCTGGTCGCCGTGCTCGTCCCTCAGGCGGACCGTCACACCGACGAGACCCGCGTCGACCATTTCCTGCGCCATTTTGTTTCTCATGAGCGAAACGCTACGTCGAGTTTCCTGATTGCAACAACGGCGTTGCCGCCTTCAGGTCGAGTATCAGCAGCTTAAAGCTTCAAGATCGTTGCATCGGGTATGCGTTCAACGCAACGAAGCCGTTGCAATGAGAATGCCCTGAACGCCACGCACGACAAAGGGCACTCCCCTCCCCGTGCGACGGGGGAAGAGAGCGCCCTCTGAGCGTTGGAGCTACTGGCCCGCGGTCGCGTATCCGGCCGCGACCGGTGCGGCCACCGGAACCTCGGCGTCGAACACGACCTGACCGTCGACCCAGACCTTCTTGGGCCGCAGGTCCTCGTCCCACCACACCAGGTCCGCGACGGCACCCGGTGCGAGCCGGCCGAGACCGGACTCGCCGATGACCTCGGCGGGCACGATCGTGGCCGAGGCGAGCGCGTCGGCCACCGGCACGCCCACGGACACGATGTTCCGCACGGCGCGGTCCAGCGTGAGCGCGGAGCCGGCGATCGTGCCCTCCGGCGAGCGCGGCACGCCGTCCTCGGTGAGCAGCACGTCCGCACCACCGAGGTGGTAGCGGCCGGGCGGCATCCCCGCGGCGGCGACGGCGTCCGTGACCAGCGCGACTCGTGCCCCGGCGGCGTTGAACACGAGCCGGCACACGTCCGGGCCCACGTGGGCCAGGTCGGCGATGAGGCCGAGGGTGAAGCGCTCGTCGACCAGCGCGACGCCGGGCACGCCGGGTTCGCGGTGGCCGAGCGGCCTCTGGGCGTTGAACAGGTGCGTCACCATGCGGGCACCCGCATCGGCGGCGGCGCGGGTCTGCTCACCCGTGGCGTCGGAATGGCCCACCGCGACGAGCACCCCGGCCTCGACGAGACGGCGGACCGCCTCCAGACCACCGGGCTGTTCCGGCGCCATGGTCACCATCCGCAACGCGCGGCGGATCAGTTCGTCGTCCAACAGGGCCGAGATCTGGTCCGGACCAGGCTCGACCATGAACGACGGGTCGTGCACCCCTGCCCGTTTCGGCGACAGGAAGGGGCCTTCGAGATGTACGCCCAACGGCCGGGCTCCCACGCCGTAGGGCAGAGCGGCGGAAGCGGCCAGGACCGCCCGCGCCTGCCTGAGCACCACGTCGACCGGTGCGGTGATCAACGTGGGCAGGAACCGGGTCACTCCGGTGGACGGCAGAGCCTCGGCCACGGAACGCATTCCGGCGGCGTCCACCTCGGCGAAGTCGACGCCCACGGCGCCGTTCACCTGCACGTCGACCAGGCCCGGTGTCAGCAGGCCGCCGGACAGGACCTCCGCGCCGGGTGGAGCTTCACCGGTGGTCACCTCGACGATGCGGCCGTCCCTGATCCGCACCGAGGCAGGACCGACGATCGTGCGACCGAGCAAAGCGCGCGGTGCTGCGACAACGGCGTCCAAGATCCCTCCTTGAATGGTCCAGACCATTATGGCCACAACAGAGGTCCACGTCACGTGTCGTTAGGAGATAACCATCTTACATGTGACCTCGTTAATGATCGCCGGAAATGCCGGGATGCGCCGAAGATGACCATCTGTGGCGCATACTGGTCCCCAGACATCCGAGGTCTACGACGAGTTGAGGGTGCCGTGGCAGTCACTGACGATGCGATCCTGCGCGTCAAGGAGATGATCGTTTCGGGCGAGCTGAAGCCCGGCGACCGTCTCCCGCGTGAGGCTGACCTGGCAGAACGTCTCGGTCTGTCGCGCAACTCGCTGCGCGAGGCCGTCAAGGCGCTGTCTCTCGTCCGGGTGCTGGACGTCCGACAGGGCGACGGCACGTACGTCTCTTCGTTGCGCGCGGACGACCTGCTCGGGGCGCTCTCGTTCGTGCTGGACCTGCACCGAGGCGAAGATTCGGTCCTGGAAGTCCTCCAGGTTCGCCGGATCCTGGAGCCCGCGGCCGCCGCGATGGCTGCCCAAAGGGTCGATCCGGACGAGATCGTGAAGCTGCGGGCGCTGTGCGACGCCGCCGAGCACGCCAAATCTGTCGAGGAACTGGTGGAGCACGACCTCGACTTCCACCGCGCCATCGCCCAGTGCTCCGGCAACGCCTACCTGGCCCAGCTGCTGGACACGCTGGCCGGCCCGACGGTCCGCGTGCGCATCTGGCGCGGCATCACCCAGTCCAACGCCGTGGACCGCACGGTCGCCGAGCACCGCGCCATCGTCGACGCGCTGGCCGCCCACCAGCCGGAACTGGCCCGCAGCTGGTCCACGGTGCACGTGGCGGGCGTCGAGCAGTGGCTGTCAGACCTGGCGTAGCCGTCTCAGGGCAAAAAGAAACCCGGCCCACGAGGGACCGGGCGGATATGCACACATGCTAGCACGAGACTTGCATGCATCACCAACCTGGCGGCCGGGTGTAGCGGCCGACAGGATCTGACAACTGATGTCCTTGATAATCGGCCGCCGTCAACGTCCGCCACCAGTGGTGGCCGGTGCCCACACCGGTTCCAGCCCTCATGGACAAAGCGCCGGCCGTGTAGCCACTACCCGGATTGACCACGCCCACCGGCACCCTTTTCCAAGCGTGCTCAACAGGCAACCGCAGATCGCTGTCGTTGCTGATGAGCATCACCGCATCAACCGCGCCACCGAGCACGTCCACGAGAAGATGCGCCGCAACGTTGACGTCCGAGCCCTTCTCCTCGAACGTTGCCACGGATGCCATGAACAGCGCCCCGGCAACCGGCTGCCCCTGCGCCTGCACCTTGATCGGCCAGTCCGGTGCCACCAGCACAGGACGACCGCGGTTGCCTTCGGTCGCCAGTGGTCGCTTGATCACCTTGCTGATGTAGTTGCCGTATTCGATGTGATCGACGCTTCCAGCTGTGAGCAGGGCCTTCAGGTAAACGTCCTGATCCTGTGAGCCAGAAGCGTTATGAGCCGAGCTGATCCTGGCAGTGCAATAAACGATCCGATCTATTGTCGCGCCCGGCCAGTTCGTTCCTTGCTCGGCGAGCAAGGAATTGGCCAACCCCCGCACATCGAGCCACCGCCAACCCGATGCGCCGCGGCCGCAATGCTTTCGTCCGCCGTAATAAAGGTTGTAGCCATCCACATAAACGCCGACACGCATCCGGCGACGATAGCCCGAATCCACAATGGACCCAAACGAGTGATGCTCAGACCTGGCGTAGCTGCTCCAGCACCGCCCGCACGGCGGGCTGACCGTCGGCACGGTTGCGCACCACCGCGGACACCGTCCGGAACACCTGCTGCTTCAACGGCCGCAACGCCACCCCGGGCCGTCGCGCCACGGACGGCACCAGCGCCACCCCGAGCCCGGCCTCGACCAGCCCGCACATCACCCCGAAGTCGTCGCAGTACGCCTGCGCCCGAGGCACGAACCCGGCGGCGCCGCACGCCCGCTGGGTCAGCTCGTGGCACGAGGCGTCCGTCCGAGGCATGATCCACGGCCGGTCGGCCAGCACGGCCAGGTCCACGGAGTCCTGCTGCACCAACGGGTCCGACAACGGCAGCGCCACGTTCACGGGCTCGACGAACAGCTCGAACGACTCGCACGACGGCGGCAGCGAGCGCGGCATGATGTTGTAGGAGTGGATCACCGCGATGTCGATGTCCCCGCGCCGCAACGCGGGCAGCGACGCCTCGGGTTCCATCTCGTGCACGAACAGGTCCACATCGGACCCGTGTGCCGACCGCAGCACCTGGATCACGCGGGGCAGAAGAGCAGCCACCGAAACGAAAGCGCCCACCCGCACCACACCGGACACCGAAGTCCGAAGTGAAGCCAGATCGGCCTCGGCCGCGGCCAACTGGTCCAGCACCAGCTGCGTGTGCGCGGCCAGCACGTGCCCGGCGCGCGTCAACGCCAGCCGACGGCCGTCGCGTTCGACCAGGGCGACGCCGGCCTCGCGTTCCAAAGCCGCAAGCTGCTGGGACACGGCCGGCGAGGTCACGTGCAGCGCCTCGGCGGCGGCCGTGACCGTGCCGTGGACCGACAGGGCGTGGAGCAAACGGAGACGTCGCACATCCAACACAAAGCTCAGCTTAACGTTCCGAGCAGAACTTCTAACTGGAACTTCGCGAAGACTAGAGCCACGCTGGAGTCATGTTCGGACGAGTGCTGGTAGCGATGGTCACCCCGTTCACCCCCGACGGTGACCTGGACCTCAAGGGTGCGCAGGAGCTGGCGGCGCACCTCGTCGACAAGGGTGGCGCGGACGGGCTGGTCGTCAACGGCACGACCGGCGAGGCGCCCACGACCACCGACGCCGAGAAGGCGCAGATCATCAAGGCTGTGAAGGAGGCCGTCGGCGACCGCACGCAGATCCTCGCGGGCGTCGGCACCAACTCCACCCGCCACACCATCGAGCTCGCGCACCAGGCGGAGCAGAACGGCGCCGACGGCCTGCTCGTCGTCACGCCGTACTACAGCAAGCCCACGCAGGAAGGCGTCGAGAACCACTTCCGCGTCGTCGCCGACGCGTCCGGCCTGCCCGCGCTGCTCTACGACATCCCCGGCCGCACCGGCACCGCGATCGACACCGAGACGCTGCTCAGGCTCGCGGAGCACCCGCGGATCGTCGGCGTGAAGGACTGCAAGGTCGACCTGCTCGCGACGGCCAGGGTCATCGCCGAGACCGGCCTCGACTACTACTCCGGCAACGACGAGCTGATCCTGCCGCTGTACTCGATCGGCGGCGTCGGCACGGTCAGCACCGTCGGCCACGTCGTCGGCAACGAGATCAAGGCGATGCTCGACGCCTACGACGAGGGCGACAACAAGGAAGCCTTGCGCCGCCACCAGGCCCTGCTGCCGGTCATCACCGCGATCATGACCCGCGAGCCCGGTGCCGTCGCCGTGAAGGCCGCGCTGAACCTGCTCGGCCTGCCTTCCGGCCCGGTCCGCGAACCGCTGGCCGGCGCCACGCCGCAGCTCATCAACGAGCTGAAGGCCCTCTTCTAGAGCCCGTAGACCCGGCGAGCAGTGCCCGAGAAGATCGCGTCCTGCTCGCCGGCCGACAACTCCGAGACCAGTTCCTGAGCCGCGCCAAGCCACTCCTCGTAGGAGGCGGCCAGCAGGCACACGGGCCAGTCCGAGCCGAACATCAGCCGCGACGGCCCGAACGCGTCGAGCACGACCTCGAAGTACGGCCGCAACTCCCCGACGCTCCACGACTTCCAGTCGGCCTCGGTGACCAGCCCGGACAGCTTGCACGTCACGTTCTCGTGCGCCGCCAGCGACCGGATCAGCTCGGCCCACTCCCCCGGATCAGCTCCGACGGCGGGCTTCGAGCAGTGGTCCACCACGAACTCGACCTGCGGCAACGCCGCCACGGTCCGCCGCGCCGCGGGCATCTGATGCGGCAACGTGAGCAGTTCGTACACCAGCCCGGCAGCGCCAACGGCCGCCAGTCCGTTCCAGACGTCCTTGCGGCACAACCACTCCGGGTCGGCCTCACCCTGCACCTGGTGCCGGATCCCGCGCAGCCACGAACCGTCCGGCGAGTCCACCAACGCCGCCAAGGCATCGGAAACACCGGCCGAGGTCAGATCGACCCACCCCACCACGGCCGAGACGACGTCCGAAGAAGCCGCCACGGCGAGGAACTCCGGCGTCTCCTCCGGCACGCACACCGTCTGGACCAGCACGGACGCCGAAACTTCAGGGGCGGCGGCCACGAAGTCGGGCTCCAGGAACGACCGGCGGATCACGCCCATCGGCGGATCGGTGATCCAGTCCTGGTCCCGCACCGACAGGTCCCACAGGTGGTGGTGCGCGTCGACGATCACGGCGTCGGCACCTCCGCGCCCAGCAGCCCGGACGACTTCAGCTCGTCCCACACAGCAGCAGGGATCGAGGCCGAGAAGTAGGCGGAGTTGGACGTCATCTGCGCGGCGTTCCGCGCCCCGATCACCACCGACTCCACGGCCGGGTGCCCGAGCGCGAACTGGATCGCCACCTCGGGCAACGTCACGCCGTGCCGCGCGCACACCTCGGCGATCGAACGAGCCCGCGCGACCAACGAAGCGGGCGCGTCCTCGTAGTTGTACTTCGCATCAGCAGCCACGACGGGCTTCGACAGCAGCCCGGAGTTGAACACCCCGCAGGCCACAACAGAAACCCCGCGCTCGACACAAGCGGGCAGGAACGAAGGCAGCGCAGGCTGTTCCAGCAGGGTGTACCGCCCAGCCAGCATCACCACGTCGATGTCGGTCTCGCGGACGAACCGCTCCGGCATCTCCCACTGGTTCATCCCGACGCCGATCGCACCCACGACCCCCTGCGACCGCAACGACTCCAACGCCGGATAGGCCTCGCCGAAGGCCTCGTCCCAGTGGTCGTCGGGATCGTGGATGTAGACGATCTCCACCCGATCCGTCCCAAGTCGCTCCAAAGAGGACTCAAGCGACCGCTTCACGCCGTCAGCCGAGTAGTCCCGCACACGGCGGAAGTTCCGCGGCACGGCGAAGCCCTCGTCGTCGAACCCGGTCCCGTCGAACGGCTCCAGCACCCGCCCGATCTTCGTGGAGATCACGAACGAGTCGCGCGGCTTGTCCGCCAGCACGACGCCGAGACGGCGTTCCGACAGCCCGAGCCCGTAGTGCGGCGCGGTGTCGAAGTACCGGACACCGGCGTCCCAAGCCGCCTCCACCGCACCGAAGGCGTCGAAATCGGACGTCTCGCGGTAGAGGTTGCCGATCGGCGCGCCACCAAAGCCCAGACGAGAAACAGCAACCTTCACGGCAGCTCCCACACGAGTCGCACATCGGGTTCAGCACCGGAGTAGTCGTCCTCGACCTCCAGCAACAAGGCCATCCGAGCCTGCCACGGAACGTTGGCCGGATGCGAGGCCAGGAACTCCCGCATCGCCCGGTAGTCCTCCACCTCCACCAGGTGGAACAGCTCCCGCCCGGACCGCCAGATCCGCCACGAGTGCACGCCGGCCTCGCGCAACGCCCCGTCCAGTTCCAGGGGAATCGTTGCGTGGACGCGGTCGTACTCGGCCTCGGCGCCGGCACGGAGCCGGGTGTGCAACGCGACGGTCTCCAACGCCCCTACTCCTGCTTCTGACCGGTGGCGAACCGCGTCACGATCAACGCCAGGATGATCACCGCGCCGTACGAGGCCTTGATGTAGAAGCCGGAGACACCCTGCAACCGCAGGATCTGCTCCACGAGCCCCAGCATCAGCACACCGGACAGCGCGCCGAACAGCGTGCCCTTGCCGCCGTTCAACGAGATACCGCCGATCACCGCGGCCGCGAAGACCTGGAAGATCATGCCCTCACCCTGGGTGGCGGCGACGGAACCGAGGCGTCCGGTCATCAGGATGCCCGCGATCACGGCGAGCACGGACCCGATGATCAGCACGATCCACACCACGCGGTCGACCCGGATACCGGCCGCACGCGCGGCTTCCGAGTTGCCGCCGATGGCGTACAACGACCGCCCGGCCCGCAGGTACTTCAGCACGAAGATGCCCAGGGCGTAACAGACGACGCAGATCCACACCGCCGCCGGCAGCCCGAGCCACGTCGTGGAACCCAGGTACAGGAACGACTCCGGCACGTCGATCAGCGACTTGCCCTCGGTGATCGCGAGCTGCAGACCGCGCAGCATCGTCAGCATGCCCAGGGTCACCATGAACCCGGACAGCCCTACCTTCAGGATCAGGAACCCGTTCAGCCCGCCGATCGCGACGCCGATCAGGATGCACAACGGCAACGCGAGCCACGCCGCGAGACCGACGTCCAGACCGCCGGCTGACGACGGGATGATCAGCGCGACGGCCAGCGCGGGCGCCAGACCGACGGTCGACTCCAGCGACAGGTCCATCTTGCCGACGATCAGGATCATCGCCTGCCCGAGCACCAGCAACGACAGCTCGCTCTGCTGGGTCAGCACGGCGATCAGGTTGTTGGCCGTCAGGAAGATCGGCGAGAGGATCGCCCCGATGATCAGCAGCAGGATGATCACCGGGACCAGCGCGAGGTCCTGATAGCGCGCCAGCCGGAACTTCTGCTTCTCGGCAGAAGGCGCCGCAACCGGCGGAGTCATGGCCTTGGTCATTCCGAGCTCATTCCCTCGATCGCAGAGATCAGTTCCTGGTCGCGCCAGCCGCGCCCGAACTCCCGCACGACCTGGCCGTGGAACAGCACCAGCACCCGGTCGCAGACCCGCAGGTCGTCCAGCTCGTCCGAGACGACGATCGCCGCCTTGCCCCGCCGCGCCTGCGCGTCGACGACCCCGAGCAGCGACTCCTTCGACTTCACGTCGACGCCCGCGGTCGGGTTGATCAGCACCAGCACCGACGGGTCACCGGCCAGCGCCCGCGCCATCACGACCTTCTGCTGGTTGCCTCCGGAGAGGTCCGACACCTGCTGGTCCGGTCCGGCGGCCTTCACGTCGTACGAGTCGATCGCGTTGCTGCCCGCCGAACGCTGCGCCGACGTCCACACGAACGCTCCGGCCGTGCTCATCGTCGCGTTCTCCGCGATCGACAGGTCGAGCACCAGTCCCTGGTGGTGCCGATCCCTTGGTACACAACCGATTCCCGCGCGCAGAGCCGCCGGAACGTCACCGCCGCGCACCACGGACCCGTCCACGGCAACGGAACCGGCCGACGGCTTGCGCAGCCCGTAGATGGTCTCGGCGAACTCGTGCTTGCCCGACGACGCACTGCCGGCGAGCCCGATGACCTCGCCCCGAGTGGCCGACAGCGTGATGTCCGAGAAGTGGTCGCCGCTCAACGACGACACCGCCAGCACCGTCTCGTCCGACGAAGGCCGGTCGTCGCCGGAAGGCACGTTCAGCCCACCGACCTCGCCGGTCATCGCCTCGATCAGATCGGGCTTCGACATCTCGGCCACCGGCGCGGTGACGATGTGCCGCGCGTCGCGGTAGACCGTCACCGTCTGGCAGACCTCGTAGACCTCCTGCAGGTGGTGCGAGATGAACAGGAACGTCACCCCGCGCTCCTGCAACGACCTCATCCGGTCGAACAGCCGCTCGATGGCCGGGCCGTCGAGCTGCGCGGTCGGTTCGTCGAGGATCACGAACCGCGAGCCGATCGACAACGCCCGCGCGATCTCGACGAGCTGCCGCTGCTCGACCGTCAACGTCGAGACCAGCGCGTCCGGGTGCACCGCGACGTCGTAGGTCTCCAGGAGCGCGGAAGCCTCGGCCCGCAGCCGTTTCCACTTGATCAGCCCGCCGCCGAGGTCCTGCCGGTTGATGAACAGGTTCTCGGCGACGGACAGATCGGGCACGACCGTCGACTTCTGGTACACGCACGCCACGTGCCGGCGCCACGCCGCGCTGTCCGCGACGGGCGGCGCGGGTTCGCCGAAGAAGCTGACCTCGCCCGCGTCCGGCACCTGCATGCCGGTCAGCACGGACACCAGCGTCGACTTTCCCGCGCCGTTGCGACCGACGAGCGCGTGCGACTCGCCGGCCCGGATCTCGATGCCCACGTCGTCCAACGCGAGCGTCTGACCGAACCTCTTCGTCACGCCGCGCGCGACAGCCGCAAAGTCGCTCATCAGATCTGATTTCCCCAGAACGCCTTGTCGTCGACGTTCTCCTTGGTGATCAGCGGCGCGGGCAGCTGGTCCTCCAGGCGTCCGCCGCCGACGTCGACGATCGTGGAGTCGTGGTCCGTCGGGCCGGGCTGGAACGTCTTGCCCTCGACCGCGGCCTTCGCGTAGAAGAGCGCCCACTGCGCGTAGAGGTCGGCCGGCTGCGACACGGTGGCGTCGATCTCACCCTTGCGGATCGCTTCGAGCTCCGACGGGATGCCGTCGTTGGAGACGATCCACACGTGCTTGGGGTCGGTCGGCGGGACCAGCAGGTTCTTCTGCCGCAACACCTGCAGCGTCGGCGCGAGGAACACGCCACCGGCCTGCATGTAGATGCCGTTGATGTCCGGGTGCTGGTTCAGGCGCGTCTGCAGCGCGGCGGACGCCTTGGCGCCCTCCCAGTCCGTCGGCTCCTCGAACACCGTGATGCCGGGGTAGTTCGACTTCATGCAGGCGGCGAACGCCTCGGAGCGGTCGCGGCCGTTGACCGACGACAGCGCGCCCTGGAACTCGACGACCTTGCCCTTGCCGCCCAGCTTGTCGCCGAGGAACTTGCAGGCCTTCTCGCCGTACGCCTTGTTGTCCGCGCGCACGACCATGTAGGTCTTGCCCTTGTCCGGACGGGTGTCGACGGTGACGACCGGGATGCCGGCCTTGTCGAGTCGGTCCAAAGTGGACGCGATGGCGCCGGTGTCCTGCGGGGCCATCACGATCGCCTTGGCGCCCTGCGACTGCAGCGACTGGGCGTTGGCGACCAGGTTCTCGACCTTGTTCTGCGAGTTCGTCGGGTTCAGCAGGTTGATCCCGAGTTCCTTGGCCTTGTCCGGGAAGTACTTGATGTAGGAGTTCCAGAAGTCCGAGTCGGCCCGCGGGTGGTCGGCACCGATCGGGCCGACACCACTGGCTCCGGTGCCGGCGGTGCCACCGCCGCCACACGCGGACAGTGTCAGTGCACCGGCGAGCGCGAGGCACACCGCGGCGGTGAGGTTGCGACGCTTCATCGTTGTGTTGCCTTTCATGACTGCTGGGGACGCAAGCGCAAGCCATACATGCCACCGTCGACGGCGAGGATCGTGCCGGCGGTGGATCCCGAAAGCGGGCTCGCCAGATAGGCGATGGCTCCCGCGACCTCATCGGCGGAGACGAGCCGGCCGTGCGGCTGGCGTGCCTCCAGCGCGGCCCGCTCGGCGGCTGGGTCCGGCGCCGAGTCGAGCAGACGGCCCACCCACGGGGTGTCCGCCGTGCCGGGGGCGACCGCGTTGACGCGAATGCCTTCGCGCACGTGGTCGGCGGCCATCGCGAGCGTCAGCGAGTACACCGCGCCCTTGCTGGCCGAGTAGAGCGCTCGCTGCGGGAGCCCGGCCCAGGCAGCGATGGAGCAGGTGTTGACGATCGCCGCGGCGGGCGAGTTCCGCAGGTGCGGCAGCGCGGCCCTGGACACCCGGACCATGCCGAGGACGTTGACGTCCAGCACCTTCGACCACTGGGCGTCGTCGTTGGCCGTCACGTCGCCCTGCGCGCCGATGCCGGCGTTGTTGACCACGACGTCGAGCCGTCCGAACCGCGCGACGACCTCGTCGATCGCGGCCTTGACGCTCTCGTCGTCCGACACGTCCGCGCGGATGCCCACCAGCGGGTCCTTGACGTCCGGGTTCAAGTCCAGCGCGACGGCCGTGGCGCCCCGGCTGCTCAGCAACTCGGCGGTGGCGAGGCCGATGCCGGACGCTCCGCCCGTGACGACGGCGACGAGCCCTTCGAAGTCGGTCACTTCTCGCCCTCCAGTTCCGTCCACACAGGACCTTCGGGGTAGACGTAGTCGGCCAGCGTCTCGTCCTTGAGCTGGGCGGAGAAGCCCGGCTGCGACGGCGCGAGGTAGCGGCCGTTCTCGACGACGGCCGGGTCGAGGAAGTGCTCGTGCAGGTGGTCGACCCACTCGATCACGCGCTCGCCGACCTCGCCGGACACGGCGACGTAGTCGAAGAACGACAGGTGCCGGACCAGCTCGCACAGGCCGACGCCACCGGCGTGCGGGCACACCGGGATGTCGAACTTCTTGGCCAGCAACAGGATCGCGATGTTCTCGTTGACGCCCGCGACCCGGCACGCGTCGAGCTGCAGGAAGTCGATCGCCCCGGCCTGCAGCAACTGCTTGAAGATCACCCGGTTCTGCACGTGCTCGCCGGTGGCGACCCGGATCGGGGCCAGCGCGTCGGCGATCGCGCGGTGCGCCAGCACGTCGTCCGGCGAGGTGGGCTCCTCGATCCAGTACGGGTCGTACGGCGCGAGCTCCTTCATCCACCGCACGGCCGTGTCGACGTCCCAGCGCTGGTTGGCGTCGACCGCCACGCGCACGTCGTCGCCGACGACCTCGCGGGCGAGCTTCATCCGGCGCACGTCGTCGTCGAGGCTGCCGCCGACCTTGAGCTTGATCATGTCGAAGCCGTCGGCGAGGGCCTCGCGCGCCAGCCTGGCGAGCTTCTCGTCGGAGTAGCCGAGCCAGCCCGGTGACGTCGTGTAGGCCGGATACCCTTCGCGGGCAATGGTTTCGACGCGTTCGGTCTTGCCGTGCTCGACCTTGCGCAGGATCTGCAACGCCTCGTCGGGCGTCAGCGCGTCGGAGAGGTACCGGAAGTCGACCAGGCTGACGATCTCCTCGGGCGTCATCTGCGCGAGGAACCTCCAGACCGGCAGTCCGGCGCGGCGGGCGGCGAGGTCCCACGCCGCGTTGACGACGGCACCGATCGCCATGTGCGCGACGCCCTTCTCGGGCCCGAGCCAGCGGATCTGCGAGTCGCCGATGAGCTCGAAGTACAGCTCCGCCAGCGCCTTCGCGTTCTCCGGCACGTCCTTGCCGACGACGTGCGGGGCCAACGCCCTGATCGCGGCGGCCTGCACGTCGTTGCCGCGGCCGATGGTGAACGCGAGCCCGTGGCCCTCCGGCCCGTCGTCGGTCCGCAGCACCACGTAGGCGGCGCTGTAGTCCGGGTCGGGGTTCATCGCGTCGGAGCCGTCGAGCTCGCGCGACGTCGGGAACCGGATGTCCAGGACGTCCAGTGCGGTGATCTTCGGCATCACGCCTGCCCGAGGGTCTGGCGCTGCTTGCCGAGTCCTTCGATCTCCAGTTCCACGACGTCACCGGCGCGCAGGTACGGCTTGGGCTCCGGCTGGCCGAGCGCGACACCGGCGGGTGTACCGGTGTTGATGACGTCACCCGGACGAAGGACAAGGAACTGGCTGAGGTAGCGCACGATCTCCGCGACCGAGAAGATCATGTTCTTGGTGGAGGAGTTCTGCTTGATCTCGCCGTTGACCCAGAGACGCATCGCCAGGCTCTGCGGGTCGGCGATCTCGTCGGCGGGCACGAGGAAGGGACCGAGCGGGTTGAACGTCTCGCAGTTCTTGCCCTTGTCCCACGTTCCGCCGCGCTCGATCTGGAACTCGCGCTCGGAGACGTCGTGCGAGAGCACGTACGCGCCGACGCACGCCAGAGCCTCCTCTTCGGACTCCAGGTAACGCGCGGTGCTCCCGATGACGACCCCGAGCTCGACCTCCCAGTCGGTCTTCACGGACCGGCGGGGAACGAGCACCTGGTCGTACGGGCCGACGATGGTGTCGGGCGTCTTGAGGAACATCACCGGCTCACCGGGGATGTCCGCGCCGGTCTCCTCCGCGTGGTCGCGGTAGTTGAGGCCGATGCAGATGACCTTGCCCGGATGCGCGAGCGGAGGCCCGACGCGCAGGTCCTCGTGGTCGAGGACGGTCAGCTCGTTCGCTTCGAGTGCGGCGCGCACGCGGTTCACGCCGTCGTTCGCGAGGAACGCCCCGTCGATGTCCGGGGTGATCGGCAGGAGGTCGTACGTGATCCCGTCGTCGGCCCTGACTGCGGGACGCTCATCGCCGACCGGCCCCAGGCGCAAGAACTGCACGGCCGTTCCTCCTCTGCTCACACCCTACGAAATACATCGGATGTATAGCCCCGCGAGGCCGCTCTCGTCTAGGGCTCGTCCGGAAGTCGTCCGATGAATAAGAGGAGTTGATCATGAATCTCGCCGCCGCGTCAGTCCTGGTCGGCGCACTGCTGGCACCGGCAGCGCCGGTCGAGCCTGTAACCGTTTTCGTGGAGCTGACCTCGACGGCAGCGGTCGACACGGGCACTGTTTCACAGGCGCGTTCAGCGCGGGACACGACATCGGAGCACGCTTCCCGGGTCGTGTCCCGGTCCGGTGGCCGGGAAGTCGCCCGAACGACCAACGCCGTGCCCGGCGTGGTGCTCTCGACCGACAGGTCGCGTTTGTCCTCGTTGTCGCGCATGCCCGAGGTCCGCGCGGTGCACCGAATGGTCCCCAAGCGGCTCTCCAACGCGCACGCCGTCCGGCTCACCCGGACGTCCGACGTCTGGAAGTCGCTCGGGAGGTTCGGTGACGGCGTGCGGATCGGCGTGATCGACACCGGCATCGACTACCGGCACGCGGACTTCGGCGGCGGCACGTTCCCGACCGCCAAGGTCGTCGGCGGCTACGACTTCGCCGGCGACGCCTACACGGCCAAGCCGGGGTCGGTGCCGGAACCGGACGCGGATCCGCTGGACTGCGAGGGCCACGGCACGCACGTCGCCGGCACCGCGGCCGGGTTCGGGGTGAACGCCGACGGCACGACCTACCGCGGTTCGTACTCCTCGGTGGATCTCGACGCGTTGAAGATCGGCCCTGGTACGGCCCCCAAAGCATCGCTCTACGCGTTGAAGGTGTTCGGCTGCGAGGGCGGCACGAACCTGACCGCGCAGGCGCTCGACTGGGCGCTCGACCCCAACGGCGACGGCGACTTCTCCGACAAGCTCGACGTGGTCAACCTGTCGCTGGGCAGCGACTTCGGCGCCCCCGACGACCCCGACGCGCTGTTCGTGCGCAAGCTCGTCGAGCACGGCGTCGTGGTGGTCGCGGCGGCCGGCAACGGCGGCGACTTCTACGACGTGTCCGGCTCGCCGGGCAACTCCCCCGAGGCGATCTCCGTGGCGAACAGCCGCGACTCGTTCTCGATGCTGGACGGCCTGGAGGCCGGCGGGAAGCAGTACGCGGGCCAGTACAGCCAGAACTTCAAGGAGTCCTTCGACCTGACCCAGCCGGTCGTGAAGCTTTCGTCCAACGTGGACGGTTGCCAGCCGATCTCGGAGTCACTGGCCGGGAAGATCGTCTGGCTGGAGTGGGACGACAGCGACGCCACCCGCGCCTGCGGTTCCGGCGCCCGCACCGACAACGCCTGGAAGGCCGGGGCCGCCGGTGTCCTGCTGCCCACGACGTTGCCGGTGTTCGCGGCCGGAATCGCCGGAAACGCTCACATCCCCGCGTTCCAGCTGACCGCGGAGGCCACCAAGACCCTGCGCCCGGCCCTGGAGGCCGGCACGCTGTCCGTGCGTCTGACCTCGTCGTTGAAGGTCGCGGTCAAGTCGATCACGCCGTCGATCGAGGACACGATCACGCCGTCGTCCTCGCGGTCGCGCTCGTCGATCGCGGTGGCCGCACCGGGCGACACGATCTTCTCCGCCGCGTCCGGCACCGCCTCGGACGGCGTGTCGATGGGTGGCACGTCGATGGCGTCCCCGCACGTGGCGGGCATCGCGGCACTGCTGCGCGAGGTCCATCCGGAGTGGACGGTCGCGGAGGTCAAGGCAGCCCTGATGAACACGGCTTCCGGGGTCGTCAAGGACTCCAAGGGTGTGCGCGAGGCTCCGATGCGCGTCGGCGCCGGACGAGTCGACGGGCTCGCCGCACTCCAGTCCGACGTCCTGGTGCTCGGCGACGCGGCGTTCGGCACGGTCGAGGCCTCCGGGCCGACGTCGCTCACCCGGACGTTGAAGCTGGTCAACAAGGGCAAGCAGACCGTGTCGCTGAACGCCCGCTACGAGCCGATCACGTCGGTGCCCGGGGTGACGTTCAAGGTCGTCACGCCCCAGGTCACGCTGCGACCGGCCGCCACGGCGTCGGTGGCCGTGCAGGTGCGGATCTCGGACCCCGCCGCGCTGCGCAAGACCCCCGACCCGACGGTGTCGCTGGACGAGGGTCGCCAGTTCCTGGCAGAGGCGTCCGGCCTGGTGATGTTCACCGGCGACCGCACCCTGCGCGTCCCGGTCTACGCGGCGCCGAAGCCGGTGTCGCGCCTGACGCTCGCCGGTGGCCGGGTCGCGGGCCGCGGCATCGACCAGCCCGGCTACCAGTCGCGCATGACCGTGCTGACCCTCGGCGCCCGCTCCGAGCGGCTGCCTTCGTGCGGTGAGGGCGTGCAGGACGACTGCGCCGTCAACCGCACGGCACGCGGCGGCGACCTGCGGTACGTCGGCGCCACGGCGACCAACGACCTGCTGGCGTTCGGCGTCGCGACCTGGGACACCTGGGCGAACATCGGCAGCACCACCAAGCCCGAGGTGCGGTTCTCGGTGGGCGGCAAGGACTTCGTGACGACCGCCGAGAAGCAGACCAACCCGGACGGCGACATCACGGCCGACATCTGGTTCGCCCGCACGGTCGTGGCTGGCACCGAGGACGTCGTCGACGAGCAACCGTTGAACGGCTTCGACGGCGCTGTGGACACCAACCTGTTCGACAGCGACGTCGTGGTGCTGCCCGTTTCGCGAGCTTCGCTGCCTTCCGGCCCGGTCACCTACACCGTCGGCGTGCAGAGTCGCTACACCGCGCCGGCGGACACCGACGACCTGGTGGACGTGGCCCCGCAGGCGACGTTCGACTACAGCTTGATCGTTCCCGCACTGTCCACTGTGGTCCGTCCGGGTGATCGAGTTCCTTCTGGATCGTTGGTGCTGTTCCACCACAACGCGAGCGGTAACCGCGCCTTCGTGCGGTGACACCCGGTTGGGCGTGCCTCCCGCCCGAGTCTCTCGGCATACTCGGTCTTTATGGATCTGGTCGTGGGACTCGACGCGGGCGGCACGTCAACCAGGGCCCTGGTGCTCGACCTGGACGGCGCGAGGCTGGGTCAGGGCGTGGCGGGCGGCGCCAACCCCAACTCCCATCCGCCGAACGTCGCCGCCGCGCACGTCGGCGAGGCGCTGGTGGAAGCGTTGGACGGCCTCGACTCCCGCAAGGTCCGCTCCGGCGTCCTCGGCATGGCGGGCGCCACGAAGCTCGCCGACCCGGCGATCTTCGACCTGTTCCACGACGCCTGGACGCACGCGGGCCTGCACTGCCCGATGCGGGTGATCACCGACATCGAGGCGGCCTTCGCCACCGGCACGTCGTCCCCGGACGGCACGGCCCTGGTGGCAGGCACCGGATCCATCGCGGGTCGCATCGCCGGGCATCGGATGGTCGCCCAGTCCGGCGGCTACGGCTGGCTGATCGGCGACGACGGGTCGGCGTTCTGGCTGGGCCGCGAGGCCGTGCGGGCCACCCTGAAGCTCCTGGACCTGGGCGCCCCGCTGGAAGGTCTCGCCACCGCGGTGCTCACCGCGGCGGGGGCTCGCAACCGCGGTCAGCTCATCAACGTCGTCAACGACCAGGCGCCCATCGCGCTGGCGAAGTTCGCGCCGCTGGTCAGTTCGGCCTACCACCACGGCGATCCCGAGGCGTTGGGCATCGTGTCGACGGCGGCCCGGCTGCTGGCCGACACCGCGACCGCCGTGCGCGAACCCGCCGACACCTCACCGATCGTGCTCGTCGGCAGCCTGATCAAGACGCCGGTCGGCACGCACCTCAAGCAGGAGCTGCTCGCCCGGTGCAACGCTCAGGTGATCATGGCGACGGAAGGGGCGGCGGGAGCCGCGTGGCTCGCGGCGGTGGACGTGCTCGGGCCGGACGCGCCTCGGCCCAGCCGGTCCTGACGCCCCGTCAGGAGGCCAGCAATCTCCCCGAGTGCGGCATGCGTTCGTGGTACGCCCTCAACAACCCCGCGTGCACGTCGTCCACGTGTTCGGCGGCGTCGTCGTTCCACACCAGCGTGATCCGGCGGTGCAACGGGTTGCCGATGATCGGCTTGAGCAGCACGCCCGGCGGTTCGTGGCCGGGGAAGAACCCCGCCACGGCGCCCGTCGACCTCACGAGGTCGGCCGCCACCGCCGGATCGACGCCGAAGTGCGCGCACCGGGGCGTGAAGCCGACGGCCTCGCACGCCAGGTCGAGGTTGAGGCGCCCGCCGTGGTGCTCGTCCGGCACGACCCACTCCTCGCCGGCGAGCTCGGACAGCAGCACCTCGCTGCGGCCGGACAGCCGATGTCCCACCGGAACGCCGATCAGCATGCGTTCCGTGACGACCCCGCGGAGGCCGACGGCTTCGGGGTAGCGCAACGGGCTGCGCGGGAACTCCACCACCAGGGCCAGGTCCAGCTCGCCCGTGCGGACCAGTTCCAGCACGGTGTCGCCGGCGCGTTCGATGTGCGTGGTCTGCGGCAGGTTCGGCAGCATCTCGCGGACGACCCCGACCAGCAGCGCCGTCGGCGACCCCACCACCCCGCCGAGCCGCAGGCCCGAGTCGCCGCGCCCGGCGAGCTTGTGCGAGGTGACGAGCAGGTCGTCGAACTGTTCCACGAGGTCCTGGGCCCGCAGCACGACGTGGCGGCCCAGCTCCGTGAGCTCGACGCCGTCCGTGCGGCGCAGGAACAACGGCCCGCCGAGACCTGCCTCGATCCGGCGGACCTGGGCGGTCAGCCCGGCCTGCGCGATCTTCAGCTGGGAGGCGGCCCTGCTGATGCTCCCCGCACGTGCCACGGCCAGCACCACGTGCAGATGTCTCAGCTCCATTCGCACTGACGAAGCCTAAAGGAGTTGCTGACCAACAAAATCGGCCACGTGGGTGTCACCAGATGACACACCGTGGTCGGCGCAAGCCGGATTGGTCTGTCAGGGCGATAACCCGTGAGTTATCGGCATCTCACACCTGCCGCCGCACGCGCGGGCTACCCCAGGCTGTTGGCCACCAAACGAGTGCAGGAGGTGAGAGCGCCATGAGGAAAGCGTTGCGGCTGCGACGGCTTTCCCGTCCGAACGACGACAGGTACCTCTTCGTGCCGTTGGACCACAGCGTTTCCGACGGACCGGTGGTGCCGCGCGACCGGTGGCACGAACTGGTCCGCGCGGTCGTGCTGGGCGGCGCCGACGCCATCATCGTCCACAAAGGACGGGTGCGGGCGGTCGATCCGGCGGTGCTGGGCAACTGCGCGTTGATCGTGCACCTCAGCGCCGGTACCGCGCACATGGCCGACGCCAACGCGAAGGTGCTCGTCGGCGAGGTCGACGAGGCGTTGCGGCTCGGCGCGGACGCGGTGAGCGTGCACGTCAACATCGGCTCCGACACCGAAGCCGCCCAGCTCACCGACCTCGGCAGGGTGGCGGCGGCGTGCGACTCGTGGAACGTCCCGCTGGTCGTGATGGCCTACGCTCGCGGCCCTCGCGTGAGCGATCCTCGCGACCCGGCACTGCTCGCGCACGTCGTCAACATCGCAGCGGACCTGGGCGCGGACATCGTCAAGACCACGCTCTCACACTCGGCTCAGGACATGGCCGACGTCGTCGCGAACTGCCCGATTCCCGTTGTCGTGGCCGGTGGTCCCGCTTCCACGACCAGCCTCGCGGGCCACGCCAGGGCCGCGATGACGGCCGGGTGCGCGGGCCTCGCCGTGGGACGACGTGTCTTCACCTCACCGGCACCGATGCCGCTGGTCGCCGAACTGGCGTCCATCGTGCACGCGCCGGCCGACGCAGGCCTCATCCACGCACTGACAGCCTTGGAGAACCGGTGAAGTTCGCCTGGATCGACGTCCGGACCGTCCCGGAAGCACACCGCACCGCGGTGATCGACGCGGCCGTCCACACCCGCGTCGCCGGTGTCGTCGCGGACGATCCCGCGCTGCTCGACGACCTCCCGCCCACGATCACCCGAGTGCTGGTCGGCCCGGACGTCGAGAGTCCACACCTGGTGATCGTCCCGGTGGACGACCAGGACTCGCTGGACCGGCTGCCCTCGCGGTCGGCGTTCGTGACGGTCAGCGACGACCGCACGCTCAAACTCGCCTGTGCCGCAGCGGAACGCCTAGACCACACGCTCGTCGCGTTCACCGACCCGACCAAGATCCCCCTGGAGATCGTGATCGCGGCCGCGCACGGCGCCCCGGGCAAGCTCATCACCGTCGTCACCGACCTCGTCGAGGCCGCGATCGTGCTGGAATGCCTCGAACACGGCTCCGACGGCGTCCTGATGGCCCCCGCCGACGCGACCGACGTGTTCCGGCTGGCCCGCCTGCTGGAGGCCAAGTCCGAGCCGTTGACCTTGACCACGCTCACCGTGGAAGCGTTGACGCACAACGGTTTGGGCGACCGCGTGTGCGTCGACACCGCCTCGCACTTCGCCGAGGACGAAGGCATCCTCGTCGGCTCGTTCTCGTCCGGCTTCGTGTTGTGTTGCAGCGAAACGCATCCGTTGCCGTACATGCCGACCAGGCCGTTCCGCGTCAACGCGGGCGCACTGCACTCGTACGTCCTCGGCCCGGCGAACCGCACGAACTACCTGTCCGAACTGCGCTCCGGCAGCAAGGTCCTCGCCGTCAACGCCGACGGCCGCACCCGCGAACTCACCGTGGGCCGCGCCAAGCTCGAGTCACGCCCGATGCTCACGATCACCGCCCGCTCCCCGGAAGGCGTCGTGGTCGACCTGATGGTCCAGGACGACTGGCACGTCCGCGTCCTGGGCCCCGGCGGCAAGGTCCTCAACGTCACCGAACTCCGCCCCGGCGACGAGCTCCTCGGCCACATCGCCACCGAACAACGGCACGTGGGCCTGCCGATCGGCGAGTTCTGCAAGGAGTCCTGACAGGACACGCTCCCCGTACTCCTACCGGGAAGATCACCTGAATTGTGGAGCCGCTCCATGCGTCCTACCTTCAGGCACATTTGACCGGAAACAATGGCAGGGATTGACATTCCGGCCCTAGCTTTCCCGCATGCCCAAAAGATCCTCCAGCGTGGCGGGACGGGAGTTCGGTGCGGGTGTTCGCGCCATCATCGCTCGCACCGGACTCACGCATCGCGAACTCGCCGAACGGATCGGCTGGCAGGAAGCCAAGATCTCGGACATGACGCTCGGCAAGGGCGGCGTGACCGAGATCGAGGTGCAGATCCTGCTCGCCTATTGCCAAGCCACCGTCGCGGAACGCGAATACCTCCTCGAACTGTTCCGCGAATCAGGCAAGGCCTGGCTCCAGATGCCGGAAGACGGCCTGCCGGACCAGGTGCGCACGCTGATCGACCAGGAGAAGGCCGCGCAAGAGATCATCTGCTGGTCGATGATCCTCGTACCCGGCCTGCTGCAAACGCCTGAGTACGCCTACGTCGTCACCGCGCACTCAAAGGTGATCGAGGCCGAGGCCGTGCCGAAGGTGGCCGCCATCAGGGCCGCGCGAGCGAACATTCTGGAGCCCGGCCGAAAGTTCGTCTTCTACGTGCACGAGCAGGCGCTCGAACTCCCGGTCGGCGGAATCGAGGTGTGGCGTGAACAGTTGGCCCACCTGCTCAGACTGTCGGTGCGCAAATACATCAGCATCCGGATCGTTCCCCGCTCAGCAGGCATGCACGCGGGCACGTCCGGCGACTTCCGAATGATGAAGTTCCCGAAGTACCCGCCAGTGGTCTACGTCGAGAGCGTCAACTACTGCCTGTTCTTCGACGATGCGGACACCATCAAGGTCCACGACGACATCCTGACGGCGCTCGCGGCTGTCGCTCTGCCTGAGGAAGAATCGAGGGAGGTGATCGACAACATCTTGGAGGGCCTCCAATGACCGTGTGGCGGAAGAGCAGCTACAGCGGCAGCGGCGACAACTGCGTTGAAGTCGGCCACGGCGTGGGAATCCGCGACAGCAAGTCCCCAGCGACCCACCTCCCGGTCTCCGCCGAAGCCTGGTCCGCATTCCTGCGTTCGCACCGCACGACCCGGTAACCCTCGGTAACGTCCCCCTCACGCACATGCCTGGGGGGCCCGAATGACCGATCCGAACCAGCTCATCGAGGACTACGAGCAGCGCACCGCAGCCCTGCTCGACCAGGCCGAAGAGGCCAAGTCCCAGATCGCGAACCTGACCGGCGCCGCAACCAGCTCGGACGGCGCCGTGACGGTGACCGTCACGGCAGGCGGCGCCCTGCTCAGCCTGTCCTTCGGCCACAAAGCCGACGACATGCCCAAAGACCGCCTGGCCGCACTCGTCATGTCGACGTCCAAGCGAGCCCAGGCCCAGGCCGTGGCCCAGATCGCCACGATCATGGCCCCGCTCATCGGCGACAACAGCGAAGCCATGCAGTTCGTCCAATCCCAGATCCCGCACATAGACGTCCCGGACGAACCCACGCCCCAGGCACCACCGCAGTTCGTGGTGAACGAGGAACAGCAGGAAGCCGCCGCCCACCAGCCCCCGCCGCGCCCGGCCCGCCGCCCCGCCGAGGACGACGACACGGACTTCGACCAGCGCAGCCTCTTCAAGAAGGAAGGTGGCTGGTGATGTCGGGCTTCAACGTCGACCTCCACGTCCTCGACGTCCACCGACGGGAACTGCAGGCACTCATCAGCGGTCTTCCGGACGCCAAGGCGTCGGGTGCGGACAACCTCTGGAACTTCGAGGCGTGGGGTGTCGCCGGTCAGCCGTTCGCCGCTCTCATGAACAACTGGACGGGAGACGCGAGCGAGTACGTCGACGCCGTCAAGGAGGCGGGCGACGTGCTGGTCCAGCGGTTCGCTGACATGTGCAAGACCTATGCCGACCAGGAGGAATCCGCCGCGGAGATGTTCCGGAAGCTGCGCGAGGGCCTGGACGGGGGTCAGCCGTGAGCGAGCCCGGCCCGAAGAACATCGGCGAGCTGAACCCGCTCGACGCGACGAAGGAACCCGAGGGCGGCGGGACGGAGGTCTTCTCCAACTTCGACAGTCCCACGCAGGCGTGGGACGCGGCGGGCATCTTCAGCAGCTCGGCGAACCTGATCTACGACGGCATCAAGGGCGACTGGACCGCCGTGCTGGGTGACGCGGCCGGTTTCGGCATGGACCTGCTCGGCTTCGTGACGAACCCGCTCGGCAGCCTGTTGTCGGCGGGGATCGGCTGGTTGATCGAGCACATCGCGTTCATCAAGGAGGCGCTCGACCTGGTGGCGGGCGACCCGGACGCCGTCAACGCCATCGCCGAGACGTGGACCAACATCGCGAAGCGCATGCAGGAGACCGCGGACAAGTACACGAGCACGCTCGGTGCGCTGTCCGGTGCTCAGGGCCCGGCGATGGACGGTTACCGCAAAGCGGTGCAGGACTTCTCGAACGTCGTGGCCGGCGGCGCCAGTCACGCCACCTCCGCCGCCCAGGCGATGACCGTCGCCGCGTCCGCGGTGGGCGTGGTGCGCGGCGCGATCCGGGACGCCATCGCGACCTTCGTGTCCAACGCGATCATCAAGTTCGCGGCGGCGACCGCACTGGCACCGGTGACGTTCGGCGCGTCGGAGGCGGCGTTCATCGCCGACACCGTCGCTCAGGGTGCGATCACCGCGGGCAAGAACGCGAAGAAGGTCAGCAAGGTCGTCAAACAGCTGGAGAAGGTGTCGGACGAGGCCAAGAACTCGCGGAACATGATCAAAGGCACGACCAGGAACCTCAAGAAGACCGTCACCGACTACAACCGCGACGCGGCCAAGCACGCCAACAAGGCGCTGCACATGGCGAAGAAGGCGGAGGCGGGCAAGCTGGACGCGGACGACGCCAAGAAGTTGCGGGAGCTGGGCGAGCAGGGCGAGAAGTTGATGGCCGACAAGAAGAAGGTCGTCGACGACCTGGTGGAGACCCGCGGTGACAACCTCCGCGAGCGCCTGGGCACCGGTGACCCGAGGCTGGATGATGCCGCTGACGTGCTCGAACGGGAGCTGCGCCCCAGGGTCGCCGGCCACGAACTGCCGTTCTCGGTGCCCAACTACCCGAAGGTGCTCGGCAACGCGGTGGTCCAGGAGTGGAGCGACCAGACGCATCGTGAGGCGGACGCCGGGGCCAAGCAGGACGACAAGGACGAGGCCTGGCGCGAGTACTGGGAGGGACAGCGCGCGAACGTCGACCAGTCCAGGTCGTTCCCGCGCATGGAGGGCGATCTGTGATCGAGGTGCTCGCCCGCAGAGCCGCCGGTCTGCTCCTGATCTTCCTCGCGACGGCGGTGCCCGTGGTCGCCGCCGCCAGGCTGTCCGCGTGGGAGAACGCGCTCGCCGCGAGGAAGTCGGTCGCGCCGCTCGGGATCGCCGACGTTGCGGTCATCGGCACGGCGTTGTGGGCGGTCGTCCTCGTGGGTCTGTGGTGGCACTGGCGGCGCATGACGATGTGGCCGATCTGGTCTCGCTGGGCGTCGGCCACCGGCCTGTTCGCGGCGTTCCTCGAATGCGTGCAGCTCGCGGGCGACCGGGGCGAGCCGGTGGCGCTCGGCCTGTGGCTGGGCCTGGCCGTCCTGTGCTGGGCCCTGAGCGAGGCCGTCCGGCTCGTGACGACGCGCCCTGTCACCCCACGCCTGATCGCGTCGAAGCTCGAGATCCCCTTTCCCGTGCGTGACCTGAAGGCGAGGCTGTGCGTCCGCGAGGACCGGCTGGTGCTCGACAGCCTCGCATCGCGGCGCAAACGTTCGCGGGACGTCGTCGCGGTGCCGTGGACGGCGCTGCGGTCGATCGAGCTCGTCGAGGTCGAGCAGGAGATGGCCTGCCAGGTGATCGTCTACGCCGGCGGGGACGTCGGCAGGCCGCGCACGTTCGACGTGCGGCCTGGTCCCGCGCTGCACGTCGTCGGCACAGTGCGCGAGTTGCTGATCCCGGTGACGGCGGAGGTCGGCGCAACCGCGCTCGCGGCGGTACGGGCACGTTCCGAGGGAATCGAGACGGGCGAGCGTCCGCTCTGGTCGTACCGGCCGTTGCGCAGGCACGAACTGCGGCCCGCGAACTGGGAGTTCCGGACCGACAGCCGCCCCTACGTCCTGGGTGTGGTCGGGGCGTTCCTGCTCATGCCGCTCGTGATGCTCTGCGGGACCGTGCTGTCCCAGTTCACGGGGTCAGCGCGGATGCAGAAGCAGTTCCAGGTGGTCGACGGCCACGCCGACTCGATCTGGGTCGTGACGCTCGGCGTCGCCTCGGTCGTGTTCCTGTACCTGCTGAACCGCTTCGTGATCCAGGAGTTCATCGGCTTCATGAAGCACCAGGACTCCATCGAGGCGTACCCGGAGGCTCCGCCGCTGCCACCGAAGACCGGGACGATGCCGGGCTCGGGCAAGAAGCGGAAGAAGCGCTGACCTAACTGAGGAGTGCCTGGCGCAGGTCCTCACGGCGCAGCAGAGCGAGCAGATCCGGCGAGTCGCTGAACACGAGGTCCGCGCCAGGGCTGAACGCCTGCCGCAACATGGACTGGCACACGTCCGCCATCGGCTGTTCCCGCACGACCTGAACCTGTCCCAGCATCTCGTCCGCGCTGTCGCGCTCGCGCGCCCGATCCCATTCACGCAACGCGAGCGCGACCACGCTGCGCGCCTGCATCCGCCCTCTCGTCAGGCCGGGCCGATTCAGCCCGCACACGGCGATGGTCGCCTCGCCCTTGGGAGTCAGGTGGCGGTAGATCCCCAGAGACAGCGTCAACAGCAGATGATCGAACGGATCTTCCGCCGTCGGGTCGATCAGCAACGGGTTGCCGGCGTCGTCGACCGGGAACTGCTTCCCTTTCTCATGACAGTTGCACGTCGTGCAGGCGAGGAGGTGGTTGAGCCAGTCGAAGGTGCGCAGCGGGTTCCGCTCGACGGGCTCGAAGTGATCGACACTCGTGCCCCGGCTCTCCCCGCAGTACATGCATCGTTCAGAGCCGTAGGCCATCTCCTCGAGTTTTGCCTTGACGGTCTTCTTGGCTGAGGAGTTCTCCCACGCCGCCTTGGCGTTCGTGTACCGCTCATCAGGGTGTGCAGCACGAATCTTCTCGGTCGCTTTGGCCAGGGCGGTTGCCGTACGCCGCGGAAGATCGGACCGTGCGATTCGGATCATGCGTCGCGCAGCCGGGCGGCGACCTCGTCCACCCGCGCCGTCAGCGAGCTGGTCAGCTTCTCCCGAAGTTCCTTGTACTGCTGGACTTCCTGCTCGTCCGCCGTTCCGGCGAGCACCTTGACCTCCAGGTCGACCAGCCGGGCGCGGAGTTGCTCGGCCTGCGCGGAGTAAGGCGAGTCGAGGCCGAACAGCTCGGTGAGCACGGCGTCGTCGCCGCTGCCGTACACGACCCGTTCGTAAAGGTCCTGGTCAACCACGTGCGGAGGCAACTGTTCCTCTGGCCCGGGCAACCGGATCAGGCCTCCGGGGTCGGCGGCCTGGCAGATGTACGGGCTGTGGGTCGTCACGATGAACTGGATGTTCGGGAAATGCGCCTTGAGCCAGCCGCCGATGCGTTGCTGCCAGGAGACATGCAGATGGGCGTCGACCTCGTCGATGATCACCACGCCGGGCGCGGTGACCGCGTTTCCCTCCACATCGAGTTTCCCGTAGACGTCGTGAATCTGCTTGAGCAGGTCGACGACGAGAGCGGTCACTGTCCGGTAGCCGTCACTCGTCTCGCGCAGCGGAAACCTGTTGCCGTCACACGTGACCCAAAGGCCGTCAGAAGTGACGTCCTCAACCCTGTGGTCATCGGGAAGCAGACCATCGCTCAAGAGACGCAACGCGGCATCCTTGAGCTCTTTGGCTCCAGACTCGCCTTCGAGCGCCTTCAGGTGCTGTTGGATCAGCCAGCTGACGCCCTCTGCCAGAGAAGCATCCTCGTTGAACAGGGTGGAGATCCGGGCTGCCCGGCCACGCAGTTTGCGAGTGTCTCCCGTCAGCCGGCGAAATGGCCCGTAGGCCACGCACAGCCACCCGCTTGACTCGAGGCTCCAGGGACCTTCGAGCAGGTACTCATCAGCACCGATGCGCAAAGAGCTACGCGCCCAATCAATCACCAGCCGATGAAGCGTCTCGGTGCGTAGCGTGCCGTTCTCGAAAAAGTCGAGCTCAGTGTCTTGGCTGATCAACAGGTCCGTCGTGGCCTCATGCGCCTTGTGACTCACAAAGTTCCTGAAATCCTGCATGAAAGCGAACGCAACACGGGGGCCACAGAGCGTGCTGGCGACTGCCTGCAGCAAGGTGGATTTTCCCGAACCATTGCGCCCTGCGATGACAGTCCAACCGGCGTGCGAACCATCCGGCCGGGTAAGGGTCAGGTCTGCCTCGCGGGCGCCGTGGAACCCCTTGATGTTCCGCAGCTTCACCTGCGAGACGTACATGTCCACTCCGGTCGCCTAGCTGCACAAAGTTCCTGGCGCAACTCTAGTGGGCCATCCACAGCACCCGCTGTTCTAAGAGGCAGACTCCGGTACCCGCGGATGCCGGAACCCGGGGTGGTCCGCGGGCAGCGCCCGCCGCAGCATCCACCCCGACACCAGGATGCAGACGATCTGCAACGGCCAGGACAGCGCAAGCCTCACCGCCGTGAGCCAGTAGACCTGCGCGTCCAGCCACAACGGCGTGAACACGGCCACCCGCAGCACGTACTGCCCGACCCACGGCCAGGACGCCACGGAGTACGCGCGCAGCAGGTCGGGGTCCCGCCGCCACCGCGTCTTCTGCCCCAGCAGCGTGCCCACCACCACGCCGAGCAACGGCCAGCGGATGGCGATCGAGCCCGCCCAGGCCAGCGCGGACGCCACGTTGGACAGCAGTTGGATCAGGAAGAAGTCCTCGGCGCGGCCCGTGTACAGGGCGACCAGCGACGCGGCCACTACGGCCAAGACCGAGAAGACGACGGCGCGGGGTTTGCCGCCGCGCACGAACCGCACCACCGCGATCACGACGCCGCACAGGACGGCCGCGATCGCACCTGCGCCGATCGAGTGACCCCAGATCAGCCACCCCGCCACGAACGCCAGGGGCGGCAGGGAGGCGTCGAGGGCGCCGCCTCGGCCTCCTAGCAGTGATGCGAGCGACTCCTGGCGCACGTCCGTCATGGTTCCAGGGTGCCTTAGGTGAGCCTAAGTCAGGTAACGGACCCGTATCGGGGATTGACCGGGGTGAACGGCGTCACTACCGTTGCCCGAAATCGTCTGGAAAGTTAACAGACAGGAGCGGACCTAATGCGTGCCGGAAGCCCACGACTGCTGCGGGAGATCAACGACCGCGCAGCCATCGAGGCTTTGCTGCGCAACGGGCCGCTGACCAGGTCGGAGTTGGAAGGCCTGATCGGTCTTTCGAAGCCGGCGACCGCACAGCTGCTCACGCGTCTCGAAGACGCCGACACGGTGGTCCGCAACGGACTTCGTGGCGGCGGACGCGGGCCGAGGGCACAACTGTGGTCGGTCAACGGGGCGCTTGCGCACATCGCCGCTGTCGATCTCACCCCCGAGACGGTCGACATCGCCATCGCGGACATCTCCGGTGCCGTGCTCACCGAGCACAAGGCGCCGATGCCCGCGAAGCACGGCGTGCTGGAGGCGTTCGTGAGCGCGGTCGGCAAGGCTTGCGGTCAAGCGGGCCTGAGCGCCGACCAGCTGCTGCACGTCGTGGTGGGCTGTCCGGGAGCGGTGAACCCCGCGAACGGCGAACTCGCCTACGCACCACATCTGCCCGGCTGGAGCAATTTCGACATGCCCGGCCAGTTGCGGGAGCAGCTCGCGACCTCGGTGAGCGTCGAGAACGACGTCAACCTGGTCGCGCTGGAAGAAATGGTCGCCGGCAGGGCCACGAAGGTGCGCGACTTCGTCGTCATCTGGCCCGCGGACCTCGTCGGTGCCGCCGTCGTCGTCAACGGAGCGCTGCTGCGCGGTGCCTCCGGTGGCGCGGGCGAGATCGACGGGCTCATGATCCCGGACCGCGCGGCGGCCGACACCGACACGGACCGCTCCGGCGGCACGTTCGGTGAACTGCTCAGCAACACCTCGATCTGCAAGCTCGCACGGGCCCACGGGCTCGCCGCGCGCAACGGCCACGGGGCCGTGCGCAAGGCGTTGGCCGCAGGTCCGGCGGGCCGTGAGTTCATGGCCGATCTCGCCAAGCGCATAGCCACGGGCGTGGCTAGCGTCGTCGCGGTGCTCGACCCGGAACTCATCCTCCTGTCCGGCGACATCGCGCAGGCAGGCGGAACCACGCTGAACGACCTCGTTGCCGCGGAACTGCGGCAACTGGTGGTGCCGAGAACACCCATTCAGCTGGCTCTGGTGACCGGGAAACCGGTGCGCAGCGGCGCACTGCACTCGGCCCTGGCCGCGGCACGTGAACAGGTGTTCGGCCTCCCGGCAGCCACCACGGCTCCATTCCGCGGCCCTGTGGTCGCCGGGTCCCCACGTTGATCGAGAAGGAGTGCACATGCGCAAGCACACCCGTGCTGCCTTGCTCTGTGTCGCCGCAGCGCTGACCCTCACCGCATGTGCGGCGGGCAAGGGTGGTGGCGCCAGTTCTGACGCCGCAGCTGCTCCTGGCAAGGACGACAAGCTCACCCTCACGGTCTGGAGCAACTACTCCGACCGCGAGTACGAAGAAGTCACGAAGGCCCTCAAGACGTTCAACCAGAAGTTCCCGAACATCGAGATCAAGCACGAGGGCTCGCAGGACGACGACAAGATCACCGCGGGTATCCGGTCGGGCAACACGCCGGACGTCGCGCTGTCGTTCACCACGGACAACATCGGCCAGTTCTGCTCCTCCGGGGCGTTCCAGCCGCTGAAGTCCTACATCGACCGCGACAAGGTCGACCTGAACCAGCTCACCCCGGCGGTTCAGCAGTACACCGAGTACAAGGGCAACCGCTGCGCGATGCCCATGCTCACCGACGTGTACGCCATGTACTACAACAAGGACAAGCTCGCCGAGGCCGGCATCACGGCTCCGCCGAAGACGCTCGACGAGCTGTACGACGCGGCCGTGAAGGCGACCAAGAAGGCGCCGAACGGTGACATCGAGGTCGCGGGCTACCTGCCCACGATGGGCTTCTACGCCAACCGCCCGACCATCCTCGCGCCGACGTTCGGCGGCGAGTGGGAGAAGGACGGCAAGTCCAACCTCGCGGGCTCGGCCGGCTTCACCGAGATGATGACCTTCCAGAAGAAGCTCGTCGACTTCTACGGCTACGACGCGCTGGAGCGGTTCCGCGCCGGCCTCGGCCAGGAGTACTCGGCCGACCATGCGTTCCACCAGGGCAAGATCGCGATCATGATCGACGGTGAGTACCGCACCGCGTTCCTCAAGGCCCAGGCGCCGCAGATCAAGTTCGGCACCGCCCCGTTCCCGACGGCCAAGGGCGTCGACTACGGCACCGCGTTCACCACGGGCACGATCATGGGCATTCCCAAGGGCGCCAAGAACCCCGGCGCCGCGTGGGAGCTGATCAAGCACCTGACGTTCGACACCGACACCATCGTGGGCCTGTCGAACGCCATCAAGAACGTCCCGAGCACCAAGGCCGCCATGGAGAGCTCCAAGCTCGAGGTGGACGAGCAGTTCAAGACGTTCATCGACCTGGCCAAGAGCGACAAGCTCAAGGGCAACCCGGTCACCCCGATCGGTGACGCGCACATCAAGGCCGTCACGGACTTCTCGATCTCCTACCAGGCCGGCAAGGTCCCGGACCTGGCCGCCGGTCTCAAGGAAGTCGACAAGAACATCGACGACCTGATCGCCAAGAGCGGCAAGTAGGGACTCGCCAGATGACCGCCACGCTCGGCGCCCGACCCGCCCCCGGCAGGGGGCGGGCTCGTGCCCGCCACCGTCTCGCCGTGCTCGGGTTCATGGCCCCGGCCATCATCGGCTTCGCCATCTTCTTCGTGTACCCGTTGATCGCCACGGTCATCTTCAGCTTCACGAAGTACGACCTGATCAACGCGCCGGAGTTCAACGGCCTCGCGAACTACGAGTTCATGTTCAAGGATCCCCTGCTGATCAAGGCGATCTCGAACACGCTCTGGTTCGTCGTGGTGCTCACGATCGCGCGGACGGTGTTCGCGCTGGGCGTGGCATCGGTCATCGCTCGTCTGAAGTCGGGCGTCGGCCTGATCCGGACGCTCTGCTACCTGCCGTCCCTGGCACCGCCGGTGGCCGCGACCCTCGTGTTCTTCATGGTGATGCGCCCCAACGGCGGCCCGCTGGACAGCATCCTCGGCTGGTTCGGCATCGACTCGCCGCTGTGGTTCGCCGACCCCGCGTGGTCCCGGCCCGGCATCACGGCGATCATGCTGTGGATCTCCGGCGACCTGATGATCATCATCCTCGCCGCGATCCTGGACGTGCCGCAGGAGCAGTACGAGGCAGCGGAGCTCGACGGCGCCGGCCCGATCCGGCGCTGGTGGCACGTCACGCTGCCGACGATCTCCCCGGTGCTGCTCTTCGGCATCGTGAACTCGGTGATCCTCGCGTTGCAGCTCTTCACCCAGGCCGTCGTCGCGGGGTCGGCGGCATCGGGAGCGGCGGACGCCACGGGATCGACCAAATATCTCGGTTTCCCGGACAACTCCACGCTGACGTTCCCGGTTTACCTGTACACGCAAGGCTTCCGCTACTTCGACATGGGCTACGCGGCCGCCATGGCCACGGTCCTGTTCATCATCTCGTTCGCCGTGACCATCGTACTGGTGCAGCGGATGCGCAAGAACTCCACCGCTGAGGAAGGGGGTCCGGGAGCATGACCGCCACGCTGACCAAACCACCGGTCGACGTCCCAGCGGAGCCGGAAGAGCCACGCCGCAAGATGAACGTCGGGGCCCTCCTGAACTGGGTCGCTACGCACGCTCTCGGCCTCGCCCTCGGCCTGATGTTCGCCACACCCGTCGTCTTCGTCTTCCTCACCGCGGTGATGTCGGACGACCAGGCGTTCACCTCGGACCTGTGGCCGCGCGAGTGGCACTGGGAGAACTTCGTCGAGGTCTTCGACAAGGCGCCGCTCTTCCAGTACCTGATCAACAGCCTCACCTACTCGCTGCTGGCGACTCTGGGCATGCTGGTCTCGTCGATCCCGGCGGCCTACGCGCTCGCGAAGCTGAAGTGGCGTGGCCGGAACATCGCGTTCATCCTCGTCATCGGCGCCATGATGCTGCCCCCGCAGGTCGTCGCCGTGCCGCTGTACGACACGTGGTCGTCGCTCGGCCTCACCGGCACGCTGGTGCCGTTGATCGCGCCGTACTTCCTGTTCGACGCGTTCAGCATCTTCCTGCTGCGCCAGTTCATGCTGACCATCCCGCAGTCCTACGTGGACGCGGCGCGGGTGGACGGCTGCTCGGAGTTCCAGGCCCTGGTGCGGATCATCGTGCCGATGGCGAAGCCGGGCATCGCGGCGACCGCGCTGTTCTGCTTCCTCTTCACCTGGAACGACTACTTCGGGCCGCTGCTGTACACGGGCGAGGTCAAGGACCAGTGGACGTTGTCGCTGGCGCTGGCGACGTTCAAGGGCATGCACATCGTGCAGTGGAACTCCTCGATGGCCGTCACGTTCCTGACGATGATCCCGGCCGTCGTCCTCTTCGTCTTCGCCCAGAAGTCGTTCGTCAAGGGCATCACGTTCACGGGAGTAAAAGGATGAAACTCACGGTCGTCGGTGGCGGGTCCACCTACACACCGGAGCTGATCGACGGCATCGCCGGCCGGCGCACCAGCCTGGCGGTGGACGAGATCGTCCTCGTCGACCCGGACCAGCACCGCCTCGGCATCGTCGGCCCGTTCAGCCAGCGCCTGCTGGAGCACGCGGGTCACCCGGCGAAGGTGCGCACCACCTCGTCGCTCGAAGAAGGCATCGAGGGTGCGTCGGCTGTCCTCCTCCAACTGCGGGTGGGCGGGCAGAAGGCGCGTGCCTCGGACGAGACGTTCCCGCTCACCTGCGGGTGCGTCGGCCAGGAGACCACCGGCGCGGGAGGCCTCGCCAAGGCCCTGCGGACCGTGCCGGTGGTCCTGGACATCGCGGACAAGGTGCGCCGGCTGGCCGGGCCCGACACGTGGATCGTGAACTTCACGAACCCCGTCGGCATCGTGACCCGTGCGCTGCTGCAGGAGGGCCACAAGGCCATCGGCCTGTGCAACGTGGCGATCACGTTCCAACGTTGGACTTCCGCACTGCTCGGCGTCGATCCGTCGTCGGTGGAGCTGGAGCACGTCGGCCTGAACCACCTCACGTGGGAACGCGGCGTGTACGTCGACGGGGTCGACCGGCTGCCCGAGCTGCTCGAGAAGCACGTCGAGGGCCTGGCGGAGCACATCGGCATCGACGGCGGGCTGATGCGGCGCCTGAACATGGTGCCGTCGTACTACCTGAACTACTTCTACAACCACGACGCCGTCGTGAAGAAGCAGCTGGAGACTCCGCCGCGGGCGGAAGTCGTTGCTGCCGTTGAGAAGGAACTGCTCGACATCTACGGCGACCCGTCGGTCGTGACGAAGCCGGAGCAGCTGTCGCAGCGCGGCGGCGCGTACTACTCCGAGGCGGCCGTGCAGCTCGTGCACGCGCTGACCGGGGGCGAGGGCGCGGAGAAGCACGTGGTCAACGTGCAGAACAACGGCTCGCTGCCCTTCCTGCCCGACGACGCCGTGATCGAAGTCTCGTCCACTGTGGACGCCAACGGCGGCAAGGCGCTGCCGGTGCGTCCCGTGGAACCGTCCATCTCCGGCCTGATCTCGCACGTCACCGCGTACGAGTACCTGGCTCTGGAAGCAGCTAAGCACGGCGGACGGGACCGGGTGGCCAACGCGCTGCTCGCTCACCCGCTGATCGGCCAGCACGCCATCGCGGACCAGCTGGCCGACGAGCTGATCGCGCAGAACCGCGATCTGCTGCCGTGGGTGAAGGGAAACTGACAACGATGACCGACCGGGTGCTCGCCATCGACGGCGGGAACAGCAAGACCGCGGTGCTCTTGGTCGACGCGGACGGCAAGGTGCTCGCGCAGGTGCGCGGGCCCGGCGCCCCGCCGCAGACCGTGGGCATGAAGCGCGGACTCGACGTGTTCGAGGGACTGGCACGTGAGGCCGCAGCTCAGGCGGGACTGTCCCCCGACGAGCCGATCGCCTCGCACACGTCCGCCTACCTCGCCGGGGCCGACCTGCCCCGCGAGGAGGAGGACCTGACGCGGGCGATCACCGAGCGAGGTTGGTCGAAGACCACGTTCGTCGGCAACGACACGTTCGCGCTCCTGCGGGCAGGGACCGCCGCCGCTGGGGGTGTGGCGGTCGTCTGCGGTGCAGGGATCAACGCCGTGGGTGTCGCACGCGACGGACGTACCCACCGCTTCCCCGCCCTGGGCGCGATCTCGGGTGACTGGGGTGGCGGTGGCCAGCTCGGCAACGACGCGCTGTGGCACGCCGTGCGGGCCGAGGACGGCCGCGGCAAGCCCACGCTGCTGCTCGACGCGCTGCTCGCGCACTACGGCGAGAAGTCGATCTTCAACGTCGTGGAGAAGATCCACTTCGAGGAGCTCGAGCTCGACCCGCACGCCTTGTGCCCGTTGGTCTTCCAGGTCGCGGAGCAGGGTGACGAGGTCGCGCTGGCGCAGATCGACCGCCTCATCGAGGAGATCGTCCTGCTGTCGACGGTGTCGATGCGCAAGCTCGACCTGATGAACGAGCCCGTCGACGTCGTGCTCGGCGGTGGCGTGCTCACGCACACCGGCGAGACGGTCGTGGGTCCCGTCCGTCAGCAGATCCTGGAAGCCGCACCGCTCGCCCAGGTCCGCCTGGTCGACGTCCCGCCCGTGGTGGGTGCGGCACTCCTCGGCCTCGACCACATCGGGGCCTCGCCGAGCGCGGAGCTGAGGCTGCGCTCGGCCTACAACGACCACGTTCCGGCGCCTGAGCTGGACGTGGCGGCGAGCGGCTAGCCCGCTCGCGGAACCCGTCTCAGGGGGTAGATCGGCGGCGGCGCCCCCTGAGACGGTCCCGAACCCCTTTCCGGGTGGACAAGACCGGCGGCGGCGTCTGCCCGGAAAGGCCTTACGACCCCGCAGCGACCTCACGCGCCGAGGTCGCTGCGGGGTTTTCCATTGGCGACGGAACGGGCGCGCCGGTGCGCGGGGTCACCACCGGATTGGAATGCGGTGGCGGAGTGACCGTTCCTCCGGGTGGTCCACTCAGTGCGACAGCGGCCAGCGCGGCGGCTGTGAGAAGCGCGACACCGAAGGAAAGGAACGGAAGCGGCAAATCAGAACGCACAGGTAAAAACTAGCGACACAGAAGGACGAATCCCCCGGAACAGCCTCTAGTTTCCCTCGATCGAGTGGTAAAAGAATCGTCACCCAGTGCAACAAAACCTACGATGCCGTAACCGACGGTGGCGTAACCACGGGTTCGTTGTGCATGCTAACTAGTCGCCTTCGGACGGGAGCCCGCGGGCGGTGGTCGGACAGGCACGTCGCACGGAGATAGGGGGATGTTGTGCTGCTGCGATGGAACAGTCTCGTGTCCCTGGGGGACAGCTTCACCGAGGGAATGGACGACCCGGGCCCGGGAGACACCTACGTCGGCTGGGCCGACCGGCTGGCCGGCATGATCGCCCAGCGGGCGCCGGAGTTCCGGTACGCCAACCTCGCCGTCAGAGGCAAGATGCTGCAGGAGATCATCGACGACCAGGTGTCGCTCGCGATCTCGCTCAAGCCGGACCTCGTGACGTTCTGCGGTGGTGGCAACGACATCATGCTGCCCAACAGCGACCCGGACGCGCTGGCCGAGGTCTACGAGGTGGCCGTGGCCGACCTCCGCGCCACCGGCGCCGACGTCGTGATCTTCACCGGCTTCGACACCCGGTCCACGCCCCTGCTGCGCAGCATCCGCGGCAAGGTCGCCATCTACAACACGCACCTGTGGTCGATCGCCGAGCGCTACCACTGCCGGATGGTCGACCTGTGGGCCATGCACCCGCTGCACGACCGTCGCGCGTGGAGCGCGGACCGGCTGCACCTCTCGCCGGAAGGGCACCAGCGGGTCGCTTTGAAGGCCGCCGAGGTGCTCGGGCTGATCGACGACCACTCGTGGAACGAGCCGTGGCCCGCGCTCGAACAGGCCGACTGGGTCACCCAGCGCAAGGCCGACCTGAAGTGGGCGCGCGAGCACGTGGTGCCGTGGATCGGCCGCACGCTGCGGGGCGAGTCGATGGGCGACGGCCTGGCGCCGAAGCGTCCGGAACTGCTTCCGGTCGCGCGCTGCACCGGGGAGAACTTCCAGCAGAGCCAGTGAAGGCGGAAGGCCCGACCGGCACTCTCCCCCGAATGCCGGTCGGGCCCTCCAGAAGCAGGCCGCCTTACCCCCTCGGTAATCCCCCACTCGGCAACCTGCTCGTCCAACATCCCATGCTTTGGGACCAGACGACTAAACGCTGACTAAACCTCGGACGAGAGAGTGTCCAAAGCGGCCCTCACCTCGACCGCGCGCGCCGAGTTGACCTGCGCGTACAGGCGCAGTGCCTCCGTCAATTCCGCTTGTGCAGCAACCCATTCCGCCCGCCGGAGCAGCACCCCGCCGAGCACGTGCCGCCCGAAGCCCTCCAGGTACGTCACCCCGGCGACGGCGGCCTGGTCCACGACCTGGCGGGCCAGGGTCTCGGCCTGGTCGAGCGCCCCTGCCTCGAGGTTGAGCTCGGCCAGGTTGGCGAGGCCGCGGATCAACGCCACGGTGTCGCCGGAGCGCCGGTACACCTCGACCGCGTGGGCCTGGTGCCGCAACGCCACCTCGACGTGCCCGCGGGCCTGCTCCACCTGGGCCACGTTGTTGAGCCCGTGCGCCTCGCCGACGACGTCACCGGACTGCTGCGCGAGCTGCACGGACTCCCAGAAGTGCAGCAGCGCCTCGTCGTGCAGCTGGAGCCGGAACAGCACGTCGGCGAGCTGGGCGAGGGTCAGCACCAGCAACTGGCGTTCGCCGAGCTCGGCCGCGATCCGGTGCGCACGACGCGCGTCCGGCAGCAGGACGGGCCTGCCGAGCCGGGCGTTCGTCGTGTAGGTCGTGTCCAGCATGAGGACCTGGCCGAGGCGGCTCCCCGTCACCTCGGCCGCGGCCAGACCGAACCCGACCAGCGCCACCCACTCCCCCGTGAGCGCGCGCACCGTCGCGTAGTGGTGCAACAGCCGTACGAGCTGCCACACCTGGTCGTGCAGGCCCCGTTCGGCGGACGCGTGCACGACCGCGACGATGTTGGGCCACTCCTGGTCGAACCAGTCGACCGGGTCCTCGAACGCGGGCAGCGCGGTGGAACCGTTGTCCCGCAACACGAAGTCCAGTCCGTCCCGCGCCGGCCGGAGGTAGCGGCGGACGTGGTCGCAGGCGACGAGGTAGTAGTTCACCAGGCGCCGCAACGAGTCCAGGTCCGGCCGTCCGGCGCCGCGCACGTACAGGCGCACCAACTCGTGCATCGTGAACCCGTCCGGCCACGGTTCGACCAGCAGGTTCACCCCGACGAGCTGGCCGAGCCGCGAGCGGGCCGCCTCGACCTGGGTGCGGGTCAGCGCGGCGACGGCGTGCGACGACATCCAGCGGCCGGGCGCCATGCCGACGGACTGGAAGACCTCGCCGAGCTCGTGCGGCAGGTCGCGGGTCGACAGGTCGAGCGCCCGCGACACCCCGACGCCTGCTTCGGGCAGGTCGAGGCCGCGCAACCGCTGCCCGTCGTCGGCCAGCTCCCCCACCAGCTCGTCGACCGTCCACTCGGGACTGATCACGAGCTTCGCGGCGGCCACCCGCAGCGCGAGCGGCAGTCCGCCGCAGAGTTCGGCGAGCTTCTTGGCCGCGACCGGGTCCTCCTCGGACAACGGCCTGCCGAGCACGTCGTCGACCAGCGCGCGGGCCGGTTCGTCCTCCAGCGGCCCGAGCTTGCGCACGCGGGCGCTGTTGGTGACGACGAGGCGTTCCAGCTGCGACCGCGACGTCACGACCACCACCGAACCGGAGCCCGGCGGCAGCAGTGGCTGGACCTGTTCGAACGCCGTCGCGTCGTCCAGCACGACGAGCACGCGGCGGCGGTTGAGCAGCGAGCGGTAGAGCCCGACGCGGTCCTCGACGCCGACCGGCACGCCGTCCGCCGGCACGCCCAGCGCGACCAGGAACCGGGTCAGCACCTCGCCCGGTTCCTGGTCGCCGAGCGCCGCGAACAGCACGCCGTGCGGGAACATCTCGGAGTTCTCGTGCCCCCACGTGATCGCGAGGGCGCTCTTGCCGACACCGGGCGGGCCGGTCAGCACCGTCACCGTCGTCGCCAGCAGGTTCCTGGCCGTCACGACGTTGTCGAGCCACATCAGGTCGTCGTCACGGCCGAACAGCCTCGACGCGGACGCCGGCAGCAACGCGGGCGCCACGATCCCGGCCCGTGGCGCGACGGGCCGCGACTCGACCGGTCCGATCACGCTCAACGACGGGTCGTCGCGCAGCACCTGCTCCTGCAACGCCCGCAGCTGCGGACCGGGGTCGATGCCCAGCTCGTCCCCTGCCCGGCGGTGGAACCGCTGGTAGGCCTCCAGGGCGTCGGCGCGCTGGCCCGACCTGTACAGCGCCCGCATGCTGTGCGCGACCAGGCGCTCCCGGTACGGGTACTCGGTGCAGAGACCGCGCAGCTCACCCACGAGCTCCAGGTGGCGGCCGAGTTCCAGCTCGGCGTCGATGCGTTCCTCCAGCGCCGACAGCCGCAGCTCCTCGAGGTCGGAGGTCATCGGGTCACCCGGTACGTCAGCGAGCACCGGCCCGCGCCACAGACCCAACGCCTCGCGCAACAGGCCCGCCCTGATGGCGGCGGGCTTGCCGCGGGAAGACGCCACGAGCTGCCGGGCGCGGTGCAGGTCGAGACGCCACGGATCGACGGTCAGCTGGTACCCGGTCGGCGTGGTGCGGATCGTCGCGGAGCCCGCGGGATCGGACTCCTCCAGCACCTTGCGCAGCCGCGAGACGTAGCCGTGCACGATCGTCCGCGCCGTGGCCGGAGGCGTGTCCGTCCACAGCGCGTCGACGATCTGATCTATGGAGACGGGTCGGTTCGCCTCCACGACCAGCATGGCGAGCAGTCCTCGCATGCCGCGGCGGCCGAGCTGCACGAGCCGTCCGTCCGCGAGCACCTGGAGTGGACCGAGCACGCCGAACTCGAGTCCGGTTTTGCTCCGCATGCCCCTCCTCAGGTGCGCTGACCTCGTCACTTCAGAAGGTGCGCAAGCCCGTGTCTCAGATACAAGTTCGGCCCGAGTTCGCGGGACGCTACTGTTCACACGTGCCGCGAGACAGGAATTCCGTGGTGGACCGCGGCGCCGGGTGCCTCCTCGGCGGCGCTCTCGGTGATGCGCTGGGAGCGCCCGTGCAGTACCTCGGCTGGGCCGACATCCAGCGAGAACACGGCCCCGAGGGCGTGCTGGGCCCGCCCAAGCCCGCGCTGTTCACCGACGACACCCAGCTGACCCTCTTCACCGCCGACGGCTATCTGCGCGCCTGGGTGCGCGGCAAGCGGACCGGCGAGTGGGAACCGTCCCAGATGGTCTGGCACAGCTACCGCCGGTGGCTCGTCACCCAGCAGCAACCGGCCCCCGAACACGGCTCCGTCGGCCTGCTCGCCGACGAGCGCCTGTACGAGAGCCGGTCGCCGGGCCTCACGTGCCTGCGTGCTCTGGCCGCCGAGACACCGTCCACTCCGGAGAACCCGCACAACGAGTCATCCGGCTGCAACGGCGTCACCCGCACCGCCCCGGCCGGCTTCGCGCCTTCGGCGGCGATCGCCTACGACCTCGGGTGCCGGTTCGCCGCGCTGACGCACGGCGGCACGGGTGGCTGGGTGTCCGGTGGCGCGCTGGCGTTGCTGATCCACCTGCTGGCCGTGAAGGCGCGGCCGTTGCGTGAGGCGATCGACCAGGTCATCGGCCGGGTTCTGCGCGATGACACGTACACGGCGACGGTGCTGACCAGGGCCGTGGTGCTCGCGGAGGAGCACGACGGGTCGGCACCGGTGCGCGTCGACCGGTTGGGCAGCGGGTGGACCGGGCCGGAGGCGCTGGCCATCGCGGTCTACACCGTGCTGACGCACCCGAAGCCGTCGCAGTTCGTGGACGCGATGCGGGCCTCGGCCAACCACTCCGGCGGCAGCGACGCCACTGCGGCGTTGACCGGGAACGTGCTCGGCGCGCTGCACGGCACGGACGCGCTGCCCCGGGACTGGCTGATGGGGCTGGAGATGGTGGACGTGCTGGACGCGATGGGCCGCGACCTCGGCATGTCCGCGGTGAACCTGGACTTCAACGAGGACCGCTACGCGTGAGGACGTTTCGTCCAATCTCGGCTGCGAGATTGGACGAAACATCCAGTGTTCGCAGGTCAGCTCGGCTTTGTAGCGTCGGCGCACCACCCCGCCGCGTCAGGAGCCCCTCATGGCCGAGCCACCTTCGCTGACCCAGGTAGAGACGAACGGCATCGAGCGGATCCCGGACGCCGAGCGGACCGCGAAGCCGCTCGACCTGTTCCGGCTCGCGTTCGGCGGCGCCAACACGTTCTCGACATGTGTGCTCGGCGCGTTCCCGATCCTCTTCGGACTCTCGTTCTGGCAGGGGCTCGCCGCGACGCTGCTGGGCGTGCTTGCCGGCGCGTTGATCCTCTGCCCGATGGCGATCTTCGGTCCGGTCAACGGCACCAACAACGCCGTGTCGTCGTCGGCGCACCTCGGTGTGCACGGCCGGGTGGTCGGTTCGTTCCTGTCGTTGCTCACGGCGGTGGCGTTCTTCTCGCTCGCTGTCTGGAGTTCCGGAGACGCGCTGGTCGGCGGCGCGAACCGGCTGTTCGGTCTGCCTCGGAGCGGACTCGCCTACGCGGCGGCGTACGCGATCTTCGCCGGGCTCGTGCTGGTCGTGTGCACGTACGGGTTCCGCTTCATGCTGTTCGTCAACAAGATCGCGGTCGTCTCGGCGACGCTGCTGTTCGTGCTGGGCGCGATCGCGTTCGCGGGCGACTTCGACCCGTCGTACGCGGGGATGTTGCCGAGCGACGACATGTTCTGGCCGGCGTTCATCGGGTCGGCGTTGATCGTGCTGTCGAACCCGGTGTCGTTCGGCGCCTTCCTCGGGGACTGGTCGCGGTACATCCCGGCTGACACCCCGCACCGCCGGGTCGTGGCGGCCGCGTTCCTGTCACAGGTCGCGACACTCGTGCCGTTCCTCTTCGGGCTCGCGACGGCCAGCATCATCGCCACGAAGGCACCGTCCTACCTGGACCCGGCGACCCAGGACTTCGTCGGCGGGCTTCTCGCGATCGCGCCGCAGTGGTTCTTCCTGCCGGTGTGCCTGCTCGCGCTGATCGGCGGCATGTCCACCGGCACGACCGCGCTCTACGGCACCGGCCTGGACTTCTCCTCGGTCTTCCCCCGGCTGTCGCGGGTGCAGGCCACGGTGCTGGTGGGCACGCTCGCGATCGTGTTCATCTTCATCGGGCGCTTCGGGTTCGACCTGGTGCGCAGCATTTCGACGTTCGCGACGCTGATCATCACGTGCACCGTGCCGTGGATGGTCGTGATGATGCTCGGGCTGTTCACCCGGCGCGGCTGGTACGACCCGGAGGCGTTGCAGGTCTTCAACCGGCGGCAGCGCGGTGGCCGCTACTGGTTCCGGCACGGCTGGAACTGGCGGGGCATGACGGCGTGGTGGGTCGCGGCGCTCGTGGGCGTGCTGTTCACCAACATCCCCGGGCAGTTCGTCGGGCCGCTCGGGGACGTCGCCGGCGGCGTGGACGTCAGCCTGCCGTTGTCGATCGGGGTGGCCGCGATCCTGTTCCTGGTGCTGCTGTTCGTGTTCCCCGAACCGCGCGCGGTCTACGGGCCGGACGGGCCGCGGCTGGTGCCCGCCGTCGACGTGGAAGTCCCGCCCATCACCGGAAACAGGAACAGCCCGGCGGAGAGCGCTCCCGAATTCGCTCAACGACGGGCTGTTCCGCACGAGTAGTTGGTCAACAGCAGGCCGGGTCTTGCCCCGAGCGCGAGTTCCGATCCAGCTCTTGATCAACGAGAAACGTGCCCCGGAGTCAAAGCTCCGTTGGGCGGGCATGTTAACAGATGTGTACGGGAAGTCCAGGGCTCGAGTACACCTGACGATCTTCGTCGACGATGAAGACCTCGCAGCCCTCCTGCTCCGCCGCCCACTCGATGCCGTCCCTGCCCAGCGCAAACGCTGCTGTGGCAGTGGTATCCGCGATCGCGAGGTCGTCGGAGAAAACTGTGACCGAAAGAATCCCCGTGACCGGCTCGCCGGTGCGGCCGTCGAGGATGTGCTGCCCGCGTTCGTACAACGCTGACGTGGCAACAGCTCCGTTGCGGACGCCGAGCACGACCGACAGCTGGTCGGCGAGGTCGGGATGCCGAACGCCCACGCGCCAAGGCTTTCCGGGTTCCGGCTCGCCGGACACCACCACGTCGCCGCCGGCGTTCACGCAGAACGACGTGGCACCGCCGTCGCGGAGCATGTCCGCGGCCCGTTGCACGGCCCAGCCCTTCACGACGGCACACGGGTCGAGGCCGCGGCCGGGGACCCGTGCGGTGAAGGCGCCGCCGGTGGACTGCTCGTACCAGTCGCACAGCGAGAGGACCTCGACCAGGTCCGGGGTGAGCTCATCCCTGGTGAGCTCACCCCGGTCCAGCCGGGACACCTCGCTGTCCGGCTTGAACGGCGAGAACTGGGCGTCCGCCGCGCGCAGCCAGGCGAACGCCTCCTCGGCCAGTGCGGCGTCCCCGTCACGCAGGTCCACCGAGATCGGCAGGCCCATGATGTGCTCGACGCGCCGCACGGACACGCTTACTTCGCCCCGTCGAGGGCGGCCTGCAACGACTGCCTGTAGCCCTCGGAGGTCGCGGTCGCGCCGGAGACCGTGTCGATGTCCGCGCTCTGGGCCTTCAGCGCCGACTGCTTGAGCAGGGGCAGCGCCATCCTGGTCGGGTCGGAGTTGGGAGCCCGCAACGCCTTCACGTCCACGATCTTGGTGCCCTGCAACGTCACCTGCACCTGGACGGTGCCCTCGGACGTGTTGACCGCGGGGCCGGCCACGGTGCGGTTCTGCTGCTGTTGCTGGGTTTGCGGGGTGCTGCCGGTCGTCTTGGGCGCGGAGCCGGTCGTCTTCGGTGCGGACCCGGTGGTCTGCGGCGCGGTGGTGGTCGCCGGCGGAACGGTCTGCTGTTCCTGCGCGGGCGGGGCCGCGACCTCGTTGATCTCACCCTCGTGCGCCGCGCCGGGCGAGTAGAGCCAGACCGGAACGAGACCGGCCACGCTGAGCACCGCTACGGGAATTGCCCACTTCACGTCGTCGAACCCCTTCAGTTGGCCAGCGCGAAGCGCTCGGCGTGGATCTGGTTGGCGGGCACGCCCAGCTCGTCCAGGCTCTTGATCACCGCACCGGTCATGCCGCCGGGGCCGCAGATGAACACGTCGCGGTCCTGCACGTCCGGGACCAGCGCGATGATGTTCTCCGGGCCGAGCAACGGGCCGTTGGCGGTGATGGTCTTGGACGACCCGGTGACCAGGCGCAGCACCGCGCCCTTGGCCCTGGCGAGGCCTTCGAGCTCGCGCAGCAGCACGGCCTCGCGCGGGTCGCTGACCCGGTAGAGCACCACGACGTGGCCGCGGATCTCCTCCAGCAGCGCGCGCACCGGCGTGACGCCGACGCCACCCGCGACGAGCAGCGCGTTGGGCCTGGTCTGGTGCATGGTCGTGAAGGCGCCGTACGGGCCCTCGGCGAACACGCGGGTGCCGACCTTGACGTTGCGGACGTCGGCGCTGCCGGTGCCCAGGGCCTTCGCGGTGAGGCGCAGGTACTTGCCGTTCGGCGCCGCGGACAGCGAGAACGGGTTGGCCTGCCACCAGCGGTCCTTGGTCACGAAGCGCCAGAGGAAGAACTGGCCGGCGCGAGCGTTGAGCTGGTCCAGGTCCTTGCCCTCGATGTAGACCGACACGACGTTCGGCGCCTCCGGCACGACGGCCGCGACCCGGAACTGGTGCTTCCAGTTGCGGTAGAGCGGCAGGATCACCCGTCCGGCGAGGACGGACCCGAGCGCGAACGCCCACAGGCCCCACCAGTAGCCGGTCGCGAGCGCCGACTTGCGGAACGTGCTGCCCACCGCGACCTGGTGCGAGAACGCCAGGAAGATCGCCACGTAGGTGTAGAGGTGGATGAAGTGCCAGGTCTCGTAGGCGAGCTTGCGGCGCGCGAACCGGGCCGAGACGATGCCGACGATCATGATGATCGCCCACGCCACCAGGGCGCGGAGGATGCCTTCGAGCTCGGTCGCCTGCCGGACGACCTCGGCGATCGGGCCCTCGTCACCGGCGTTGCCGAACGCGATGAAGACCAGGTGGCCGATCAGCAGCCAGAAGATCGAGAAGCCCACCCAGCGGTGCCAGCCGGTGAGCTTGTCCATGCCGAGGCGGCGGTCGAGCCACGGCAGCCGCGCCACCAGGAGCAGCTGGAACGCCATGGCGAGCGCCCCGTAGAGCCCGGCGAGCCGGCCGAAGTTGATCAGCTTGTTGGACCCCACACCGGCCGCGTTGAACAGGTACGTCACGAAGGCCGCGTTGGCGAGGAGGAACACGTACAGGCCGGCTTTGGCCAGCACCTTGTGCGGCGTCGCGCGACCGGCCGGAGCCTGTCTCGCGGTGTGCTGCAGGGTGGTCGTCACGGCGGGCTCCTCGGTCGGGCGGTCTCTGTCGGTCGGTGTCGATCCTCAGCTGTCGAGCTGTGGCTCCCCTTTGCACGCGCTGTCGAGTTCCTGTCGATCGAGCGCGAGGGCCACGGGGTGACGCACCATGAGCACGTGGACAAGGGGAACTCGGTTCGATTGCTCGTCGTAGATGACGAGCCGCACATCGCTGACCTGGTCGCGACGGTCGCCCGGTACGAGGGCTGGCAGGCCGCGACGGCGCTCAACGGCGAGGACGCGTTGAGAGAGGCAGCCGAGTTCCAGCCGGACATCGTCGTGCTCGACCTCATGCTGCCTGACCTGGACGGATTCACCGTTCTCGATCGAATGCGAGCGGCCGGCGCGATGGTCCCGGTGGTCTTCCTGACGGCCCGCGACGGCACCGCGGACAGGGTGGCGGGACTCACCCGGGGCGGCGACGACTACCTCGTGAAACCTTTTTCGGTCGAGGAGCTGATGGCCCGGTTGAGGGCCGTGCTGCGCCGCTCGACCGGTCCGTCGTGGAAGCGGTCGGTGCTGAAGGTGTCCGATCTGGTGATGGACGAGGACACCCGCGAGGTCCGTCGCGGCGGCAAGCTCGTGACGCTCACGCCGACCGAGTACGAGCTGCTGCGGTACCTGATGCGGCGCTCACCGGCCGTGCTGACCAAGGCGCAGATCCTCGACCACGTGTGGGAGTACGACTTCGGCGGCCGTTCGAACGTCGTCGAGCTCGTGATCTCGCACCTGCGCCGCAAGCTCGACGACGGCCGCGAGCCGTTGATCCACACCGTGCGCGGTGTGGGGTACGTGCTCCGCCGAGCAGCAGAGTGAGTTCGGCGATGAAGTTCCGCGTGAAGCCGGTCCGCGACTGGCGGCTCGGCACCCGCCTCGCCCTGGGCCTCGGCGCGCTGGCGCTGACGGTGTTCGCGATCGTCGGCTGGGTCATGGTCACGTCGATGAAGGACTTCCTCGACCGCCGCCTGGACGACCAGATGATCATCAGCCAGCAGGGTTCGGTCAAGGAGCTGGAGTACTACGGCAAGATCACCAAGATCCCACCGGACTGGTTCGCCGTCGTCTACAAGATCGAGGACGGCGACCTCCAGCCGCAACCGGGCGACCAGCTGCCGCCCGATGGCGAGCGCGGGGACTTCGACGCCCTCGCCAGGAAGGCGCTGGTCGCCGACGAGTTCGAGACCGAGTACCTGCGCGACGAGGGCAAGTTCCGGTTGCGCGCGTGCCAGGTCATCAAGGACGAGTACATCGTCGTCAGCGCGGCCCCGATGCACGACCGCGACGGCACGATCTCGCAGCTCGTCACGGTCGGCGTGATCGCGTTCCTGGCGGCGCTGGTGGCGTTGGTCGTGGGCGGTCAGGCGTTGATCCGCAAGGGCATGCAGCCGTTGTCGGACATGGCCGACACCGCGCACGACATCTCGTCGCACGACCTGACCGACTCGGGCGACCTGAAGATGCGCGTGGACAGCAGCGGCGGTGGCGTGGAGGTCGAGGAGCTGCGCGAGGCGTTCAACAAGATGCTCGCGCACATCGACTCTTCCTTGGCCGCACGCACAGCCGCAGAGCAACGCCTGCGCCGGTTCATCGCCGACGCCTCACACGAGCTGAGGACGCCCCTCACGTCGTTGCGCGGCTACGCGGACCTCTTCAAGTACGCGGCCGCCAACGAACCCGGCGAACGCGAGAAGCACCTGGAGAAGCTGCGGTCCGAGGCGTCGCGCATGAGCGTGCTGCTCGACGACCTCCTGCTGCTGGCCCGCCTGGACTCCGCCGAGTCCGAACCGCCGTTGCGGCCGGAGGAGATGGACCTCTCGGTGG
>NZ_JBHXLO010000020.1:0-168335 GCF_042721395.1 Lentzea sp. NPDC058450
GGCCTTTTCCGGCCGACCAGCACCTCGCAAGGGCCCCGAAGTCAAGCCCCAATCTCTATCGACGCGCCAGCGGCGATGACTCGACCACGCTCGTCAGTGCCTGAGCGACCCGCCCGCCAAGGTGACCGTTAGGCCGAGCGAGGGAAGTTCGTCGGCAACCGGACCAACTCCCCTCACAGGCCTAGCCCAGCCCACCCCGCTTGATCACGATTTCAGGGCATGGCAGCCGATCCGTTCGCCCGCCTGGCCGACCGCCAGCAATCCCTGCGAACAGCACTGCGAGCCCTCCAGACAGCAGGCCCCGGCAGCCCGGACTTCCGCACCCTGCTCGACACCACGAACGACCACGTCGACGCGGTCATGCAGGCCCGCAGGGACGTGGAGGCGGCCAGGCTGACCGTCCCGAACCGGGCGATCGCCACGGCGACGACCGCGGCGGCCCTGATCGTCGCGGTCGGCTGGTTCGACGCCTGGTCCCTGCTCTCCCTCCTCACCGCGGTGGCCACCGCGGCGGCGGTGCTGGTGGACCCGACAGGCCGAACACTCTGGGAACCAAGGGCGCGCACCACAGCGATCACCGCGGCGCTCGCCGCCACCCTCCTGACCCCGCTCGTGAGCGGCTGGGCGACACTCGTCACCCTGGTCGGCATCGGCTGGTGGGCCTGGAGGACGCTCAAGTGAACATCGATCCCGTCAAGGCTCTGGACGACAAGATCGAGCGGCTCAAGAAGGAGCTGAAGTCGCTCGAGACCCGCATCGACAACGCCCAGACCGACGCGGCGCACCACCAGCTCAGTCAGACCAACCAGCTCAAGGACACCAATCGCAAGGTCACGAAGACCGCTGACCGGGTGACCGAGCTGGCGGAGAGCGTGCACCGGCTGGAGCGGCTTCTGGTGGCGCTCAACAGGAAGGTGCGCGCCGGCGAGACGCGCAAGGCCGACTTCGACGCGTGGCCGGAGATCGAGGGCGCGGATCTGGCCAAGATCCTCAAGGGGCAGGAGGCCTACGCGCGCAGGAGTTTCACGCCGCAGGAGGCCAAGGACACCCGCAGGGCTATCGCCGAGTACGACAGGGTCGCCGCGGAGGCGATCGACGCCGCCGAGGCTCTGACGCACCTCCCGGCCAACGCGGAAGCGTTGTGGCGCAAGCATTACAAGCAATGGCAAACGATAGCCGGCAAAGAACGGCCCGAAGCTCCGCACGACGACGCGCACGCCAAGGACACCGTTGCCAAGTCGACCGGCAACGAGGCCATCAAGCACGTGCGGAACCTCATCCGCGCGCGACTGGAAGACGCGGTGGCCAGCGATCTGCTGTTTCCCGCGTGGTTCGAGAACGTCCTCGGGCCCGCCGCACCGCCCGGCAGGGCGGACGATTGGCTTTACACCGCAACGGACGTGGTGCTGTACCGGCTGCTGCACGAGGTCACCAGCCCTGCGGACGCGCTGGGGCCGGCGCCCGAGGAAGACGGGCACCGCAAGACCCTGCACGACCGCCTGACCAGCGAGTGTGCGGACTACCGCCGACCGTGAGCGAACGGGCAGGGCGCCTCTGCCCGCGCTCTCAGGTCACGCCAGCTCCAGGCTGAAGCGCTGCTGCGCGGTGTCGACCGCGAGTACCTTCACCTGGACCGAGGTACCGACCTCGGCCTGCTGACCGTGCAGAAGTCCGTGTGCACCAGCGGGGTGCTCGACGAACGATCCGAAGGGAACGGTCGAGACGACCTTCCCCGAGAAGACATCACCAACATCGGGAAGCATTGCGCATCACCTCCTCTCCCAAGCGCGCTGTTCCAACGAGAAGCGCGCGGGATGGAGGGGCCCTGATCAAGTCAGGGCCGGGCAACCGTTCCGCTCACGGCACAAGGCCGACCCGGCAGTCATACCGAGAACCTTAACCACCGCAGGCCGTTGTCCGCAACGGAATCTAGACTCGCGGGCATGCTGGAGACGTCCGCACGGCTGCTGAAGCTCCTGTCGCTGCTCCAGGTGCGGCGCGACTGGACGGGACCGGAGCTCGCCGGTCGCCTCAGCGTGGACGTCCGCACGATCCGCCGCGACGTCGACAAGCTCCGCAGCCTCGGGTATCCCGTCACGTCGCTGCCCGGCGCGGCCGGTGGGTACCAGCTCGGCGCGGGCGCTGAGCTGCCGCCGTTGCTGCTGGACGACGACGAGGCGGTGGCGGTGGCCGTGGGCCTGCGCACCGCGGCCAACGGCACGATCGCGGGTATCGAGGAGACGTCGATCCGCGCTCTCACCAAGCTGGAGCAGATCCTGCCGACGCGCCTCAGAAGGCGCGTCCAGGCGCTTCAGACGCACACCACGCCCCTCAACGCCGCCGGGCCGACCGTGGATCCCGAGACGCTGACGGTCATCGCCGCCGCCTGTCGCGACCACCAGCAGCTCCGGTTCGCCTACGCCGCAACGCAAGGCGAGCCGTCGAAGCGGCTCGTGGAGCCGCAGGGCCTGGTGCACACCGGACGGCGCTGGTACCTCGTCGCGTGGGACGTGTCCAAACAGGACTGGCGAACGTTCCGGGTGGACAGGATCACCGAGGAACCCTCTCTGGCCGCGCGGTTCACGCCCCGCGAACCACCGGCGGAGTCGCTGGGCGAGTTCGTCTCCCGGCAGGTCGCCTCGAACGTCTACACCTACCAGGCCGTCCTGACGATCCACGCGCCGCTGCACGAGGTGGCCGAACGCACCTCCCCCATGGCAGTCTCGCTGGAACCGATCGACGAGCACTCGTGCCTGCTGCGCACCGGCGCCGAGTCGCTCGACCGGATGGTGTTCTACCTGCTGTTCATCGGCCTCGACTTCGACCTGCACGAACCGCCGGAGCTCAAGGAGCACATCAGGATGCTCATCACCCGACTGCGGAAGGCGGTCCAGGCGTGACCGTGGACTTCGAGACCGCCGCGGACCCGTTCAGACGGGAACTGCTCGCCCACTGCTACCGCATGCTCGGCTCCCTGCACGACGCCGAGGACCTGGTGCAGGAGACGTACCTGCGCGCCTGGAAGGCGTATGGCGCGTTCGAAGGTCGCTCGTCCGTGCGCACCTGGCTGTACCGCATCGCCACGAACGCCTGCCTGACCGCGCTCGACGGCCGCACCCGCCGCCCGCTGCCGTTCGGGCTCGGCACCCAGGGCTCGACCGAACGCGACGAGCTCACCGAGGACCACGAGATCCCGTGGCTCGAACCGTTCCCGACCGACCCGGCCGCGATCGTCGGCGAGCGGGAGTCCACCCGGCTCGCGTTCGTCGCCGCCCTGCAACACCTTCCGCCCCGGCAACGCGCGGTGCTGATCCTGCGCGACGTGCTCAGGCTGAGCGCCGCCGAGACCACGGACGAGCTGGAGATGACGGTCGCGGCCGTCAACAGCGCCCTGCAACGCGCCCACGCGCAGCTCAAGGACCTCACCGAGGACCAGGTCACCGAACCCGCGGCGGCCAAGGAGCTGCTCGACCGCTGGGTGAAGGCCTTCGAGGCCAAGGACATCCCGGCGATCATCGGCATGTTCGCCGAGGACGTGATCTGGGAGATGCCGCCGTTCCCGCAGTTCTACGTCGGACCGCGGATGGTCGCGTGGCACCTCGCCCACCAGTGCCCGGCCGTCCCGCACGGCGCGCGCATGATCGCCACCGAGGCCAACGGCCAGCCCGCCTTCGGTCTCTACCTCCGCGCCGAAGACGGCGTGTTCCGGCCGTTCAACCTCCAGGTGCTGGAAGCCAAGAACGACCGGATCACGCGCGTCTCGTCGTTCTTCGACCTCAGTCTGTTCCCGAAGTTCGGGCTGCCTTCGCACGCATGAACTCGGAGCGGTCCAACGGACGGTTCACCACCCGCAGGTCACCGACCCAGCCGTGCAACGACTTCTCCACGATCCTGTTGTACGCGTAGGCGCCGACCAGCCACGGGGCATCGGCCGTCGCGATGCCGCGCGCGGGCGTGGACGGGTTGCGCAGCAACGGCGACCCGTCGACGTACAACGTCGTGTGCACCCCGTCGTTGACCACGGCGATGTGCCACCACGTCTCGTAGTCCATCTCGTGGCCCCAGTTGGTGGAGATGCCCGGCAGGGTGCGCGGGAACACCGCCCACTGCAGCTGGCCGCCACCGGCCACGTTCAGGGTCGCGATCGGCTCGCTCGGGTCGTCGCCGGTCTTGCCGGCCGCCGAGCCGGGCGCGAGCTTGGTGAACAGGCCGCACCACGGGTGGTCGAACCCGTTGGGCAGCTTCAAGAACACCTCGATCGTGTAGCCGCGCTCGAACGTCTCGCGGTTCAGCGGCGCGCTGTCCACAGTGGTCAGATAGCCGTTCTTGCCGAAGAACAACGACTTGTGCGACGGCGCGAACCGGCTGTGGTCGTCCGAGACTGTCAGCTCGCCGGTCTGCCGCAGGTCGTTCCCCTTGCCCGACAGGTCCTTCAGCCCTTCGCCGAGCCGCCAGTACGCGACCGTGCCGCGCACCAGGACGTCGCGCACCGGCTGCGCGGGAGGCAGCACGGGCGGGTCGAACCGGGCGAAGCGCTGCTCGAAGTCGATCGGCACGCTGAACCGGTCGGCCGGACCGGTCAGCTCGGTCTCCTTGCGCTCCAACGGGTTGAGCGCCTTCTTGCCGAGCAGCCACGGCGACAGCGTGCGCACGTCGATCACGCCGCGGTCGAGGTCGAAGTGGTAGAGGCGGATCATCGCGCCGCCGCCGTAGTAGCGGTCCTGGTAGTTCGCGATGTGCACGTGCACGTCGTTGCCGGCGGTGTTGCGCAGGACGGTGCGCGCGGGCGGCCAGAAGTGCCCGTTCAGCGTCAGGAAGATCTGGTCGTTGTCCTTGATCAGCTCGTCCCACAGCCGGCGCCCGTAGTCGGACATGGCCGCGACGCCGTCCCCGCCGTCGTACACGAGCTCGTGCGTGGTCAGGATGACCGGCAGCTTGGCGTGTTCGCGCAGCACCGACCGCGCCCACTCGAACCCCTTGGCCGACATGCGCCAGTCCAGCGCCAGGACCAGCCACTCCTTACCGGCCGCGCGGAAGACGTGGAACGAGTTGTAGCCGTCCGCGCTCGCGCCGCGGAACGTCGGCGACTGCCGGAACCGGCCGGGTCCGAACCTGTCCAGGTACGGCGTCCGCCCGCGCTGGTCGTCGAGGCGCGAGTCCGGCACGTCGTGGTTGCCCGCGAGCACGCTGTACCCGATGCGCCGCCGGTCGAGCACCTCGAACCGCGCGCTGATGTCGTCGATCTCGCTCTTCCGGGCGTTCTCGACGAGGTCGCCGAGGTGGCTGATGAAGACGATGTTCTCGGACCTCTGACGATCGACCAGGTACTGGAGCGTCGCCTTCAACGGCGCCGAGTCACCCCGGTCGAGGTCGAACATGTACTGCGTGTCCGGGATCACGGCGAGCGTGAAGCGCCGCGAGCCGGTGTCGGGACGGCCAGGCGAGACAACGTTGTCAGCAGCTGCGGAACCAGGCGTGACCAGGGCGGCAGCGGCGGCGGTCGCACCGGTGCCGAGCAGGAAGGAACGACGAGACGCGGTCATGGCGCGGAGCGTAGGTGCGCCTGGCCAACGCGAGGAGAACGGAAGGAGAAACCTGCTCGCGCAGATCTGTAGCGTAGCTAACCATGTCCTGGGGATTGCTGGTCGCGGCAGGTGTGATCGTCGCTTTCGGAGGGTTGTTGCAGGGCCTGATCGGCTTCGGCCTGGCCCTCGTCGCCGTGCCGCTGCTCGCGTTGCTGGACCCGGCGCTGGTCCCGGTGCCGGTCCTCGTCATCGCCTGCGCGCACGCGTTGCTGTCGCTGGTCCGGGAGTTCGGCCACGTCGACTGGCGCGGCGTCGGCTGGGCGATGCTCGGCAGGCTGCCCGGCACGGCCATCGGCATCTGGATCGTCGACTCGCTCGACCAGCGCAGCTTCGGCGTCGTCGTGGGCGTGGCCGTGCTGGTGTGCGTCCTGCTGTCGGTCACGTCGTGGCGGCCGCAGCCCACACCGCCGTCGCTGGTCACGGCCGGGGTGGCGAGCGGGTCGTTCGGCACGGCCACGTCCGTCGGCGGGCCGATGATCGCGCTGGTCTACCAGAACCAGGAGGGGCCGCAGGTGCGGGCGACGCTGGCGGCGTTCTTCACGCTGGGGTCGATCGTGTCGATGATCGGGTTGAGCATCGCGGGCAACGTCACCGCGCACCAGCTGTGGACCGGGGTGCTGCTGGTCCCGTTCCTGATCGTGGGGTTCCTGTTCTCGGGGCCGTTGCGCAAGAGGTTCGACTCGAAAGGCGTGCGGACGCCGATGCTGGTGGTGGCCGGGGCGAGTGCGGTGGTGCTGATCATGCGGAGCGCACTGCTGTGAACGCGGAAGCGCGCCGCCGTGAAAACGAGCGCGCGACGGCTTTGCTCCCGAGCTACGGGACGTCGTGTCGCGCAAGCCGACAGGGACGCCGACGAGCTGAACTGTGAGGGCAGGGATCCCCGCTCGCCTTCATCGCCGACCACAGTCTGCCTGGTGACCGCGTCCGGTCATCGCAGGGCGCGCATGGCTTTCGTTCGTCGCAGCAGCGATCCTCGGTCTGACCGTGTGGTTCTCACCGACGTACGCCGGGTACGTGCTGCTGCTCCCGACTGCGGCGGCGGCGCTGTTGGAGCACCGCCGCCGCAGACCAGATCAGGCGAACGGCTGAACGTTCGGCTGGAACACCTGGCCCTCAGCCGGCGGCACGAGGTCCACCAGGTACTTCGCGACGACCGCGTCCGTGCCGGCCGAGCGGCCCAGGATGCAGTGGCCGAACGAGTCCACGCTCACCAGTCGCGCGTTGCCGAGCTGCTTGGCCATGCGCTGGGCGAACAGGTACTGCGTCGCCGGGTCGTAGTAGTTGCCCACCACGACGATCGGGTTCTTCGTCTTCTTGTTCCACGGCCCGATCCAGCGGTCCGGGTTGCGGGTCGGCCACGTGGCACACGTGAGCAGGTCCGACGCGGCCTGGTAGCGGCCGAACGTCGGCGACTCCTTCTCCCACTTCGCCGCGGTCGCGGCCCAGGTGCGGGTGGTGCGGGAGAACGGCTTGTCGATGCAGTTCACGCCGTAGTACGAGTCGTCCGCGGTGTACGGGGTGTCGGGCAGCGGGTCGACGTCCCAGCGGCCACCGGCGTTGGCCAGCGGCGCCGCGAGTTCCACAGTGGACTGAACGCTCAGCGAAGCCGCCGGGTTCAGGGCCGTGTGGATCGACTGCAGCCACGCGGCCAGCGGCGCGATGCGGGCGATCGAGTACAGGTCGCCGGCCACGCGGTTGACCACGTCGGACAGCGTCACGACAGTGCCGTTCGGCAACGTCGCGGGTGCCTTGGCCAACGCGACCTTCATGGCCTCGAACTTGCCGCGGGAGTCACCGGCGAACGCGCACTTCTCCGCACCCGCGCTGTCACACCGCTTCAGCATCGCGTCGAGCGCGATCTCGAAGCCGCGGGCGCGCTCGCGGTCGTACTGCGCGCCGTTCGTCAGACGCAACTGCGGGTCGACGTTGCCGTCGATCACCATCGCGCGGGTGCGCTGCGGGAAGATGTTGGCGTAGGTCGAGCCGATCAACGTGCCGTACGAGAAGCCGACGAAGTTGAGCTGCTTGTCCCCCACCGCCTCGCGCATGACGTCGAGGTCGCGGGCGACGGCCTCGGTCGACATGTGGTTGAGCAGCGGACCGGCGTTGATCTTGCAGTAGTCCGTGTAGGCCTTGGACTGCCGGATCGACGAAGTGATCTCCTCGGTGGTCCGGGGCAGCGAGTACCAGCCATCGTTGACCGCCTCGGCCTCTTCCTGGGTGCGGAAGCAGCGCATCGGCGCGGACCGGGCCACGCCGCGCGGGTCGAAGCCGACGACGTCGAACCGGTCGAGCACGGACGCCCCGAAGTAGTTCTTGGCGATGGCGCCGCGGATCAGGCCCGAACCGCCGGGACCGCCGGGGTTGAGGAAGATCGTGCCGATCTTGCGCGACGGGTCGTTGGCCGGGCGCTTCATCATGGCGATGCCGGTCTTCTCCCCGCGCGGGCGCGAGTGGTCGACGGGCACGTCCTGAACGGCGCACGACAACCGCGCGCGCTCCTCGGGCGTCACGGTGGCGGGAAGGGTGGCGAGCACGTCAGCCGCGCACTGCCCCCAGGCAGCGGGTCTGACGGAGTCGGCCTGGGCGGTGCCCAGGCCGGAAGCGATGGTGCCGAGCACGAGCGCACTCGTGAGAACGACACGCAAGGAAGATGACGTCACGGATGCACCCCATCACCCAGCGTGCATCGTTTGTACCCGCCTATCGTCGGGTTGTGCCCGACGACAGGCGGGTCCGGGAAAAACCTAGAACGGCTGCGCGTTCGGCTGGAAGACCTGCCCGTTGGCGGGCGCGGTGAGGTCCACCAGGTACCGCGTCACGGCGGCGTCGGCACCGGCCGAGTCACCGAGGATGCAGTGCCCGAAAGCGTCGACGCTGATCAGCCGGGCGTTGCCGAGCTGCTTCGTCATGCGCTGCGCGAACAGGTACTGCGTCGCCGGGTCGTAGTAGTTGCCCACGACCACGATCGGGTTCTTGGTCTTCTTGTTCCACGGCCCGATCCAGCGGTCCGGGTTGCGCGTCGGCCAGGTCGGGCACGTCAGCAGGTCGGACGCGGCCTGGTAGCGGCCGAACGTCGGCGACTCCTTCTCCCACTGCGCGGCCGTCGTGGCCCAGTTGCGGTTCGTGCGCGCGAACGGCTTGTCGATGCAGTTCACCGCGTAGTACGAGTCGTCCGCGGTGTACGGCGTGTCCGGCAGCACCCGGACGTCCGCGCGGCCGGCCTGGTTGTTCAGCATCGGAACGTCCACAACGGACTGCACGGCCAGCGACGCGGCGGACGGGTTCTGCGCGGCGTGGATCGACTGCAGCCACGCGGTCAGCGACTTGAACGACGTCGGGCTGTACAGGTTGCTCGACGTGCGGCCGACGACGTCGGTCAGCGTCACCTGCGTGCCGTTCGGCAACGTCGTGGGACCCTGGCCCAGCTTCGTGCGGATGTCGTCGAACTTCTTGCGCGCGCCACCGGCGAACGCACACCGCTCGACCCCGACGGAGTCACAGCGCTTGAGCATCGCGTCCAGCGCGATCTCGAAGCCCCGCGCGCGCTCCTTGTCGTACTGGGCACCGTTCGTCAGCCGCAGCTTCGGGTCGACGTTGCCGTCCAGCACCAGCGCCCGCGACTTGGTCGGGAAGATGTTCGCGTAGGTCGCACCGAGCAGCGTGCCGTACGAGAACCCGACGTACGTGAGCTGCTTGTCCCCCACGGACTCGCGCATCGCGTCGAGGTCGCGCGCGACGGCCTCGGTCGACATGTGGTTCAGCAGCGGACCGGCGTTGATCTTGCAGTAGTCCGTGTAGGCCTTCGACTGCCGGATCGACGACGCGATCTCGTCTTTGGTGCGCGGCAGGGCGAACCAGCCCTCGTTGACCGCGTCCGCCTCCTCCTGCGTGCGGAAGCAGCGCAGCGGCGCGCTCCGGCCCACACCCCGCGGGTCGAAGCCGATGAGGTCGAACTTCTCCAGGATCTCCGGCGTGAAGAAGCTGGAACCGTAGGCGCTGTAGATCAGTCCGGCGCCGCCGGGGCCACCGGGGTTGATGAACAGCGAGCCGATCTTCTTCGCCGGGTCGCCGGCCGGGCGCTTCATCATGACCACGCCGGTCGTGTCACCGCGCGGCCGCGAGTGGTCGACGGGCACGACCTGGACGGCGCAGCTGACCTTCGTGCGTTCGGCGGCGGGGATCTCGGCGAGCACGTCCGCCGCGCAGGGCCCCCAGGCGGCGGGCTTGGCCGATGCTGTCTCGGGCTGGGCAGAAGCGCTGCCCAGCCCGGTGATGACGGTGCCGAGCGCGAGCGCACTGGCGAGCGCCACGCGCACGGCACGCGTTGATGCAGGTCTCATCGTGGCAGCCCATCACCGGGCGTGCACGCTGTGTACCCGCCTATCGTCGGGTTGTGGTCCCGATTACACGGCCTGCGCGAGCGAGACCGCGAACCTGCCCTCCGCGTCGGTCCACCACCGGTGCAGCGAAAATCCGGCGTCCTCCAGCTCTTGACGCACGCCGTCCTCGCGGAACTTGGCCGACACCTCGGTCCGCAGCTCCTCACCCTCGCGGAACTCCACGGTCAGCCCGAGCTCGGCCAGCCGCACGGTCATCGCCCGCTTCGCCCGCAGCCGCATCTCGATCCACTCCTGCTCGGCGTTCCACAACGCCACGTGCTCGAACGCCTCGACGTCGAAGTCGCCGCCGACCTCGCGGTTGAGCACGTTCAGCACGTTGCGGTTGAACTCCGCCGTCACGCCCTGCGCGTCGTCGTACGCCCTCACCAGCGTGCCGGGGTCCTTGACCAGGTCGGTGCCGAGCAGCAGCCACTCCCCCGGTTCCAGCACGTCCCTGACGGTGCGCAGGAACTTCTCCCGCTCCTCCGGGATCAGGTTGCCGATCGTGCCGCCCAGGAACGCCACCACCCGCGGCGACTCGCCCGGCAGCAGCGACAGGTGCTGCGTGAAGTCGCCGACCACGCCGTGCACGCGCAGCCCGGGGTAGTCCGCCATGATCGCGTGCGCGGCCTCGGTCAGCGCCGACACCGACACGTCCTGCGGCACGAACTCCCGGAGCGTGCCGTGCTCGCGCAACGCGCTGAGCAGCAGCCGCGTCTTCTCCGAAGATCCGGAACCCAGCTCCACCAACGAGTGCGCGCCCGTCGTCGAGGCGATCTCGCCCGCCCGTTCGGCCAGCACCTCGCGTTCGGCTCGGGTCGGGTAGTACTCGGGCAACCGCGTGATGTCCTCGAACAACGCACTGCCCACGGCGTCGTAGAACCACTTCGGCGAGACCCACTTGGGGTCCGCGGTCAGTCCGGCCCGCACGTCGGCACGTAGCGCGTGTGCGGCGTCCTCCGGGGTGAGATGAACGTCCAGCACCGGCTCGGTCATATCGGTCGAACCTCCACAGTGGATGGAACGGCGGTGACCACGTGCCGGTCGGGGATCTCCCGCCAGCCCGGGTCGTCGTCGAGCGGTTCGGACGCGAGTGTCACGCCCTCACCGTCTTGCAGCACCCACAGGGCGTGTGTCCATGTCGTCCCCACGAGCACTTCTCCGTTGGTCAGCAAGAAGTTCAGGCGTGACTTCGGCGCCACGTCCGCGACCTCTCGCACGAGTTCAACAAGCGCCTCCGCCGGATCCTTCCCGGTCTCCAGACGGCGCCGCAGCACCGTCCACAGCAGAGCGGAGTCGGTCGGCGCGTCCATCGTGAGCAGATCGGTGACGTCGACCGTCTTCGCGAGCCCGGCCACGGTGTGCGGCCAGCCGTCGACCCGCCCGTTGTGGCTGAAGAGCCAGGTGCCGTCGGTGAACGGCGCGCAGGCGGCGTCGGTCACCGGCATGCCCGTCGTCGCCGACCGCACCGCCGCCAGGAAAGCGCCCGACGACGTCGAAGCCAGCTGCCGCAGGTTCGGGTCGCTCCACAGCGTGCCCGCGCGCCGGTACCGCACCGGGCCAGGGAACCAGCCGACGCCGTAGCCGTCGACGTTCACGGTTCCCCCGGCCCGCATGTCCCGCGGCGCGTAGGACTGGTGCTCCAGCGAGTGCGGTGCCTCGAGGAGCGGGCCTGCGACGGGCACGGCTGCGCCCAGGTAAGCCAGATGGCGGCACATCGGCCTAGGCGTCCCTGGCGCAGCGGAAGCCGGCGAAGATCTGCCTTCTGATCGGGTAGTCCCAGTTGCGGAACGTCGAGCGGATCGCCGACTTGTCGGTGCCGAACGACCCGCCGCGCAGCACCTTGTAGTCGGGCCCGAAGAACACCTGGGAGTACTCCTCGTACGGGAACACCTCGAAGCCCGGGTACGGCCCGAAGTCGCTCAACGTCCACTCCCACACGTCACCGATCAGCTGGTGCACGCCCGCGGGCGACGCTCCGGCCGGGTACGCGCCGACCGGGGCCGGGCGCAGGTGGCGCTGGTTGAGGTTGGCGTGCTCCTCGGTCGGTTCCTCGTCACCCCACGGGTAGCGGCGCGTCTTGCCGGCCGCGGTGTCGAACCGCGCGGCCTTCTCCCATTCGGGCTCGGTGGGCAGCCGCTTGCCCGCCCACGTCGCGTAGGCCTGGGCCTCGTGGAAGCACACGTGCACCACGGGTTCGTCCGGCACGATCGGCTCGGTGACACCGAACGCCGTGCGCACGAACGAGTTCTCCTCGCGCTGCCAGAACCGGGGTGCCACCAGTTTCGCGTCCGTCCGGTGCTTCCAGCCCTCGTCCGTCCACAGCCGACGGTCGTCGTACCCGCCGGCCAGGATGAACTGCGCGTACTCGCCGTTCGTCACCGGCGTGGTGTCGATGAAGAACGAGTCGACGTGCACAGCGTGCGCGGGCCGTTCGTTGTCCAGGGCCCACGGTTCGTCCGAAGTGCCCATCTCGAACGGTCCGCCCGGAATGAACACTTCCGTTGTGGGCACGAGGTTTCCGGCCGGCGGCGCGGGTGCGTGCAGCACCGGTTCGCCCGTGCGCAGCTGGTGCGTCGCGAGCATCGTCTCGTCGTGCTGCTGCTCGTGCTGCACGATCATGCCGAACGCGAACCCGTTCTCGACGAGCCGGCGCCCCTGCAGCGGCACCTTCTCCAGCACGTCGAACACCTTGCCGCGCACGTCCCCGACGTACTGCCGGGCCTCGCGCGGGTTCAGCAACGGCAGCTCGGGCCGCACGCTGCGGGAGAACTTGAACGCGTCGTAGTACTCGTCGATGTCGCTGCGCACCGGTTCGCGTCCGCCGACGTCGCGAACGAGCCACAGCTCTTCCTGGTTGCCGATGTGCGCCAGGTCCCAGACCAGCGGCGACATCAACTTCGAGTGCTGCCGGACGAGGTCGTGCTCGTCGACGGCGTCGGTCAGGGCGATGGAACGCGCGCGCGAGCGCAACAGTTCCCCCGCCACCTGCTCGCGGAGTTCTTCGGTCACAGCTTCCCCTCAAGCTCCCGGCTGATGGTGCTGATCTGTCCGGCGTCGAGTCCAGTGCGAGGCAACGCCTCGACACCCAGCGTCACAACGTCTTGTGCGGCACGCGCGATGCGTTCGTCCGCCAACCCGTGCCGTGCGGCCACCAGCCACCGCCCGGCAGCCCGTTCCGTCGCCGCCAGCACACCGTCCACAACGGACGGATCACTGAACAGCGCGACGAGCAGCGCACTCGGCGCGACCCACCCGCCAGGCGCGGGCGTGTCGAGGTATCTGATCTCCAGGTACCCGCGCGGCCGGACCGGCGGGAACATCAACGACATGTGGTAGTCGAGGTCGTCGCTCGTGGGGGCACGATCGTGTGCCCCGGAAATCCACTCGGCAAACGTGAACCGCCGCTGGGGAATCCAGTTGGGACCCGGCCCGCGCACGACGATCACGGGCGTGTCCAGGACTCTTCGCGCATACGCCTGGGCCGGATCGGCGCACACAGCCGCAGGTCTGGTGCGCACGGGATCACAGCCGTACAGGGCTCTCATCCGGGCCGAGGCCCAGCCGTCGTGCATCCCGCCGATGCTCGGCGAGTTCGCGAACAACGCGATCATCACCGGCCCGAGCTGGTGCACGGCCGCCCACCGGTCCTGCAGGTACTTCGCCTCGCCGAAGTCGAGGCAGACCTGGAGGCCGGCGGTGTTGCACATCATCGAGATGCCGTCCTGCCCCAGCGCGCCGAACGCGTGCTCCATCGCGGCGTACCGCGGCACCTGCAACATGCGCGTGGGACGTCTGTGCTGGTCAGCGCCCTTGTCGCCGAGCACGAGACCATGGGCCGAGAGCATCTCGGTGAGGTGATCGATGTCCTGGGAGACCGTCCGGAAGAGGTCCGGGAGGCTGGTGCAGGGAGGAGTGGAGATCTCGACCTGCCCGCCGGGTTCGACGGTCAGCGGGGTGCCGCTGGGAAGCGGCCGCTGGGGGCTGTCGGGCACTAGCGTGGGTGGTGCGTGCTCACCGAGCGCGGCGGCGAGCCGGTGCCGATCGAGGACCTGAGCAGGGTCTTCGGCGTGGTGGACGGTCCATTCCAACTCCACCCCGAAGAGCCTCGGAGGCCCGTGCTTGAAACAGACCGAGGCCACATAAGCCTCGGCCTCGGCGCGGTCGGCGAATCTCGCCGGCGCCGGTTGGTCACGCAACGCAGTCACCTGCCACACTCCCCGTGATCGTCTGGCCCGTTCGACGCTACACGCGGGGTCTGACAGTTGCAGCCCTCAAATCCTTACGAAACAAGTGAAGTGCCCGTGTGCACGCGTGCACACGGGCATTCGTCTCACATCGTGAAGCTACGAGCGCCGAGCGTTGGAACGACCGCGCAGCACCGTGTTGGCGGTTGACGCGTTCTTGATGGCCGTTTCGATCTGCGCCATCGAAGAGCCGGACGTGATGCCCGGCACCGTCGCCGTGTTCAACGCGTACAACGTGAACGTGTACGGGTTGGTGGAGCCGCCGGGGCAAGGCCCGAAGTACTTGAGGGAATTGGCCCCCGACTCCATCGCCTTCTGCTTCGCAGCACCCTGACCGGGCACGTTGAAGCCGGACCCGAGGTTCTCCGGCAACGAACGAGCGTTGCCGGGAATGTCCCAGATCGCCCAATGCAGCTTGTTGCCGTTGTTCACGCGGTCCGCGAACACGATCGCGTAAGCGGCAGCCCCGGACGACTCACCCCACGCGAACGGCGGCGACGGGTCCTGGCCGGGCACGCCGTCACCGGCACAGGTGTGCTTGGCCGGAATCATCGCGTCGTCTGCAAAGGCTGTGGACGAAAGCTTAAAAGCGGAGCCGCCTTCGTAGACGATGTCGATGTGCAGGATGCGGTCGTTGCCGGCCGATCCGTCCTTGTCCGTGGTGGTGGTCAGCCAGATGTCGCCGTCGCGGTCCACCTCGACCGTGCGCAGGCGGTTGTAGGTGCCCTGGAAGTAGATCTGCTGGTCGACCAGGTTGCCGGACGCGTCGATGCGCATGCGGTAGATGCGCTGGCCGACGGTGGTGGCCACGAAGACGTAGTCGTTGATGATGGTCAGGCCCGAGGGTGAGGCCTGGGAGGTCGACCACGTCTTCTTCGGCGGGACGGTGCCGGCGCAGTTGCCGATCGTGCCTTCGCACGGTTCCCAGCCGTAGTTGCCGCCCTTGGTGATCAGGTTGACCTCGTCCTGCTGCGAGTTGCCGAACTCCGAGGCCCAGAGGCGGCCCTGCGAGTCGAAGTCGAGGCCCTGCACGTTGCGGTGGCCGTAGGACCAGATCGCCTTGCCGGGGAACGGGTTGTCGGACGGGATGGAGCCGTCCGGGTTGATGCGCAGGATCTTGCCGGCGTTGGTGTTGAGGTTCTGCGCGTTGTTGCCGTTCTGCGCGTCACCGGTCGAGATGAACAGGAAGCGGCCGTCCGGGCTGAACCGCAGGCGCCCGCCGTTGTGGTAGCGGTTCTTCGGCACACCGGACAGCAACGTCGTCCAGCCGGAAAGCCCCGTACCGTCGAACACGGCCCTGACCAGGCGGTTTCCGTCGGCGTAGGTGTGGTAGATGTACACGAAACGGTCGGAGGCGAAGTTCGGCGAGACCTCGATGCCGAGCGCGCCGCCCTCACCGTTGGTGCCCATCGCGCCCGGCACCTTGCCGACGACGGTCTTCGCGCCGCCCTCGGTCACGCGCAGCACGTTGAACGTTTCCCGTTCGGTCACGAGTGCCGAGCCGTCGGGCAGGAACGCGAGGCCCCACGCCACGTCGACGCCGGACGCGATCTGCGTGACGGAGCCGGGGTTCGGGACGCCCGTGCCACCACCGGCAGAGGGCTTCACGGAGATCTCGTTGGAGAACCCGGACAGGTTGCCCGCGGCGTCCCGAGCCCGCACCTTCACCGCGTACGTCTGCCCGGTCACCAGGCCCGCGATGGTCGCCGACAGAGCCGACCCGTCGGCGGTCTGCTTCAGGGCGCCGTCGAAGTGGATCTCGTAGCCGGTCACGCCCACGTTGTCCGTGGAGGCGTTCCACGCGACCGAGACGCTGGTCGAGGTGGCACCGGTCGAGCGCAACGAGGCAGGAGTCGTGGGCGCCTGGTTGTCGACGGGCGCGGGCTTCGTGCGGCCCGGCACGTTGTTCGAGGCCTGCGAGACGTTGCCCGCCCGGTCCTTCGCGAACACGGTCCAGTCGTACTCGACATCAGGACGCAACCCCGTGGCGGTGCCCTCCAGCACGTTGCCGACGCTCGTGACGAGCTGGCCGTGCTGGTAGATGTCGTACCCGGTGACCCCGACGTTGTCCGTCGCGGCCTCCCACCGAAGAGTCACCGAGTTGTGCGTCGAGGACACGAACTGCAGGTTCCGCGGCGGCGTGGGCGCCTCGTTGTCCGGCGGCCCGACCAGCACAGCCGACAGCTTGTCCGCGTTCGGGCCACCGTTCGCGGTCGTCGCGGTCGCCTTGATCTTGTTGGCACCGGCGTGCAGGACCACCCGCAACGTCCGCGTCTGCCAGGTCGTCCACGCCCCGGTCCCGGGGAACGACACGGTCTGCGCGGCGGCGCCGTCGACGGTCACCGACACGGGACGGTCGGCCGTGGTCCCGTTGGCGTACCGGAACGTCAGCTCGTGCTCACCGCCGGACTCGGCGTTGATCGTGTACTCGACCGACGACCCGATCACGTTGTCGTAGTTGACGAACCCGCGCCCGGAGAACCCGGTCCAGTTCGACTCCACCACGCCCTGCGAGAGCGTCGCGTCCTCGGACTCCTGCTCCAAAGCAGGAACGGAGGACAGCTCCTCGACCTCCAGGTAGTCGAGGTTGGGGCCACCCGTGGCACCGGTGGACGTCACCTTGATCGTGTTCGAGCCCGCGTTCAACGACACCGTGTTCTCGGCCGACACCCACGTCGTCCAGGCCCCGGTGCCGGGGAACGCCCGCTCGTCGACGGCCAGGGTGTTGTTCACGGTCACGTCGACCGGCCGGTTGTCCGCGGTCCCGTTGGCGTACCGGAACACGAGACGAGCCTGACCCGCGCGTGCGGCGTTGACCGTGAACTCGACGGACGAGCCCACCACGTTGTCGACGTTCACGAACCCGGCCCCGGAGAACCCGGCGTGGTTCGACTCCACCACGCCCTGCGAGATCGTGGCGCTCTCCGCTTCGTACCGGACCGGTGCCGCGAGGGCCGACTCCGGCAAGGACATCACTGCGATGGCTGTTGTGCAGGCAACACCCATCGTGCCGAACGCGCGAAACGCCCGGCTTCTGCTCGGTGCCACTGTTGTGCCTCCCACAAGACGGGTAGGGGGATCACGAGAGCGGCGGCGGATTCAGTTTTAAACAGGAAACTTTCCTGACTGTCGCGCAGATCACACCACTGCGCGCAGCCCGAGTCAACCCCGTCTCAGAACTGCGGGAAAGCGCTTACCAAAACCCGTTACCTATCCCGGTTCTCGGCGAGTGCGGCGATGAGATCCGAGACCGTCCGGCTGAGCAGCAGATCGACCACGTGGACGCCTGTGGACTCACGCCGCTGCCATCCGAGGCGCTCGACGAGCGCCGACAGCTTGACGATCTCCTGGGTGTCCATGGCCGCAGAGGATATGGCCAGAGACCTGCCCGCCCACACGGTCACGCCCGAAGATCCACACGAAAGGGAACGGCCACGAAGATCACACCAACGGACCCGTCCAATCCGTACGTACGGATTGGATTTCCCACCCCTGTCCTGCCACGATCTACCGGTGCCCAGGGTGAGCCAGGACCACCTCGACGCCCGCCGCCGTCAGATCCTCGACGGTGCGCGTGCCTGCTTCGCGCGCCACGGTTACGAGGGTGCCACCGTACGCCGTCTCGAAGAGGCCACGGGACTCTCTCGTGGTGCCATCTTCCACCACTTCCGCGACAAGGAGTCGCTCTTCCTCGCGCTCGCCGAGGACGACGCCCTGCGCATGGCGGACGTGGTCGCCGAACAGGGCCTGGTTCAGGTCATGCGCGACCTTCTCGACGAACCGGAGAAAAGGGACGAGGAGCACGCGGCCGACTGGCTCGGCACGCGCCTCGAAGTCTCGCGCCGGCTGCGCACCGACCCGGATTTCCGCGCCCGCTGGGCCGAGCGGTCCGAACAGCTCACCGCCGCCACCCGGCAGCGCCTCATCCGGCAGCGCGAGGCCGGAAACCTGCGCGACGACGTCGACGTCACGGTGCTGACGAACTTCCTCGAGCTCGTCCTCGAAGGCCTCGTCTCGCACCTCGCGATGGGTCTTCCGGCCGACGACATGGAACCGGTACTCGATCTGGTAGAGGAAACCGTGCGGCGACACCGCCGTAGCTCTTGAGAGTTCCGTAAACACACCGCACTGTGGACGCATGTCCCAGCTGAAGACCGCCGCTCAGTTCTTCGCGCTGCGCACGCTCGTCCGCGGCTACGCGCTCATGGGTGACCCGTACGCCGGTGTCATGGCCTCACCGCCGAACCGCGACCCGTACCCGATGTACGAGAAGGTGCGCGCCAAGGGCGACATGGTCCGCAGCCGCATGGGCGCGTACGTCACCGGCTCCCGCGAGATCTGCGATTCGGTCCTGCGGGACAACAGGTTCATCACCGCCACGTTCGACGAGGCGTCCATGGTGCCGATCACGCTGATCAAGGACGGCGAGAAGATCGTCAACCCGGTGCAGGACTCGTTCCTGATGATGAACCCGCCCACGCACACGAGGCTGCGCAAGCTCGTGCAGCCGTTCTTCACCCCGCGAGCGCTGAAGGACCGCACCGAGTCGATCCAGAAGATCGTCCGGCAGTACCTGGACAGGCTCGACGACCGGTTCGACGTCGTCACGGAGTTCGCGTCGCAGGTCCCGATCCAGGTCATCGCGGACCTCCTGGGCGTCCCGGACGACCACAAGGACCTCTTCGCCCGCTGGGGAAGCTCGCTCGCCGAGACTCTCGACGGCGTGTGGTCGCACAAGCAGCTGAAGAACCTGCACGCCACGATCATCGAGTACAACGACTTCATCGACGGCCTGATCGCCGAACGCCGCCGCCACCCGCAGGACGACATCGTCAGCCACCTCGTCACCCAGCACGACGACCTCAGCCGCGAGGACCTCGTCGCCACGACCGGGCTGCTGCTGTTCGCGGGCTTCGAGACGACGGTGAACCTGATCAGCAACGGCGTGCTGAAGGCGTTCGAGAACCCGCACACCGTCGCCCCGCTGTCGCAGAGCCCCGAGTACGCCGAGGGTTTCGTGGAGGAGGTGCTCCGGCTCGACCCGCCCGTGCAGTACACGATCCGCTGGCCGAAGGAACGCCTGGAGCTCGCCGGCGTGAGCCTGCCCAAGGGAATGCCGGTCATGCTGATGCTGGCGGCGGCGAACCGCGATCCGAAGGTTTTCAAAGACCCGGCGAAATTCGACCCGACGCGGTCCAACGCGCGCGAGCACCTCGCGTTCAGCGCGGGAATCCACTACTGCATCGGCGCGGGACTGAGCCGAATCGAAGGCCAGCTGGCGTTGCACGAGCTCTTCAAGCGCTTCCCGAACCTCGCCGCGGACGGCCCGGTGACGCGGCGGAAGTCGAAGCTCATCCGCGGCGCGTTGCGACTTCCGGTGCGCGCCAACGAAACCACACGGTCACTCGCTGTGAACTGACGCTGACCTGGGGCGAAATTTGTTGCGGCCAGTGCTCGACTTCACCTGTCTGGAGCAATGTTCGTGCCCCAATGACACATCTCCGTAGTGCATGCTTAGAAGCGAGAGGGAGACCCGCCGCACCGCCGCCGCGACGGGCCTCCCTCTCACCTTGTTTCGAAACTTCGTGCCGTGCGAACTATTCGACGCCGGCCATCAGCTTGGTGATGGAAGGCGCGGCAACGGCCAGTGCGACACCGAGAACAACGGCCGCACCACCCAATGTGAAGAAGTAAGCCGAAGGGCTCGTCGTGTAGAACTTCACGAGCTGAGCGGCCACACCGGTACCCGCGGAAACCGCGAGGAACCACAGGCTCATCGTCTGCGACGCGAACGCCTTGGGCGCGAGCTTCGTCGTCACCGACAGGCCGACGGGCGAGAGCATGAGCTCACCGCAGGTCATGATCAGGAACATCACCACGAGCCACAGCGGCGTCACCTTGCCGTCCGCCGCCGAGTTGCTCGCGAAGTACATGAGCACGAACGACAGGCCGACGAGCACCAGCGAGCCCGAGAACTTGCGGGGCGTGGACGGCGCGCGGTCCCGCAGCTTCAGCCACAGCCACGCGAACACCGGCGCCAGCGCGATGATCATGATCGGGTTGATCGACTGGAACCAGGCGACCGGGAACTCCCAGCCGAACACGTGGTTGTCGACGTGCGAGTCCGCGAACTCCGCGATCACCGACGCGCTCTGCTCGAAGATCAGCCAGAACATCGCCGCCGCGACGAACAGCGGGATGTACGCGAGGACGCGCGGCTTCTCCTCCGGCAGCGTCTTCTTGCTGCGGTACATCACGGTGAAGTAGGTGATCGGCAGGACGATCGACATGATGCTGATCATCAGGATCACGCCGTCGACGCCGTCGAGCACGTACGCCAGCGCACCGAGTCCGGCGATCGCGACGGCGATCACCGCGATGAGGCCGTAGACGCGGCCCTTCTCCTGCTGCGGCAACGGGTTCGGCGCCACGGCGGCCGAGCCCTTCAGGTACTTGCGGCCGAGCCGGTACTGGATCAGGCCCGCCGCCATGCCGACCGCGGCGACCGCGAACCCGGCGTGGAAGCCGACGCCGTCCGCCAGCGCGCCGGTGATCAGCGGCGAGATGAACCCACCGATGTTGATCGCCATGTAGAAGACCGTGAAGCCGGCGTCGCGACGCTTGTCCTCGCGCGAGTAGAGCCCGCCGACGACGGTCGAGATGTTCGGCTTGAGCAGGCCGGTGCCGAGCACGATGAAGATCAGGCCTAGGTACACGCCCGCGATGCCGATCGGCAGAGCCAGCGCGATGTGGCCGCACATGATCAGCACGCCGCCGATGAACGTCGCGCGCTGCCCGCCCCACACGCGGTCGGCGAGCCAGCCGCCCGCGACGCCGGACATGTAGACCGCCGTGCCGTAGATGGCGACGATCGACAGGGCGAGCGCCTTGTCGACGCCGAGACCGCCTTCGGAGACGGCTGTCCACAGGTACAGGCCGAGGATGGCCTTCATCCCGTAGAACGAGAACCGTTCCCAGAGTTCGGTGAAGAACAGGGTGGAGAGGCCTCGGGGGTGACCGAAGAATCCCTTGTCCTGCTCGGAGATGCTGGCGCTAGGAGCGCTCACAGTCATCGTCCCTTCGTGTCAACGATGTCACGGCGCGGATCGGGTGAGATTACGCCGAACGCGTGTACGGCTAGCAAATCGGGTTGCGCCCAAGTGGCCCAACTCTCATGTCGGGGTGCGCACCTGGGCGAGATTTGATGCACTGCTGGGATGGAGTTGATCCAGGCGCACGGCGTGGCGATGACGGAGTTCGACCGGAGGGTGCGGGAGATCGCACCGGACCAGTGGTCGCTCGGCACCCCCTGCCGGGAGTGGTCGGTGAGAGACCTCGTCGGCCACTTGGTCTACGAACAGCTCTGGGCCCCTGAGCTGATCGCGGGCTGCACGGTCGAGCAGGTCGGCGACCGCTTCGACCACGACAACCTCGGCGACGACCCGCTCGTGTCCTGGGTCGTGGCGGCCGCGGCGGCCCGCGAGGCCTGGCTCGGCCCGCACGCGCTGGCCAAACCGGTGAGCATCTCGTCGGGAAAGCTCGACGCCGAGGAGTACTGCTGGCAGATGACCACGGATCTCGCGGTGCACGCCTGGGATCTCGCCCGCTCGATCGGCGCGGACGAACGAATTGATCCCGAACTCGCGTCGGCTGTTCTGGGTTATGTGGAAGGCAACATCGACGAGTGGAGTGGTTCGTCGATGTTCGATTCGCCCGTTCCGGTTTCGCCGGACGCGGACGACCAAACGCGCCTGATCGGACTTCTGGGACGTAAGCCTTAAGGCCTTGACGGGTGTTGCTCGAATTGCGCACTCTGTTGCTGCCGCCGCTTTCAGTCAGGAAAGTTCCCTGTCGAAAGAGGCAACAATGCGCAAGCTCGCCCCAGGGCTTTTCGCCGTGTCCGCACTCGTCGCTTCCCTGTTCGCATCCCCCGCCGCGCACGCCGCCGGACCGTCGGCGTCGCAACTGCTCGCCAAGCTCACGTCGTGCCAGCAGATCTCGTCCGGCAAGTACCGCAGCGACTCCGAGACGGCCGCGAACATCCCGGTCTGCGGCAAGAACGGTGCCGTTTGGTACAAGGCCGACCTCGACGTCGACTGCGACGGCCAGCGCACCTCGAAGTGCAACGAGGACACCGACCCGTGGTTCCAGGACGACACCGCTTTCCACGACTCCAAGGGAAAGCCGCTGGTCGCGGACAAGCTCCCGTACGTGGTCGTGCCGTCGGCCAGCGGCACGTGGGACTACCGCAAGTTCGGCATCCAGGGCGGCGGCGTCGTGGCCGTCATCTACAACAACCGCGTCGAGTACGCGGTCGTCGGTGACACGGGCCCGACGGCGATCATCGGTGAGGCGTCCTACGCCACGGCGGTGGACCTCGGCATCAACCCCGACCCCGAGAACGGCGGTTCGGGCGGCCCGGTGCACTACCTCTACTTCAAGAACTCCAAGGTGTCGCCGATCGAAGATCATGCGAAAGCCACCTCGCTCGGCGAATCGCTCGCCCAGCAGTTCCTGAGCCAGAACTAGTCATTTCCCGGTCGGTGTTCCGAAACGCCCCGCCCCGCATCCCCCTCGCCTCCTGCGAGACGGGGCGTTCCTCCCCCCGATCACGATCACCGGCTCCCCCTGCCGTTGATCGCACCGCATTTCTACAGGCAGATCGTTGTCCGGTGTCGAAGCGCGAAAAGCGGACAACGTCCGTCGGACAACGTTTTGGTCACCGTCGCGTGGAAACAACGCTGCCCCCGGCGCCGGATGCGCCGGGGGCAGCGGGTGCCGGACGGATCAGCCGACGTGTGATCGACGTCCGCACCGGTGGTTGGTCGTGGGTGGACCGCTTCCAGAGCGTGCCAGCCGCTCGTGACAGGCCCCTGAACGTCAGATGACCTTCTGCTCCAGAGTGACGCACCTGATACCGACGGCGTCGAGGTGCTCGCTGACCCGCACGAACCCCGCGCTCTCGTAGAACCGGATGTTGCCGTCGCTCTCGGCCCCGGTGAACAGCCAGACGACTTTCACCTCATCGGGTGCACGTTCGCTGATGGCTTCCAGCAGCCTGCGGCCGATTCCGCCGCCCTGGACGTCCGGCGCGACCGCCAGCCGCGCGACCTCCATGCGCTCGCCGTCGACCCGGCTGCGCACAGAGCCGATCAGCCTCGGCCCGTCGAACGCGCCGACCGACGGCGTGCCGTCGCTCAGGTGCTGCCGGATCTCGTCGAGCGTCTCGACCAGCGGCGGCAGGTCCCACGCCCCGTACCGGCGCGCCTCCGCCAGGTAGGCCGCGCGCTGGATCGTCATGACCTCGCCGGCGTGCACGGGCGTCAACTGTCCGAAGTGGACGCTCACGGCCCGGTGACCCCCGGCGTCCAGCTCTCCGGGATGCCGCTCTCGGTGAGGATCATCTGGTGGTCGTGGAAGCCCTCCGGCGCGTCCGGCTGCCACGGCCACTGCCCCTGCGGCGTCGGCACGATGATCTGCAGCGCGGCGAACTCCGACCCGTCGTAGAGCAGGTACGCGCTGCCGAAGAACTCCGGGTAGAAACCCTTGTAGACCCGCTCGAACGTGATCGGCACGCCCTCGAAGAAGTCGTCGTAGAGCTTGCCGGGCTGGAACCGCTCGCCCTCGCTGGCCCGCTTCACGTACATGTTGACCAGGTTCTCGCCCATGCCCTGCGGCAGCCCGATCACCACCGCCTCGGCGACCCCGAACCGGCGCCAGGCCCCCACCGAGAACACGTAGCCGGGCCCTTCGGCGTCCGGGTTCACCACGATGTTGGTGTGCCCGAACCGGTCGGCCGCGGACAGCAGCCGCGCCCTCAGTTCGATGTCTTCGTCGGAAAGCACGCCCCCCACCCTACGGCACCGTTCCGGCGCCTTATGCCTGCTTGGAGCTGTTCCAACGCTCCCACCTTCAGGCAGATTTGGCCGGAAACGATAGGGGTTTCGCGGTCGGCGGCCCTACCGTCCGTCCATGCCCAAGAGATCGTCCAGCGTGGTGGGCCGCGAGTTCGGCAACGGCATGCGCGCCGCCATCGACGCCACCGGCATGACCCAGCGCGAACTCGCCGTGAAGCTCGGCTGGCAGGAGGCCAAGCTGTCGGACATGCTCGCCGGCAAGGGCGGCGTGACCGAGACCGAGGTCCGCGAGCTCCTCGCCTACTGCCGCACACCCCTAGTCGAGCGCGACCGCCTGATCGAGCTGTTCCGCGAGCAGGGCAACGCCTTCGTGCGGTACACCGACGACGGCGTGCCGGACCAGGTCCTGACACTGATCAACCAGGAGCAGGAAGCGACAGAGATCATCGACCTGTCGATGATCCTCGTGCCTGGCCTGCTCCAGATCCGCGAGTACATCGCGGCTGTCACGGCCAAGGCCCAGACGGTCTCGGAGGAGAGTCTCGCGAAAACGGTGGCCGCGAGGGCGGCGCGGGCGGAGATCCTCGAATACAGCCGGAAGTTCACCTTCTACGTGCACGAGCAGGCGCTGCTGCTCCCGGTCGGTGGCGAAGAGGTGTGGCGAGAGCAGCTCGCACACCTGCTCCGGGTGTCGGTGCGGAAGTACATCAGCATCCGGATCATCCCTCGATCCGCCGGAGTACACGCAGGCGTCACCGGTGACTTCCGGTTGATGAAGTTCCCGAAGTACCCGCCGGTCGTCTACATCGACAGCGTCAAGTGCTGCTTGTTCTTCGACGACAAGGAAACCGTCGACACCTACGAGGCCATCCTGAAAGACCTCGCGACCGTCGCGTTGGATGAGGAACAATCGAGGGCGGTGATCAACAGCATCTTGGAGGGTCTCCAATGATCGAGTGGCGCAAGAGCAGCTACAGCGGCGACAGCAACAACTGCGTCGAGGTAGGCCGAGGCGTGGGCATCCGCGACAGCAAGGCGCCCGCGACCCACCTGCCCGTCTCACCCGAAGCGTGGTCGGCCTTCATGAAGCTGGCGGTCGCTCCTCAGGCCTGAATTCCGTCGAGCAGCAGCCGGACCGTGAGCCGGGCGTCGTAGTCGGGATCGACCCGCTCGGCGCCCGCGCAGATGTCGCCGATCGCGCGCAGCAGTTGGTACGCGGGGATGTCGCGCGTGATCTCGCCGGAGTCCCTTGCCGCGGCGAGGATGTCGGCCAGCACCGGCAGGAGCCGGTCGAGGAACAACCCGTGCAGGGTGGCGAACCCCTCCGGGTCGTTGCGCGTGGCGGCGCCGAGTCCGTGCTTGGTCACCAGGAAGTTCACGAACTCCCCCACCCACGCCCGCAGCGCCGCGAACGGTGACGCCTCCGACGCGAGCAGCGCGGGTCCCGCCTCGGCGCACGCGTCGATCTGGTGCCGGTAGACGGCCACGACCAGGTCCGCGCGCGTCGGGAAGTGCCGGTAGATCGTCCCCATGCCGACGCCCGCCTCGGCGGCGATGCGCCGCACGGGCGCGTCGACCCCGTCGGTCACGAACACCGACGCGGCGGCGTCCAGCAGCGCCTTCTCGTTGCGCCGGGCATCCGCGCGCTTCGCCGTCACCGGCTCCCCTGCTCTCACGCCAACACCTCTCCCGACCAGCACACTTGCCAAGCGGAACACTGCTCCGTATATTCGGAACCGCGCTCCGGTTAGGAGCCTACCAAGCCTCCTCGTCACGTCAGAAGGAATTCGCCATGCCCGGAATCATCAGCGTCACACCGGTCGTGCTGCCCGCACCCGAGCGCGGCGACGACCTCCAGGTGCGCGTGTCCGCACCTCTCACCGGCGACGACCTGCCGATCGTCGTGCTCGCCCACGGCTTCGGCGGCTCGATGTCGTCCTACGACCCGCTGGTGGACTTCTGGGCCGCCAACGGTTTCGTCGTCGTCCAGCCGACGTTCCTCGACTCGAAGACCCTCGGTCTCACCCCGGCGGATCCCCGGTACGCCGACATCTGGCGGTTCCGCGTCCAGGACGTCACGCGCGTGCTCGACGACCTGGACACGCTCCTCGCCGCCGTCCCCGGACTCACCGGCCGCGCGTCCCTCGACCGCATCGCCGTGGCGGGCCACTCGTGGGGCGCGCAGACCGTGGGCATGCTGCTCGGCGCCCGCGTGCTGGACGCCGACGGACAGCCCGGCCCCACCCTGACCGACCCCCGCGTCAAGGCAGGGGTGCTGTTCGCGGCGACCGGGTTCGGCGGTGACGACCTGACGCCGTTCGCGCAGGAGCACTTCGGCTCGTTCATGTCCCCGGACTTCGAGCGGCTGACCACGCCGTTCCTCGCCGTCGCGGGGGATGCGGACCAGTCGCTGCTCGGCAAGCGGGGACCCGACTGGTTCACGGACGTGTTCCACCACTCCCCCGGCGCCCGCGGCCTGCTGACCCTGGCCGGCGGCGAGCACTCGCTCGGCGGCATCCACGGCTACACCTCGACGGACACGACCGACGAGAGTCCGGAGCGGGTCGCGCTGATCCGCAGGGTGGCGTGGGCGTTCCTGCGGGACGCGCTGGGGGTCGACGACCTCCCGTGGAAGCAGGCGCAGGCCGAGGACCTCACCCCGGCCGGACGTCTCGAAGTCCGGTGAAACGCGAAACGCCGGCCACGCAGCTCGCGTGACCGGCGTTTCCTCGGGCCTCGGTCAGTCGACCTCGGCCATGACCTCGTCCGACACGTCGAAGTTCGCGAAGACGTTCTGCACGTCGTCGCAGTCCTCCAGCGCGTCGATCAGCTTGAAGATCTTCCGCGCGCCCTCGGCCTCCAGCTGCACCGACACCGACGGCAGGAAGCTCGAGTCCGCCGAGTCGTAGTCGATGCCCGCGTCCTGCAGCGCCTTGCGCACCGGGATCATGTCGCCCGCCTCGGACACGACCTCGAAGGCCTCGCCCAGGTCGTTGACCTCCTCGGCACCGGCTTCGAGCACCGACATCATGACGTCGTCCTCGGTCGTGCCCGCCTTCGGCACGATCACGACGCCCTTGCGGCTGAACATGTACGACACGGAGCCCGGGTCGGCCATCGAGCCGCCGTTGCGCGTCATCGCCGTGCGCACCTCGGACGCGGCACGGTTGCGGTTGTCCGTGAGGCACTCGATGAGCACCGCGACACCGTTGGGCCCGTAGCCCTCGTACATGATGGTCTGCCAGTCGGCGCCACCTGCTTCTTCACCACCGCCGCGCTTGCGGGCGCGTTCGATGTTGTCCAGCGGCACCGAGTTCTTGCGGGCCTTCTGGATCGCGTCGTACAGCGTCGGGTTGCCGTCGGGGTCGCCACCGCCGGTGCGGGCCGCGACCTCGATGTTCTTGATCAGCCGCGCGAAGAGCTTGCCGCGCTTGGCGTCAATAGCGGCCTTCTTGTGCTTGGTGGTCGCCCACTTGGAGTGGCCGCTCATTTCTCCTCCGTCGAACCGCGAACCATGTCAACGAACAGGCGGTGAACACGTTCGTCACCCGTGAGCTCCGGGTGGAACGCCGTCGCCAGCACGTTGCCCTGCCTGACCGCGACGATCCTACCGGCGGCGTCTCCCGCCTCAGCCGTAACAGGCACCGTAGCGAGAACCTCCACCTCGCCGCTCACCGCCTCCACCCAAGGCGCCCGGATGAACACGGCGTGAACCGACTCGCCCGCGAGGTCGAGGTCGGTCTCGAACGAGTCGATCTGCCGGCCGAACGCGTTCCGGCGCACCGTCACGTCCAGCCCGCCGAGCTGCTCCTGGTCGTCGCGGCCGTCCAGCACCGTCTCGGCCAGCAGGATCATGCCCGCGCACGACCCGTAGGCGGGGAAGCCCGCCTTGATCTTGGCGCGGAGCGGCTCGAGCAGCTCGAAGTTGACCAGCAGCTTGCTCATGGTCGTCGACTCGCCGCCGGGGATGACGATGCCGTCCAGCTCGTCCAGCTCTTCGGCCCTGCGCACGGGCCGTGCGGTGACATCGCACTTGGCGAGCGAGATGAGGTGTTCCTGAACATCGCCCTGAAGGGCGAGCACGCCGATGACGGGTGGGGCAGCAACCATGCTCACCAGCATATTCGACGTGGTCAGACGGGCCGCGCAGCACCCGCGACCGTCAGCGGGAGGGGCCGTCCTCCCTGCGGTGCCGAGCCCAGCGCCAGAGCGTGCCCGCGCCCAGCACGACGCAGAACGAACCCGACAGGACCCGCGCGATGCGGACCTCGGCCCCGGAGACCGCGTCGGCCACCGCGACCACGCCGATCAGCAGGAACACGAGCCCCATCAGCAGCACGAACCAGTCCCAGCCCGAACTCTGCCGCCCACTCATGTCCTCGATCCAAGCAGAGACGTCGGCAGACTTGGCCAACTGCGTTGCGATGCACCAACGGGCACTGGTTGTGGACCAACGCGTCCAAGCGGCGTCTCATCAGGACTTCCGATGATCAGCTGGCACTCGTGAAGCTACTTCTAGCGACCTCGCTGGCACTCGTGACGCTCGCCGTCCCGGCCAACGCCGCGTCCCCGACCACGATCGACTGGGGCCCGTGCGCGGACCAGGTCCTGGCCGCCGGCGGTGCGGAGTGCGGCACCCTCGCCGTGCCGCGCGACCCGGCCCAGCCGAACGGCGCCACGATCACGCTGGCGATCTCCCGCGTCCAGCACCGGACGGCGACGTCCAGAGGCACCGTGCTGACCGTGCCCGACCCGTTCACCGGCACCGGGTACCAGAACTCGCTGCTCGGCGCGCGGATGCCGCAGGGCGACTCGTTCGACTGGATCGGCATCGCCCGCCGCGGCCTCGCGCCCAGCGTCCCCGCCACCACCTGCGCGCTGAACCCGGTGGCGCTCGGCCGGCCCGACTACGTGCCCACTCCGGCCAGTCAGCCGTACTGGACCGACCGGATCAAGAAGATCGCGAACGACTGCGCGAACGACCCGTTGCTCGACCACATGAAGACCACGGACCAGGCCGCTGACCTGGAACGCGTCCGGGTAGCGCTCGGCGCGCCGACGGTCTCGCTCTACGCGCAGACGTACGGCGCCTACGTCGGGCAGGTCTACCAGACGCTCAACCCCGGCAAGGTCACGCGCGCGGTGTACGACGGCAGCGTCGACCCGAAGCGCATCTGGTACAACGCCAACAACTTCGACCAGGACGTGTTGCTGGAGGAGAACCAGCACCGGTGGTTCGACAGCATCGCCGCGCAGGACAGTACGTACCACCTGGGCACCACGCGGGCGGCCGTGCAGGCGGCGTTCGACCGGAAGGCGCGGGAGCTCAAGGCACAGCCCGTGAACGGTTTCGGGTCGTCGGAGTTCATCGACGTGTTCCTGTTCTCGGCGTACTCCGAGCAGACCTGGCCGTTGCTCGCGCCGGCGTTGTCAGCGCTCGTCAACAACAACGACCTGTCGATGACGCTCGGCCTGTACTCCGCGTTCTACGGTGCGGACGCCACGAACCGATACAGCGCGTTGCTCGCACAGCTGTGCACGGACACGACGTGGCCCTCTGACTGGTACAAGTGGACCGCGGACAGTTGGGCCACGCACGCCAAGGCACCGAACTCGACGTGGGGCAACACGTGGTTCAACGGGCCGTGCGCCTACTGGAAGCACAAGCCCGGCAAGCCCGCGCAGATCGGCGGCACCGGGTCGGCGTTGATCGTCAACGGCACACTCAACGCCGTCACGCCGTTCGAGGGCACTCTCGAAGTGCGGTCCAAGTTCCCGAACTCGGCGCTGCTGGCCGTGACCAACGGGATCTCGTTCCAGAGCACGCTGGCCGGCAACTCCTGTGTGGACGGTGCGATCGCCGACTACCTGGTCAACGGCACCAAGCCGGCCCGCAAGCCGGGCCGTCAGGCCGACGCCACCTGCTGACGCGAAAGCGGGCCGCCTCCTCGGGAAGAGGAGACGGCCCGCCGCTCGAACAGACTCAGTCGACCGAGGCCAGCTGTTCCTGCGCGGGCCCGACCGGCTGACGCGACTTCACGAAGCGCCACCCGACGAACAGCACCAGCGCGACCACCGGGATCGACCAGAACGCGATCTTCTCCGGTGTCCCGGCGAACGCCATCTGCCCGATCACCAGCGCGAGGAACGCCAACGTTCCGTACGAGGTGTAAGGCGCGCCCGGCATGCGATACGACGGCCGTTCCAGTTCGCCCGCCAAAGCCTTCTTGCGCAACCGCAGCTGACAGATGATGAGTGTCGCCCACGTCGACACGACACCCAACGACGCGACGGCGATCGCGATGTCGAACGCCTCCTTGGGCACGGTGTAGTTGAGCACCACGCCGAACAGGTACGCGACGCCGGTGAACAGGATGCCGCCGTAGGGCACGTGGCGGGAGTTCATCTTGGCGGTGATGGCCGGAGCCTCACCCTTCTGCGCCAGCGACCGCAGGATGCGGCCGGTGGAGTAGAGGCCCGAGTTGCACGAGGACAGCGCGGCCGTCAGCACGACGGCGTTCATGATGTCGCCGACCACCGGGATGCCGAGGGCTGAGAACACGGTCACGAACGGCGACTCGGTGCCGGTGAAGTGGTCCCACGGCAACAACATCGTCAGCAGCAGCACGGAACCGACGTAGAAGATCGCGATGCGGTAGACGACGCCGTTGATGGCGCGCGGCATGATCTTCTCGGGGTCCTTGGTCTCGCCGGCCGCGATGCCGACGAGTTCGATGGCCGAGTACGCGAAGATGACCGCCTGCAACGTCATCAGCGCGATGCCGAAGCCCGCCGGGAACAGGCCGCCGTGGCCCAGGGTGTTCGAGACCGACGCCGTGGTGCCGCCGACGTCCGCGTTGCCGATGACCAGGCCGGTGCCGACGACCAGGAAGACCACGATCGCGGTCACCTTGATGACCGAGAACCAGAACTCCAGCTCGCCGAAGAGCTTGACCGACAGCATGTTGATCGCGACGAGCACGACCAGGGCCACCAGCGCGGTGATCCACTGCGGCATGTCCGGGAACCACTTGTGCATGTAGATCGCGACGGCGGTGATCTCGGCGATGCCTGTCATGGCCCAGTTCAGCCAGTAGAGCCAGCCCGAGGTGAAGCCCGCCCACGGTCCGATGAACTCGCGGGCGTACTCCACGAAGCTGCCCGACACGGGGCGATGGAGCACCAGTTCGCCCAGCGCGCGCATGACGAAGAACGCCGCGAGACCGCACAGCGCGTAAGACAGGATCAGCGACGGCCCCGCTGTGGCGAGGCGTCCGCCCGCACCGAGAAAGAGGCCGACGCCGATCGCGCCACCGATGGCGATCATCTGCACCTGGCGCTTGCTCAGCGCCTTGGTGTAGCCGTCCGCATCAGTTTCCACAGAACTCACGAGGAGGTTCCTTCCGAAAACGGAAAATTGCTCGCATCGGAACCTCCCGCGCCCCGATGCGCTGATGCGTCGGAACCCTAGCGAGCGGCAGTCATCACCAAGTAATCGGTTGGGGAAGGCTTAACGTAAGCGACGTCACACAGTGCCGCGTTTAGGTCGGACCAAATGTCTTCGACGTGCTCGAGCCCCACGGAAATGCGCAGCAAATTGTCCGGAACGCCAGAAGCACGCAGTTCTTCGCCAGGTACCAGGCGATGGGTCAAAGCCGAGGGGTGCTCGATAAGGGTGTCGACGGAACCCAATGAGACGGCCGGGGTGATGAGCTTCAGCCGTCGCACGATCTCGACCGGATCGCCGTGCACGCCGAACGCGATCATCGCGCCTGTACCGCGCATCTGCCGTGAGGCCGTGGGGTAGCGCACGAACTCCACGGCGTCGTGCTCGGCCAGGCGTGCGGCGAGGACGGCCGCGGACTTCGAGGCGGCCTCGACGCGCAACGGCAGGGTGGCCAGCCCGCGGTGCAGCAGGTAGCCGCCCAGGGGGTGCAGCACGGCGCCCGTGATGATCCTGACCTGCCGCAACGCCGCCGCGCGCACCTCCGTGCAGGCCACGACGCCGCCCAGGACGTCACCGTGCCCGCCGAGGTACTTGGTGCCGGAGTGCAGCACGTACTCGGCGCCGTGCAGGGCCGGGTTCTGCAGGATCGGGGTGGCGAAGGTGTTGTCGACCATGACCGGCACCGACCCCGCCTGCCGCACGACGTGCTCGATGTCGACGAGGTCGAGGTTGGGGTTGGCCGGCGTCTCGACGACGACGAGCCCGGTGTCCGGCCGGATCGCGGAGGACACCAGGCCCGCTTCCACGTACGTGGTGGTGACGCCCAGCAGACCCGACGACAGCAGGTGGTCGGTGCCGCCGTAGAGCGGTCGCACGGCTACGACGTGCGGTTTTCCCGCCATCACGCAGGCGGCCTGGACCACGGCGGTGACCGCTGCCATGCCGCTGCCGAACGCGACGGACGTCTCGGTGTGCTCCAGAGCCGCGAGCGCCTGCTCGAACCGGGCCACCGTGGGGTTGTGCAGCCGCGCGTAGACGGGCGAGGCCGCCCGCGCGGCGCCGGTGGCCCAGTCCCCCAGCGCTTCCCCGCCGAGTGCCTGGTCAGGCACGGGGTAGGTGGTGGACAGGTCGATGGGAGGGGCGTGCACGCCGAGTTCCGCGAGGTCGTCGCGGCCGCCGTGCACTGCGATGGTCTCGATGCGCGTCATGGCCCGAATGGTGGAGACTTCCTCGGGCGGGCGGGTGATGAACCGCAGCCGATTCGGCGGAACGGAGAAGAGCCGTGCTGGATTCGATCGACGAGGCCATCGTGCGGGAGCTGCGGAAGGACGCGCGGCTGCAGAACAAGGACCTGGCCGAACGCGTCAACGTCGCCCAGTCCACGGCGGTCGTGCGGCACCGGGCGTTGCGGGAGCGCGGCGTGATCACCGGCTACCACGCCGAGATCGACCCGAGCGCCGTCGGGCAGCACGTCCAGGCGATGCTCGCGGTGAAGATCCGGCCGCACACCAAGGAGATCGTCGACCCGTTCATGGCGTACGTGCTATCGCTTCCCGAAACGCTCGCTCTCTCGCACGTGACGGGTCCCGAGGATTTCCTGGTGCACGTCGCGGTATCCGACGTCGGTCATCTCCAACGGCTCGTGCTCGACAAGTTCACCTCACGCCGAGAGGTGACAGAGGTTCATACAAACCTCCTTTTCTCGCACGTCAGGAAGCATTAACCGGCGAGCCGCAATGCGGGTGCCAGCTGGTCGCGACCGTCAATGCCGAGCTTGCGATAAACCTTCGTCAGGTGGATCTCGACCGTGCGCAGCTGCACGAACAACACGGCGGCGATCTCGCGGTTCATCTTCCCTTCCGCGGCCAGTGCGGCCACCCGCCGTTCGGACTCGGTGAGCCCCGCCGGCCCGGCCGCGAGCTCCTGCCGGATCGCCTCGGCCAGGTCCTCGACGCCGCAGTCGTCCGCGAGGTCGACGGCGGTCCTGAGCTCGGCCCTGGCCGGCTTGACCCGTCCGGCGAGGTGCAGCGCCCGGCCGAGCGCGAAGTGGCTGCGCGCCCGTTCCAGGAGCGCCCCCGTCGGCGCCAGCAGGTCGACCGACTCCTGCAGCAGCCCGATGCCTTCCACGCCGAGCGTGTGCGCCTGTTCCCGCAACGCCGCCGCCAGCGGCAACACCGCGTTGAGGGAGCGCGCCAGCCGTTCCTCGACGTAGAGGTGCTCTCCTCCGAGGTACAGCCGCCACGACATGGCGTCGTTGTGGCGCGCGTGCAGCCGTTCGCCGCAGTCCAGCAGATCGCGCACACCGTCCTTGCGCCGTTCCGCCGCGATCCGGACCCGTCCCCGCGCGGCCAGCAACGCCGGCGCCCCGAACAGGTCCGGCACCTCGCTCGGCACCACCTCGAACACCGCCGACGCCGTCTCGACGTCGCCCATCTCGAGGAGTGCCAGGGCGAGCTCCGTCAGCGCGTTGAACACCGGCGTCGACAGCCGCGCCGCGCCGCAGCTCTCCAGCGTCTGGAGCGCCTCCCGGGCGTCGGCCTCGGCAGCCGTGAGCCGCCCGAGGTCCCTCAGGCACGCCGACCGCGCCGTGAGCGCGGCGGCAGTGCACGGCCTGTGCTGCCACCTGCGCGCGACGGTCAACGCACGGTCCACCCGTGCATACGCCGCCGTGAGCTCGCCACGCATCCTCACGAACCCAACGGCCTTCAGGTACGCGTCGAACTCCGAGGGCCGCGACGGCAGCACGTCCGGATCGCCGATCGCGTCGGCCTCGAACTCCGGCTCCTCCCCCAGCAGCGCGAGCAGCGCCGGCAACGCGGGGTGCGCGGGATCGGCCTCCGCCAGGTGGTCCACGGCGGCCTGCACGTCCACGTAGGACTCGGCCTCGCCGAGCTCCGCCAGCAGGTCGTGGGCGTTGGGCTCGGCCAGCGCCCGGCGCAGGTACCTGACCGCGTCCACCACCTTGTTGCGCGACCGCGCCCGCTGGGCCGCCGTCGTGAGCACCTCGGTGGCCCACTCCTCGTCCTGGGGCCGCGTCTCGACCAGGTGCTCGGCCACCGCCTCGGCCGACGCCCCGGTCTCCGTCAGCAGTCGTGCCGCCGCGGCGTGCAGGTCCTGCCGCTCGGTGATGGTCAGCGACTTCCTGAGCGTGTTGCGCACCAACGGGTGCACCAACGCGCCCTCGGCGGAGAGGAGGCCCATGCGGTGCAACGCCGCGATGGTCCCCGCCAGCTCGCACGGCTCGATGCCGATCAGCTCGGCCACGCGCGGCAGCGTCACCTCGCCACCCAGCACTGCCAGCGCGTGCATGGCGTCCTGCGCGTGCGTGGCGAGCCTGCGCAACCTCACGTTCAGGGTGGGCAGCAGGGCCGGCGCGGTGAGCCCTTCGACCTGGTCGCCGTACGCGCGGGCGAGGTTCAGCAACAACAACGGGTTGCCACCGGCCTCCCGGCGCGCAGCGGCCACGAACCCGTCGGACAGCGGCCCGAGCTCGTTCTCCAGCAGCGTCCGGGTGGCGTGCTGCGCCAGCTCGTCCAGCCGGATCTCGCCGGTCGCCGCGGCCAGCAGCTCCTCCAGCGTCTGCGGGCCCGTGCACACCTCGCCCGCACCGACGCCGGCCAGCACGAAGACCGGCAGGTGCTCGATGCGGTGCGGCAGCGTGCTCAGCCACTGCAACGAGGGCAGGTCGGCCCACTGCGCGTCGTCCACCACGATGGCGACAGGGCGTTCGCCGGCCATCCTGGCGAGGGCGCGGTGCAGGACGTGCAGCTCGGGCAGCGTCGCCGGGCCGGGCTCGGCGAGCACGTCGGACTGGCCCAGTGCGGCGGCGATGCGCGGCTGGTTCTGGGCGTCGTCCGGCGAGACGCACACGAACAGGCGGCTGACCAGGCCGAACGGGAGCTCGCGTTCCAGGAAGCTGCCGCGCGCGGCCAGCACCGTGAACCCGTGCCGCGCGGCCAGCTCCCGCGCGGTGGTGAGCAGTGCGGTCTTGCCCGACCCGAGGCCCCCGGTGGCGGCGATCAGGTGGCCGTTGTGCTCCGCGGCCGCGGCCAGTGCCTCCGCGAGTTGAGTCGTCTCGCGGTCTCGCCCGACCAGCCCAGCTTTTGCGCCCATGTGACCATCTGAGGCCCAGCCGCCATCTCGGTTCTATCGCCGAAACATTGGCGTTATGCCAGACCGATCAGGCGTAAGGCCGCCGTGGTCCCCGCGGCCAGCACGATCACCGCCACGAACGGCAGTTTTCGCCACGCGGCCAGCCCGCCCACGGCCACCCCGGCCGCCAGCGCCCACCCGCCGAACTGCTTGCCGTTGGTCAGCGCCGACACCGCTACCAGCGCGAACAGCAACACGGTCGCACTGGCGGAGATCAGGTCGCGCACCTTGTCGGGCAGGGTCACCCGGTCGCGCAGCAGCGGGCCGGCGATGCGGATGGCGAAGGTGCCCGCCGCCAGGATCAGGACTGCGGTGACGGGCACGGCTCCTCCTTCTTCTTGAACACGAGCAGGCCGGCCAGGGCCAGCAGCACCGGCACGCCGGCGGGCAGGAACGGGGTCGCCACCAGCGCTATCGCCGCGCCGGTCAGGGCCGCGTTGCGGGTGGCGGCGTCCTTCAGGGCGGGCAGGGTCAGCGCGAGCATGGCCGCGGGGAAGGCCGCGTCCAGCCCGAACGTCATCGGGTCGCCGATGGCCTGGCCCGCGAGCGCGCCGAGCAGCACACCCGTGTTCCAGGTGAAGAACAACGCCACGCCGCACGCCCAGTAGGCGGCTCGCGCGCGCGTCGGGTCCTTCTGCGCCATCGCGAAGGCCGTCGACTCGTCGATCAGCAGGTGGCTGCCGACGACGCGCGCCAGCGGGCTCCTGCCCAGCACGTCGCCGATCGCGAGGCCGAACGGCAGGTGCCGCGCGTTCAGCACCAGCCCGGCCACCACGGCCGCGGCGGGGCTGCCACCTGCGGCGACGATGCCCACAGCCATGAACTGCGAGCCGCCCGCGAAGATCACCAACGACATCAGCACCGGCATCCACCAGGGCATGCCGGTACCCACCGAGATCGCCCCGAAGCTCGCGCCGGTCACGGCGGCGCCCAGCGCCACCGCGGCCACGTCCCGGAGGAGGGCCGCATCAAGAGTTCGCCAAATCGAACGCACCACCCATTAAGATGAACACCTGCCCTTGGTGTTCGTCAAGACGAACGGATGGACTTCTGTGTCGAACGCACCACTCGACCTCATCGCCGCCAACCTCCGGCGTGAGCGCGACCGCACCGGCATGTCGCTGAGCGAGGTCGCGAAGAAGGCGGGCGTCGCCAAGTCGACGCTCTCCCAGCTGGAGTCCGGCGCCGGAAACCCCAGCGTGGAGACGCTGTGGGCACTCGGAGTGGCCCTGGGCGTGCCGTTCAGCCAACTGGTCGAGCCGGCAGTGCCACGGGTGCAGGTGATCCGCGCCGGCGAGGGTCCGGTCATCCACTCGGAGCGCGCGCACTACTCGGCGACGTTGCTCGCCGCGTGCAGGCCGGGCACCAAGCACGACCTCTACTGGGTGGCACTGGAACCCGGCGGCGCGCGCGAGTCGCTGCCACACGTGCCGGGCAGCATCGAGCACATGATCGTGGCGACCGGGCGGTGCCTGGCGGGCCTCGCCGACGACCCGATCGAGCTCGGGCCCGGCGACTACATCGTGTACCCCGGCGACGTGCCGCACGTGTGCAAGGCGCTGGAACCCGGCACGACCGCCGTCATGGTCATGGAGCACACGGTCTAGCCGAGCCGGCTGCGGAGCGCGCGCAGCCACGGCTCGCTGAGCGCGGTGCCGGTGCGGCTCGTGACGCCGACGAAGCGCAGCTTGCGCCGGATCGCGGGCCAGGTCTCAACGGCATGTTCACGCACTGATGTTCGCAGGCGGGGGAACTACTACGCCAACGAGTTTCAAAAGGTTCACCGCGGCGGCAATTCCGGTACCGAATTGCACGAAACAGTCCAACTTCGGGACCGGAAAATACGTTTCAGTTGCGTCGGGAACGCATTCATCGCTTCAATGCGATCATGCAGAAAACCCTGAGCGCTGCGATCGCCGTTGCGGCCGCTACCAGCGCATTTGCCTTCGCCGCACCCGCCAACGCGGCCTCCTCCGCCGGTGCCTGCGCCTCTCAGCTGAGCAGTGCGAGCATCCCCCTGGGCCAGACCGCGTACGCCGTTCAATTCGGCGCGGAACAGGGCCCGTTCCCCAACCACGGGTTCATTTACACCGAGCTGGAATCGGCCAGGACGAAGTTGCAGGGCCCGGCGTGCGCCGGGTTCGCCCGCGTGGTGAAGGCCGAGGTGGACGCCGCGATCGCCGGTATCGACACGGGTGTCGCCGAGCTGCGCGCGGGCGACTGGAAGGCGAGCTGGGCCGCTCTGGAGCCCGCCGACGAGGCCGTGTCGTCGGCCTACTACAAGGTCTGGAAGATCGCGCACCCGTAAGCGGAGTCCGCACAGCGCCGGGGAGGTGGCTCAGCCCACTGCCCCGGCGTTGTCGTGTGCCCAGCCGAGGACCCGGTCGGTGTGTTCAAGGGAATGTGGCAGCCCGCCGTCGCGTTGACCCACAGCGCGGATGGGATGGATTGATCCTCCCTGCCCCTTTAACCGTATAGCAGATGGGGGGCCTTGCCACAAGGCCCCGGGCATCGTTCACACTCATCGACCTATGCCAGATCAAGGGCGCTGTGGGGAGCACGTGGGGTACGAAGAAGAACTGCAGTCCGAGCGTGAATACGTGGCCGGTCTCTACGCACGGCTCGATGGCGAACGTGCGCGCGTGAAGGCCGCGTACCAGTCAGCGCTGGGTGGCACCGGCGAGGCCGCGATGGACCGCGACAACGAGGTGCGCGCCCGTCACCGCGAGATGAAGCGCCTGAACGTCGCCGACTACGGCCTCTGCTTCGGCAGGCTGGACACGGTCGACGGGGCGATCTCCTACGTCGGCAGGATCGGCCTGTTCGACGAGTTCGACGACTTCGAGCCGTTGCTGCTCGACTGGCGGGCACCGGCGGCGCGGCCGTTCTACACCGCGACCGGCGCCACCCCCGAGGGCATGCGCCGGCGCCGCCAGTTCCTGACGCGCCGCAGGGCCGTGGCCGGGTTCACCGACGAGGTGTTCGGTCAGCTCGGCGAGGAGAAGGGCGACGTGGCCCTGCTGGAGGCGCTCAACGCGCCGCGCGGCGAGGGCATGCGCGACATCGTGGCGACCATCCAGTCCGAACAGGACGCCATCATCCGGCTCGACCACCCCGGCGTGCTGGTGATCGAGGGCGGTCCCGGCACCGGCAAGACGGTCGTGGCACTGCACCGCGTCGCCTATCTGATGTACACGCAACGAGAGCGCATGGAACGGCACGGCGTCCTCGTCGTGGGCCCGAACCCGGCGTTCCTCAACCACATCGGGCGCGTGCTGCCGTCGCTGGGCGAGTCCGACGTGGTCTTCACGACCGCCGGCAACCTGCTGCCCGGCCTGTCGGTCACGGCGGAGGACGTTCCGGGCGTGGCGCGGCTCAAGGGCTCGCGCGCGATGGTGGACGTGCTGAAGGCGGCCGTGGCGGCGCGCCAGCGGATCCCGGAGGAGCCGATCCCGATCACGATGAAGGACGTGGTCGTGCAGATCGGCCGGGACGTGGCCGAGTGGGCCCGGCAGGAGGCGCGCGACAGCGGTCTGCCGCACAACGAGGCGCGCGCGGTGTTCCGCGAGATCGTCACGTACGTGCTGACCGAACGCGCGATCGGCCGGATCGGCAAGGGCTGGATGTCGCGGTCCGACAAGCAGGCGTGGGAGGACATGCGCTCCGGCCTGGTCAAGGACCTCGGCGACGACGACCACTTCATCGCGGCGCTCGACGCGCTGTGGCCGATCATGACCCCGTTCGAGCTGCTGTCGTCGTTCTACTCGTCCGCGGAGGAACTGGCCGCGGCGGGCGCTTCGCCGACGTTGCACCGCGCGGACGGCGAGGCCTGGACGGTCTCGGACGTGCCGCTGCTGGACGAGCTCCACGACCTGCTGGGCAAGGACGGCCGCGAACAGGCCGCCGACGCCGCGGCCGCCGCCGAACGCGCCGCCGAGGCACGGTACGCCTCCGAGGTGCTCGACGGCATGGTCGGCCGCTTCGACCACATGGACGACGAGGACCACCTCTTCGCGTCGGACATGCTGTTCGCCGAGGACCTGGCCGAGCGCTTCGAGGACCACGACCAGCGCACGCTGGTGGAGCGGGCCCTGGCCGACCGCGCCTGGACCTACCGCCACGTCGTCGTGGACGAGGCCCAGGAACTGTCCGAAATGGACTGGCGCGTGCTGATGCGGCGCTGCCCCGGCCGTTCCTTCACGGTGGTGGGCGACCTGGCCCAGCGCCGCGCCCCGGCCGGCGCCACGTCGTGGGGTCAGATGCTCGACCCGTACGTGCCGGGCCGCTGGGAATACCGTTCGCTGACCGTCAACTACCGCACCCCGGCCGAGATCATGGCCGTGGCGGCGCGCGTGCTGGCCGAGTTCGCGCCGGACGTCCGCGCGCCGGAGTCGGTGCGCGCCAACGGTGTGCAACCGTGGTCGCGTCAGTTGACCGCCGACGAGCTGCCCGAGGCGATCGCCGAGTTCGTCGCCGCCGAGGCCGCGCTGGAGGGCACCAGCGTGGTGATCGGGCCGCCCGGCGTGCCCGGCACCGTGCCCGCGTCGGAGACCAAGGGCCTGGAGTACGACTCGGTGCTCGTCGTTGCGCCAGAACGGATTCTGGCCGACGGCCCGCGCGGCGCGGCGGAGCTCTACGTGGCGCTGACCCGTGCCACGCAACGCCTCGGGGTGCTGCACCACGAGCCGTTGCCGGCGGCTTTGTCCGACCTGGCTGAGACCGTGCGCACATGACCCGTTAATGGGTCCCGGGAAGGCCTGACCAGGCCTTAGGATGGGCGGAAGTCTGGGGGGACTGCTCGCGTCGGCCAGACGAGACATTTCGCGTCCGAGCCGCATTGGGGGCATTCCATGACGACTCCGCCCATCCCGCCCGCCTCGCCGGAAGAGCCTGCCGGAGAACCGGTTCCGCCGGCGGAGGCAGTCGCCGTGCCGGCAGGCGAGTCGATCGCCGAGCTCCCCGCCTACCCCACCGGTCCCGGCTACACCGAGCCTCCTGCCTACTCCGTGGCCCCGGTCGGCCCGCCTGCGCCTCCCGCGCCCGGCGAGCCGCACAACCCCTGGGCAGCGCCGCTCCAGTCCTACCCGCCGCCCGCCACCCCCTACGGCCCGCAGCCCGTCCCTCCACAAAGGACGTCCAACGCTCCCCTGGTGGTCGGCCTGGTCCTGGGTCTCCTCCTGGTGGGCGCGCTCGCCACGGTCTTCCTCGTCTCGATCGGTAACCGGCCCATGGTCTCCGAGATCACCCCGACGATGACCTACGCGGTGCCGACCACGATCCCGACCCCGTTGCCGCCGCCGGCCCAGGTCGGTGACTGCGTGAAGCTGACCGGCTCGGTCTACGCGGACTACGAGAAGCTCCCCTGCGAGGCCGGCCAGCACAACTACACGGTCAGCAAGGTGCTCGGCAACCGCAGCGAGAAGTGCGGCGACGACCCCGACGCGTACACGAAGTACCACGGCTGGGACGGCCGCAAGTCCACGAACCTGTGCCTGATCCCGGTGTTCGTCGACGGCGCCTGCTACGACTTCAGGTCCTCGATCCTGAACGCCGACCTCAAGCCGTTCGACTGCAGCTTCCTGGTGGTGCGGGTGAAGGTCCTGCCGAACACCGCGGACAAGGCGGCGTGCGGCCCCGACCCCGCGCTCGCCCTGGCGTACCCCGAGATCAAGACGACCTACTGCTTCACCCAGGCGGAGTGACGTGGACCAGGAAAACCCCTGGGCCGCACCGCAAGGCCCGGACCGCAGACCGCCCGAACCGCGCGACGACATGTACGGCCCGATCGACCCGGACCCGTTCAGCGCGTACTCGGGCCCCGCACCGCAGAACCAGACCGGCGCGGACGTGCCACGCCCGTTGCTGGACGTAGCACCCCAGCACTCCGCGCGCGCCGGACTCCTGATCGGCCTGGGCCTGCTGGTGCTCGTCGTGGCGATCGGCGCCGGCCTGCTCTGGTTCGTGGGCAAGGACGACCTGAAGTTCAGCACCGGCACCACCACCGCACCGCCCCCGACCACCGCCACGAGCAAGCCACCGCCGTTCGCGGCCGTCGGCGACTGCGTGGTGCTGCAGGGCGGCTCGTTCGACGTCAAGTACACGAAGACCGACTGCGCCGAGAACAAGCACAACTACACGGTCGTCAAGACGATGCCGACGAACGAGAAGTGCGGCGCGGAGGAGGACGCGTACATCAAGTACACCAAGGGATACGGCATGAACGTGTGCCTCGTCCCGGTGTTCGCGGACGGCGAGTGCTACGACTTCTCGCTCGCCGCGCTGAACGCCGAACTGCCCAAGAAGCCTTGTGGTGGCTACATGGTCGTGAAGGCGAAGGTTCTGGTTGGCACCGTCGACAAGGCGGCCTGCGGGACCGACGAACGGCTGGCGGTGGCGCTGGCCTACCCCGAGATCAAGACGACCTACTGCCTCACGCACACCTTCACGATCGGCTGATCCCGGCTCTGGACAAGCGAAAGGCGCGCCCCTCCGACCGTTCGGAGGGGCGCGCCTTTCAGCGGTGAGAGACCTACCAGCCGCGCTCGGCCAGGCGGTGCGGCTCCGGCACGTCCTCGACGTTGATGCCGACCATGGCCTCGCCCAGACCGCGCGACACCTTGGCGATGACGTCGGGGTCGTCGTGGAAGGTCGTGGCCTTCACGATGGCCTCGGCGCGCTGGGCCGGGTTGCCGGACTTGAAGATGCCCGAACCGACGAACACGCCCTCGGCGCCGAGCTGCATCATCATCGCGGCGTCGGCCGGGGTGGCGATGCCGCCCGCGGTGAACAGCACGACGGGGAGCTTGCCGTTCTGCGCGATCTCGCGCACCAGCTCGTACGGCGCCTGGAGCTCCTTGGCGGCCACGTACAGCTCGTCCTCGGGGAGGTTCTGCAGGCGGCGGATCTCCTGGCGGATCTTGCGCATGTGCGTGGTGGCGTTCGAGACGTCGCCGGTGCCGGCCTCGCCCTTGGAGCGGATCATGGCCGCGCCCTCGGTGATGCGGCGCAGGGCCTCGCCGAGGTTGGTCGCGCCGCAGACGAAGGGAACCGTGAAGGCCCACTTGTCGATGTGGTTCGCGTAGTCGGCCGGGGTGAGGACCTCGGACTCGTCGATGTAGTCGACCCCGAGCGACGCCAGGACCTGGGCCTCGACGAAGTGGCCGATGCGGGCCTTCGCCATGACCGGGATGGAGACGGCGTTGATGATCCCGTCGATCAGGTCGGGGTCGCTCATGCGCGCGACGCCGCCCTGGGCGCGGATGTCGGCCGGGACGCGCTCCAGTGCCATGACGGCGACGGCGCCCGCGTCCTCCGCGATCTTCGCCTGGGTGGCGTCGACCACGTCCATGATCACGCCGCCCTTGAGCATCTCGGCCATGCCGCGCTTGACGCGGGCGGTACCCGTGACCTGATCAGTGCTCACCTGGGCAACCTTTCACGAAGAGAAGTCTTGGTGAACTCACCGTACGTCTGACGTGGCCCCCTCACCCAAGCCACTGGAGCCACGAATCAGAAGTCCACTTTCCGATCAACCGCAGGTAGTGAGCCCGCTCACTCGGTCGAGTGGGAAATGCCGGTTGGCGACCAGATGGGTCTGCGGGGTTGTGACGGGACGTGAACGGGTGTGAGATCGAACACTACGACTTGACGGAGGTCGCCATGGGAAGCAAGAACTCCGACAACGGCACATCGGCAGGCGCGGTCGCTGTAAACGACCCGGCCAAGGTCCGCAACGTCGTGCTCGTGGGCCCGTCCGGCGCGGGCAAGACGACGCTCACCGAGGCCCTGCTCGCCGCCACCGGGGTCCTGAACCGCGCCGGTTCGGTCACCGAGGGCACCACGGTCTGCGACCACGATCCAGCGGCCGTGCGACAACAACGGTCGGTAGGCCTCGCCGTGGCCCCGATCCAGCACGGGGACATCAAGATCAACCTGATCGACACCCCCGGCTACATCGACTTCGTGGGTGAGCTCAGAGCAGGACTGCGGGCCGCGGACGCGGCCCTTTTTGTTGTCAACGCCTTCGAGGGCGTCGACGCCGCCACCATCGCGTTGTGGGAGGAGTGCGCGCTCGTCGGCATGCCGCGTGCCGTCGTCATCGCGCGCACGGACCACCACCGCGCGAACTTCGCCAACGAGGTCGTCGAGTGCCAGGCCGCGTTCGGCGCCGGCGTCGTGCCGCTCTACATGCAGGAGGGCGACGCGCTGGTCGGGCTGCTGACGTCGGGTGACAACCACCCCGACGAACGGGCGGCGCTGATCGAGGGCATCATCGCCGAGAGCGAGGACGAGTCCCTCATGGACCGCTACCTCGAGGGCGAGGAGATCGACCAGGACACGCTGATCAGCGACCTGGAGACCGCCGTCGCGCGCGGCTCGTTCCACCCCGTGATGCCCGTGTGCGCCGCAACCGGCATGGGCCTGGTCGAACTGCTGGACGGCATCGCGCGCGCGTTCCCGTCACCGCTGGAACACGAGGTTCCTCAGGTCACGTCGGTCGACGGCATCCCGCAGCCCCGCATGGCCGCGGACCCGGACGGGCCACTCGTCGCCGAGGTGGTCCGCACCGCCGTGGACTCCTACGTCGGCCGCGTGTCGCTGGTCCGTGTCTTCTCCGGCACGCTGCGCCCCGAACGCCCGGTGCACGTCTCCGGCCACGGCATGGCCGACCGGGGCCACGAGGACCACGACGCCGACGAACGCGTGGCCCACATCTACTCGCCGCTGGGCTCGTCGTTGCGCGAGGTCCCGTACTGCGTGGCCGGCGACCTGTGCGCGCTGACCAAACTCACCACCGCCGAGACCGGCGACACCGTGTCCGCGCCCGAGCAGCCACTCCTGATGGCGCCGTGGAACATGCCGGAACCGTTGCTGCCCATAGCCGTCGTCCCGCGCACCCGCAGCGACGAGGACAACCTGGCCCGCAACCTCAGCCGCCTGGTCGCCAGCGACCCGACCCTGCGCCTCGACCGCAACGCCGAAACGCACCAGATGGTCCTGTGGTGCATGGGCGAGGCCCACGCCGACGTCGTGCTGGCGCGCCTGAGGGCCGGCGGCGCGGAGATCGACACAGAACCGGTCCGCGTCCCGTTCCGCGAAACCTTCGCCGGGTCCGCGAAAGGCCACGGCCGCCACGTCAAGCAGTCCGGAGGCCACGGCCAGTACGCGGTCTGCGACATCGTCGTAGAACCCCTCCCCCGAGGCTCCGGCTTCGAGTTCGTCGACAAGATCGTCGGCGGCTCGGTCCCCCACCAGTTCATCCCGTCCGTGGAGAAGGGCGTGCGCGCCCAACTGGAACGCGGCCTGCACGACGGCACCCCGGTCGTCGACGTCCGCGTCACCCTGGTGGACGGCAAGGCGCACTCCGTCGACTCGTCCGACGCGGCCTTCCAGACCGCGGGCGCGCTGGCGTTGAAGGAAGCCGCCTCCGCCGCCCGCACCCAACTGCTGGAACCCATGGACGAGGTGGCGATCCGGCTGCCCGACGAACACCTCGGCACGGTCCTCGGCGACCTGTCCGGGCGGCGCGGGCGGGTGCTCGGCACCGAGGCCGGCGAAGGCGGGCGCACGGTGATCCGCGCCGAGGTGCCGTCGTCGGAGCTGCTGCGGTACGCGATCGAGCTGCGGTCGCTGACGTCGGGGACGGGCACGTTCAGCCGCCGCTTCTCCCGCTACGACCCGCTGCCGGAAGCACTGGCGGCACGCGCGAAGTGACCGCGGTCAAGCCGGGCGATCGTCCACAGTGGATGATCGCCCGGCCCGATCACGTTCGCCGGTAACGACTTTCTCGCACGCCGCGATATCGGCGGCATGTCATGGTTCAGCCGAAGACGTCCCTCCAGATTTCCTTCCGACATGGCGAGACGCATGGAGATGCTCGGCCGTTTCGAGCTCGACTCCACGAGCGCCGGCGTGGACTCCGGCGAGATCTGGCCGTACTGCCTGGAACCCTTCCTCGACGGCGTCACCAACGACACGGCGGCGTTCCTCGCCGACCTGCTGGCGTTCGTCCAGGACGACGAGGGCGGTTTCGCCACGTACGGAGCGAGTACTCTCGCCCCCAACCTCCTCACCGAGGAGAAGTGGCAGACGCACGACGACGCCCTGGCCCTGCTCGACGCCGGGATCGAGTTCAAGCGGGCGCGGAACCTGCCGAGCGCCATGCTCAAGGGGTACGAGTGGGCGCGCTGGCTGGAGGTGCACGGCGTGAACACGTGGCCTCATGGTCGTCCTCACCCGCCGGTGTAGGCGAACGCCGCCCAGTTCCAGGGATGCGCGAACGGGCGGGGGCGCTTTCCCCGCTCCGGCAGCGGAATCGACGGGGCGACGGCGGCGAGGTCGTCGAAGTCGGCGTTCCTGAGCCAGTTCTGCGCCACCGCGAGTGCGACGGCCGGGTGCGCCCCGTCCCTCAGCACCTGGTGGAACCGGGTCATCAGGAAGGCCGTCGCCCGGTCGAACACCGGCCAGGACGCCGAGACCACTCCCGCGAAACCCAGCTGCAGCAGTGCTGACGGCAGGCCGGCGGCCTCGTTCGGCGTGCGGGCTCCGACGTTCTGCATGTCGCAGGCGGAGATGATCGCCAGGCGACGAGGAGCGAAGCGGAACCGCTCGCGCAGATCCGCGATCGTCACCTCGCGATCGGTGAACAGGAGCGAGCTCAGCAGGATCTCCCGCAGGTCGACCTTCCCGTGGCACACGACGTGCCAGATGTCGTACCGGTGAGCGGCGGGCGCGAACTCGGCCCAGGTCGCCTCCGGCAACCGGTCGCACCGTTCCGGCCAGGTCGAGGCCACCGCGGCGGCCTCGATCGAGGCGAACGGCAGTTCGCCTTCCGGCGCGTTCGGCACGTCGGCCACGAGCAGTCGTGCCGGCTGGCCGGTCATCGTGGCCGCGCGCGAACGGCACCAGTGCAACGTGCGTGCGTTCGGGGCGTACCGGACCGCGGGGAAGTGCAGCGCGCGTCCGGCGGTCGCGTGCAGGGGAAGCCTTGTCAGCGCGCCGATCGGGATGAGCGTGATGATCGAGCCGTGCGCGAAGAACGCGAGCAGCTCGCGCATTCCGTTGCGCCACAACCAGTCGAGGTCGGCGCTCATCCGCGGCCCGCGTTCCTCCACCTCTCCCGACTGGCCGCGCAGCCACTCCTCGACGGAGAACCTGCCGAGGTCCGGTAGCCACACGCACTGCGGGTCGTGCGCCGAGGCGATGATCAAGGCGTAGCCACCCGCCTCCGCCGCGGCGACGTAGACCAGCGCGCCGTCTCCCGTGGCACGGGTGATGTCGGTGTACTCGACCGCGGGTTCGACGGGGTCCGCACCGATGACGTCGGCGACCTCGCGCGCGACCGCGCGGAAGCGGGCCCACTCCTGGTGGCCGCCGCCGCTGTCCAGTGCTTCCCGGTACAGCGCCAGCAGATCACCGCGGCCCGCGTCCGCCAGGGCCGCGGCCACCACGGGATCGTCGCGCTCCACGAGGGTGCTCAGGACGACCGCGCGCCCCGTCTCCAGCGCCACGGCGGCATCCCGGTAGCGGTGGGCCTTCGCGAGCCAGTACCCGGCCTCCTCGGTGTGCTCCCGAACGGTCGCCAGCACCCTCGCCTGGGCGTCGGCGCGGTACCGGACCCGGACGAGCGCGGGCAGCAGTGACACGACGTGGTGGTAGGCGTCCGCGGCCAGTTCGGCTTGACCGGTGCCGAGCGCCCACCGCACCCACGCCGTCGCGAGCCTCAGCTGTGCGGTGACGGGAACGTCCTGGGCGTCCCGCACCGCCGTGCGCCAGTCCTCCTGCCTCGTGCCGCTGTCTCCCGGACCGGTGAGCGCGGCCAGCGCCGACCTCGCCTCCTGCGCCACGGCGTGCGCACCGGACGGACCGGCGAGGTGGAGGGCCTCCTCGAGCAGCGGGACCGCGTCGCTCGCGGGAGTGCCGCGGTGCAGCGCCTTCTCCACGAGGAGACCCGCGAGCACCGGATCGGCCGGGGTGACGTCGCCCCGCCCGAGGTCGCGGCCGGTTCGGCAGGCGTCGATCCCGTCGTCGATCGACGCGGCCCCGTCCCGGACCAGGAGCCATCCGCGCACCGCGTGCAGGTGCGGCAGCAGTCCCTGCCGGGCGCTGCCGGAGTGCCGCAGCGCTTCCTCGATCTCCTGCTCCGCCAGGGTGAACTCGCCGAGGACGACGTGCCCCTGAGCCCGGAGCAGACGGGTCACCGCCGACGACCCGTCGAGCCGGTCCGCGGCGGCGAACAACGGCTCCGGGTCGTCGTGGATCTCGGCGATCGCCAGAGCGGCGTCGGCCAGCACCGCCGCCGCGGCCGTGGCGACCGACGTCCCGTTGCCCGCCAGCACCATGCGGGACATGCCGTCGACCACGGCGGCCAGTTCCTCCTGCCGCTGCCCGCGCCTGGCGGCCGCGATCACCGCCCTGGCGAACTCGATCCGTTCTTCGACGGGCCCTGGCAGGTCCCGGCTGTCGACGGACACGGGCACGTCCGCGGGAGGCGGCAACTCCGGCACCCGCGGTCGCTTCGTCCCCCGCTTCATCGCCCGCAGGTCCATGGCCCGCTTCCGGTCGTCGTCGAGCGAGCCGACCGAGAAGTCGTGCTTGCGCAGCAGGTCGTGCCGATCGACCATGACGGCGACGACGTCGTTCTCCCTCTGGTGCCCGAGCGAGCGTTCGTCGCAGAGGAACAGCAGGCAGGCGCCCACGAACATCCGCGCGTCGGTTCTCGGGTCGTTCTGCTCCAGCTCGGCCTTCCCGATCGCGCGAACGTCCTCGAAGAACCCGAGGATCCCGTCCGCCGCCAGGTCCGGTTCGCCGTGCCTCAGCGCGGAGACGACGACCTTCCACCGGGCCGTGGACAGGTGCCAGGTGGTCCCGTTGGCGCGCAGGCGGTCCGCCAGCCGACCCAGGTCCGCGCACGCCTCGACCGCCGCCGCGCGATCACCCCGGCGCAACGCGTCCTCGAACCGCCACGCGGGGAGTTCGACGGTGGCGAACCGGGAGTCGTGGTCGTCGGACGGATCCTCGGCACGAGCACTCAACTCGACTCCCCTCGCTTCATGCGCCCACGGTTCGGCGAACACGGGATCCGCGGGGTGCCCGCAGTTGTCACAGGGGTGCGGCCAGCGGCGCGGCACCTCGCTCTCCGCGCGATGACAGCCGTCCTGGTGACATCTCCAGCCCACCACCTCGGCGCGGCGGGGCGGGCTGTAGCCGAAGATCGTCCTGGGCGGTCTTCGTGACATCACGAGTCCGCCACCTCCGGTTTCTCCTGCTCGGCGGCCTGCTTGTCCGGCGGGGCGAGGTAGGTGACGGTGAGGAACTGGATGCTGCGCGCGCTGATGCTGACCGCGCCGACGTTGCGCAGCAGCTCGGTGCTCGCGCCTTCGCCCGGTTCCCGGTAGGTGATCTTGTCGCGCAACGTCAGCTCACGGTCTCCCGACTCCTTGCCCACCCGGCTGTAGCTGTGCAGACGGCCGCTCAGGTATGCGCCGTCGGTCAGGTAGCAGCCGACGTGCACCGGGAACTGCGGCGGGTGTTCCTCGAACAGCAGCCACCAGGCGGAGGCGTGCGGTTCCCTCGACGTGGCCCGGCGTGCGGCTCGCCGGACGAGGGCCTGAACACGGCGCCCCGCCACGAGGTACCCCGTCACGATCGCGACCAGCAGGACGGCCGCGGCCCAGCCCAGCACCCTGGCCGGATGTGCGGCCAGGTAGGCGGACGGTGTCAGCACGAACCTGCTCACGTCGACCGCTCTGCCGGGGAGCACCGCCCACATCCCGCCGACCGCGGCCAGACCGATGCCGTCCAGGAGCAGGCCGCTGAACAGGATGGTCAGGCCCTCCTGGAGCGCGGTCTCCTCCGCCGCCGGCCGATCCCGGGCGCGGCGGCGCTGGAAGACGAAGCCAGGCAGGAGCAGGAGGACGAAGATGATCAGCCCGGTGAGCGTGGACGGCATCACGGCTCCCTTGCCGGCGCACGGACGGATCGCCTGTTGCGAATTCCGTCCCGAAGTTGCGAACCTGAGCCCCCGACCGCAAAGGAGAGTAGACCATGAATGAACGAGCCGGCGGAGACCCGGACTACGACGACTTCGAACTCACCGACGAACTGCGCAGCCAGATAGCGAGGGTCGAGGAGCCGATCCTGATCTCCGAAGGCGTGCCTGACGCGTCAGTGCCCACGAATCCGCCACGACTCGGCGGCTTCCGCCCCAGTGAGCCGAACGAGTGATTCCCACGAGTGAGCCCTCCTCCGGGTAACGCCTTTCCCCGCGTTTCGATGAACCCTCATACACGGACACGAGGGTTGCCAGGAAAGGCGAAGACGGCATGGGCGCCGCATTGGGAATCACCTACTTCATCGGCATGCTCGTCTCGGCCGGGGTCGGCCGATCACGTGCCGGCATCAGCCAGCGCGGCAGGTTGTCGCTGCTCACGATCCTGATGAGCCTGCCGTGGTTCCTGCTGCAGATGGCCACGATGTTCGTCTGGCCGGTCGTTCTCGGAGTCTGGCTGGCCCGCGGCAAGCCCCAGTCGCCGTGGCGGGCGATGAACACCGGCGACGGCACCGTGATCATTCGCCGACGGACCTGAAAATCGACGAAGAGCAGCACCTATAAGAATTCCCCGCCGCCCGGAAACACCGAACTGGACAAAAAAGTGGGTGTGGCCGGCGTTCACTCCGGCCACACCCGCTGAAACCAGCTTTCGAGACTACGTGTTCTGCGGGAATCCGAGATTCACGCCGCCGTGCGACGGGTCGAGCCAGCGTGACGTGACCACTTTCGAACGCGTGAAGAAGTGGACACCGTGCGGGCCATAAGCGTGGGCGTCGCCGAACAGCGATTCCTTCCAGCCACCGAACGAGTAGTAGGCGACGGGCACCGGAATCGGCACGTTCACGCCGACCATGCCCACCTCGATCTCGTTCTGGAACCGCCGCGCCGCGCCGCCGTCGTTGGTGAAGATCGCGGTCCCGTTGCCGTACCGGTTCGAGTTGACCAGTTCGACGGCCGATTCATAGGTGTCGCACCGGACGACCGACAACACCGGGCCGAAGATCTCGTCGGTGTAGATCGACATGTCCGTACCGACGTGGTCGAAGAGCGTCGGGCCGAGCCAGAACCCGCCGTCGTCGCCGTCGATCGGGTGGTCGCGGCCGTCCACGGCCAGCACGGCGCCGGCAGCCACTCCAGCGTCCAAATAGGACGTCACCTTGTCCCGGTGCACGCCGGTGACCAGCGGCCCCATCTCGCAGGACGCGCCGGAACCCACCTGCACGTCGGCGATGCGCGACTTGATGCGGTCGACCAGTGAGTCGCCGACCTCGCCCACGGCCACGACGACCGAGATCGCCATGCAGCGTTCGCCCGCGGAGCCGAAGCCCGCGGACACGGCGGCGTCGGCGGCCAGGTCGAGGTCGGCGTCGGGCAGGACGACCATGTGGTTCTTGGCGCCGCCGAGGGCCTGGACGCGCTTGCCGGCGGCCGTGCCGGTTTCGTAGACGTAGCGGGCGATCGGGGTCGAGCCGACGAACGAGATCGCCTTGACCACTGGGTGTTCCAGGATGCGATCCACTGCCACCTTGTCGCCGTGCACGACGTTCAGCACGCCGTCGGGCAGACCGGCCTCGGCGAAGAGCTCGGCGAGGAAGACCGAGGCGGACGGGTCCTTTTCGGACGGTTTGAGGACCACGGTGTTGCCGCAGGCGATCGCGGTGGGCACGAACCAGAGCGGGACCATGGCCGGGAAGTTGAACGGCGAGATCACGCCGACCACGCCGACGGGCTGCTGGATCGAGTAGACGTCGACGCGGGTCGAGGCGTTCTCGCTGAAGCCGCCCTTCAGGAGCTGCGGGATGCCGCACGCGTACTCGACGGATTCCAGGGCGCGCTGGATCTCGCCGGCCGCGTCGGAGACGACCTTGCCGTGTTCGGAGGAGACCAGCCGGGCCAGCTCGTCCTTGCGCGCGCTGAAGAGCTCGCGGAACTTGAACATCACGGAAGAGCGCTGAGCCAGGGACGCGTTGCGCCAGGACGCAAACGCTTCCGCGGCCGCCGACACCGCGGCGTCCACTTCGGACACCGACGCGAAGGCGACCTGGGACGCCACCTTGCCGGTCGTCGGGTCGTAGACGTCACCGGCCCGCGAAGGAGCAGACTCCCAGGGCTTGCCGTTGATCCAGTGCTTGATCACGCCTTCTCCACCGCCTGAGCCAGGATCCCCAGCGCCTCTTCGAGCTCGTCCTCGGTCAGCGTCATGGGAGGAGCCAGCCGGATCACGTTGCCGTACAGGCCGCCCTTGCCGACGAGCAGCCCGCGCGCCTTCGACTCGGCCAGGACGGCACCGGCAGCCGCCGCGTTCGGTTCGCCCTCGGGGCCGACGAACTCGACGCCGACCATCAGGCCCTTGCCGCGCACGTCGCCGATCACGGGGTACTTCTCGGCCAGCGAACGAAGGCCGCCGAGCAGCCGGGAGCCGAGCTTGGCCGCGTTGGCCTGCAGGTCGTGGTCCAGCAGGTAGTTCACGGTGGCCAGGGCGCCGGCGGTCGAGACGGGGTTGCCGCCGAACGTCGAGATCGAGTTGGCGTTGATCGAGTCCATCAGGTCGCCGCGCGCCACCACGCCGCCGATCGCGAGACCGTTGCCGAGGCCCTTGGCGAACGTCATCGCGTCCGGCACCACGTCGTGCGCCTGGATGCCCCAGAAGTGCTCGCCGGTGCGGCCCCAGCCGGTCTGCACCTCGTCGGAGACGAAGAGGATCCCGTACTCGTCGAGCACGTCCTTGAACGCCCGGAACAGGCCGTCGGGCGGGGAGGTGAAGCCGCCGACGCCCTGGATCGGCTCGGCGATCATGCACGCCACGTCGCCGGACGTGGTGGTCTCGATGATCTCGCGCAGGTCGTCGACGCACGCCTTGACGTAGTCGGCGTCGGAGAACGACTTGAAGGGCGAGCGGTAGCGGTAGCCGCCGTGCACCCAGCTGACCTTGATCGGCGAAAGCGCCGAAGCCGACCAGCCGCGGTTGCCCGTGATGGCGACCGTGGCGAACGCACGGCCGTGGTAGCTGTTGCGCAGCGCCAGCACCTGCTCGCTGCGACGGGCCTGGGTGGCGAGCATCAGCGCGGTCTCGTTGGCCTCGGTGCCGGAGTTCGTGAAGAACACCTTGGCGTCCGGGATGCCGGAGAGCTCCGCGATCTTCTCGGCCAGCTCCACCTGCGAGCGGATCAGGTACAGGGTCGAGCTGTGCAGCACGCCGGTGTCGAGCTGCGACCGGATCGCGTCGCTGATCTCGGCGACGTCGTAGCCGATGGCGTTGGTCAGGATGCCCGCGAAGAAGTCCAGGTAGGTCGTGCCCTCGCGGTCGGTCACCCGGCGTCCGGACGCGCTCGCGATCTCGATGGGCTCGTCGTAGTAGAGGGCCAGCCACTTCGGCATCACCGCGCGGTGCCGTGCCAGCAGCTCCTTGTGGGCCATCTCGTCCTCCCAGTCGTCACCTGGCTCGAAGTCTGCTGGCGAGACCCCCTCCCCGCCATGCACAACGTGTACCCGGATCGGCTGGTTGGCATTACGTTGTGTCCATGTACCCGACGGTCGCCGAAGTCGTCGCTCTGCCGGTGATCCGGCAGGGAAAGCCCCGTCTGGTCGCCGGTTCGGCGGGGCTGAACCGGCGCGTCCGCTGGGTGCATGTGGCGGAGATCGCAGACATCGCGCCACTGCTGCGCGGCGGTGAACTCGTGCTCACGACCGGCGTGATGCTGCCCGAGTCGGGCCTCGCGCGCTACGTCGAGGAACTGGCCGCGGTCGGCTGTGCGGGCCTCATCGTCGAACTGGGCCGCCGGTGGCGCGACGACGTGCCCGCCGCCCTGGTCACCGAGGCCGAACGGCACGGGTTACCGCTGGTCACGCTCACCGAGGAGACCAAGTACGTCGCCGTCACCGAGGCCGTCGTCGGCCTGATCGTGGACGCCCAGCTCGCCGAGCTGCGGGCCGCGGAGCAGGTGCACGAGACGTTCACGGCGCTCACGGTCGCGGGCGCCGAACCCTCCGAGGTGCTTCGAGAGGTCGCGCGGACATCCGGGCTCGCGGTCGTGCTGGAGACACTCGGCCACGACGTGCTCGCCTACGACGCCGCCGGGCACGACCCCGTGACCCTGCTCGACGACTGGGCCGCGCGCTCGCGGGCCGTCACCGTCACCGAACGGACCGCCTACGACACCGCGTCCGGCTGGCTGATCACGATCGTGGGGGCGCGCGGCGCGGACTGGGGCCGGCTCGTGCTGGTCTCCCCCGAACCGCCGCCGCACCGGCACGTCGTCGTGGCCGAACGCGCGGCCTCGGCGCTGGCCGTGCACCGGCTCGTGGCCCGGGACCGCGAGTCGCTCGAACGCCAGACGCACCGCACGTTGCTCGCTCAGCTCCTCGGCCAGTCACCGCAGTCACCGGACCTCGGCGCGCGGGCGGCCGCCCTGGGCGTGCCCCTGGACCGGCGCCAACTCATCGGCGTCGCGGTCCGGCCCGTCTCCGTGCTCCAGGGGCAAACGCTTGCCACCCAGGAGGTCCTGCGGGATCTCGCCGAGGCCACGGCACTGGCCGCCCGCCGCGTCACGGTCGCCGCACTGGTCGGCGTCGTCGACGACACCTCGGTGCGCGCGCTGCTCTCGGTGCCGATGACCGTTGGCGTGGAAGGGGTTCTGCGCAAGGTCGCCCGCGAGATCCACCGGACGGCGGCGTCGGCCGTGGTGATCGCCGTCGGCACGACCGTGACGTCCACAACGGACGTGCGCAGGTCGCTCGGCGAGGCCGCGCACGTGGCCGGGGCGGCGCTGCGGGCACCCGGAACCCAGCTGTACCACCGGCTCGACGACGTGCGGCTGCGCGGCCTGCTGCACCTGCTGCGCGAGGACGAACGGATCCGGGCGTTCGCGGACCGCGAGCTGGGCCCGTTGTTCACCCGGGACAACGCCCAGGGCTCACGGCTGGTCGAGCTGCTGCGGTGCCTGTGCGAGAACGGCGGCAACAAGTCGGCGGCCGCGGCGGCCGCGCACCTCTCCCGCACCGCGTACTACCAGCAGCTGGGACGGATCGAACAGGTCCTCGGCGTCTCGCTGGAGGACCCGGAGTCCGTGCTCTCGCTCTACGTCGCCCTGCTGGTGCACGAAATGGGCCCGTGAGCGCGCACGGGCCCATTTTCGACGTGCGGGAACTCAGCCGTTGATCGTCGGGAGGGTGCCCGAGAGAACGTCCGGGTTCGGCACGACGTTGTTGGTCGGCAGGTCGGCCAGCGCCGGGGCCTGCAGGTCGCCGACGTGCGCGTTGCCGGTCAGGTCCTGGGCGTGCGGGAGCGACGGGAGGGTGCCGAGCTCGGCCGCGACCGGGTTCGGGAGGGTGCGCTCCTGCGCGGCGCCCGGCAGCTCGGCACCCGGCAGCGCGGGCACCGGGAGGCCGGCGGGGGCGCCGACGTGCGGCAGCTGGACGGCGCTCGCCGAGTCCAGCGGGTTCGCGTGCTGCGTGGCGTCGCTGATCAGCTTGTCCGCGCCGACCTCGGGAACGCCGGCGCCGACCTGCGGGAGCTCGGCGGCGCTGGCCGAGCCCGCGAGCAGCGGGGCGGCGCTGGCGGCGAGCAGGGCGGCGGCACGGAACAGTCCGGTACGAGACACAGTTTTCCTCAATCTGGTTTGGGGACCGATCTTCGATTTCATCGGCGCGTTCGGTTCGTGAATTAACCCGCTCGATCGGGTGTTGAGGACTTGAACCTCACGCCACGGGAGGTCCTACGGTCTTGGTGTGACCCGTTGGAGCATCGGTGACCTGGCCAAAGCGAGCGGACTGACCGTCCGCACGCTGCACCACTACGACGAGATCGGGTTGGTCGTCGCGTCCGAGCGCACGCCGTCCGGTCACCGTCGGTACACACCGGACGACGTCCGCCGCCTCTATCAGGTGAGATCGCTGCGTCAGCTCGGTCTTTCGCTGGAGGAGGTCCGATCGGCACTGTCGCGTTCGGACTCCCTGCGGCCCCTCTTCGAGGCGCAGCTCGCCGCGCTGACCGTTCAGGCGCGGCAGGTGGACGCGCTGCGGTCGCGGCTCACCGCGCTGCTCGACGGGCACACCACCGAGTCCCTTCTGTCCACTTTGGAGATGATGTCCGTGTACGAGAGCTACTTCACCTCGGACCAGCTGGACGACCTGCGGTCGCGGGCGGCGGCGATGGGCCCCGAGGCCGTGGAGGCGCTGAAGCAGTCCTGGTTGGAGCTGGTCCACCAACTCCGTCAGTACATGGCCTCCGGCACCCCGGCCGAGGACCCGCGCGTCGTGGACCTGGCCCGGCAGTGGGACGAGCTGGGCGCGAAGTTCACCGGCGGCGACGCGGCGGTCCAGGCCGCGGCGCAACGGTCCTGGAACGAGAACAAGACGGCGATCAGCTCCCAGATCGGCTGGCCCGCCGACGACGGCCTCGTCGACTACGTAAACCGGGCGCGCGCCGCCAGGTGAGCTGACAGGGTGGTCGTCATGTCCGCTGATGACGACGCCCGCCGACTGCAAGCAGCCAACCCCACCGGATGGTTCGAGGAGCTCTACGCGGAGGCAGAAGCCGGCACTGCCTCTGTCCCGTGGGACGTCCCCCATCCGCAACCGCACCTCGTCGAGTGGGCCTCCGCCGACGGCACCGGTCAGCGCGTGCTGGTCGTGGGCTGCGGTCTCGGCCGCGACTCGGAGTTCCTCGCCTCGCGCGGGTACGAGGTGACCGCGTTCGACATCTCCCCCACCGCCGTCGCGGCCGTCCAGGCGCGGTACCCGGACTCGAAGGTCACCTACGTCGTCGCCGACCTGCTGAACCCGCCCGCCGACTGGCACCGCGGGTTCGACGTGGTCGTCGAGAACATGACCGTCCAGGCGCTGCCGGTGGACCTGCACCCCGAGGCCACCGCGAAGGTCGCCTGGCTCACCGGTTCGACGTTGCTCGTCCTCGCCGTCGCGCGGGACGAGGGCCCCACTCCCGACGGCCCGCCGTGGCCGCTGACGCCGTCCGAGATCCGGGCGTTCGCCGCCGACGGTCTGACCGCCCGTTCGGTCACCAGGGACAACGGCAGGTGGGTGGCCGAGTACACCCGCGACAACTGACCATGAACTGACCACTTATGACGGTCTTCCGCCGCTTAGCGTGAATCATGCTCGTTCGTCGGCTGATCGCCCGTCTGCTCGACTGGCTCCTGGTGCTGGTCGTGGTGTGGCCGTTGGTCCGCGAACCCGCTGCCGTGGTGCTGTGTGCGGCGGTGTACGACGCTCTGCTGCTGCGCCTGAACACCGTCGGCAAGGTCCTCACGGGGTTGCGGGTCGTGGGCCCAGCGTCCGGCCTGAACCTCAGACGCGTGCTGGCGCGCACGCTCGTCACGACCGCGCTACCGGGCGCGGGCGCGGTGCTCGTGCTGACCGGACTGGGCTGGCGGGAGCCGGCGCTGATGACGACGCTCGGCTGGCAGCAGCCGTGGGTCGTCGTCGGCGAGCACGTGAACGCGGGGTCAGCGGGCTGGCTCTCGTCGTTGCTGCTGGTCAGCGGGTTCGCGTTGCTGGTGCTGTCCATCGTGGAGGCGCTCGACCTGCGCGGGACCCGGACGTGGCACGACCGCAAGGCGGGCACGGCCGTGGTGCGCCTGAAGGTCACGTCCCAGCAGAATCGCTGATCGTCCGCAGGCCCGCGGTCCCCTGCGCGTGTTCTTCCCGAGGCTCGCACGACGCTGCTCTGACGACGCGCCGGAACACAATGTGCGCCGATCATGACAAGCGTGGACACTCTGACACTGCCACACCTGCGGCGGCGGACCCAGGATTCCGGGGTGGAATCCGACCGGGTTGACGTTGTTTCAGCAGCGTAACAGGGGGTTGTCCGATGGCAGTCGAGTCCTCACCGCCCCAGGTCACACCTGATGGCCGCGTCGAACTGAGCGACACAGGTCCCATCGAGAACAGCAGGTTCTTCAACCCCGAGCTCGCCCCCGTCCCCGTCGAGCAGCGGACGTGGTCGACCTACAACTTCTTCGCGCTGTGGATGGGCATGGCGCACAACATCCCCAGTTACACGCTCGCGGCGTCGTTGATCGCGATCGGCATGGACTGGGTCCAAGCGTTCCTCACGATCACCCTCGGCAACCTGATCGTGCTGGTCCCGATGCTGCTCAACAGCCACGCGGGCACGAAGTACGGCATCCCGTTCCCGGTGTTCGCCCGCGCGTTCTACGGCATCCGCGGCGCGAACCTGGTGGCGTTGCTGCGGGCGTTCATCGCGTGCGCCTGGTTCGGCATCCAGACGTGGGTCGGCGGCAAGGCGCTGCACGTGATCATCGGCAGGCTGGCCGGTGACGGGTGGACGAAGGCGTCCGTGATCGGCGGGCAGCCGTGGACGTTGTGGCTGTGCTTCTTCGGGTTCTGGGTCGTGCAGATGCTGGTGATCTGGCGCGGCATGGACGCGATCCGGCGGTTCGAGAACTGGACGGCGCCGCTGGTGAGCGTCGGGTTCCTGATCCTGCTCGGGTACGTGCTGGTGAAGGCGGGCGGGTTCGGGCCGATCCTGCACCAGGGCAGCAGCCTCGGCTGGGGGCCGGACTTCTGGAAGGTCTTCTTCCCCGCGCTGATGGGCATGATCGCGTTCTGGTCGACGCTGTCGTTGAACATGCCGGACTTCACGCGGTTCGGCGGGTCGCAGAAGAAGCAGGTGACCGGGCAGATCCTGGGTCTGCCGACCACGATGTCGTTCATCGCGATCGTGGCGATCCTGACGACGTCCGGCGCGCAGGCGCTGTACGGCGAGGCGATCTGGGACCCGGCCGACCTGGCGTCGCGGTTCGACAGCACGCTGCTGGTGATCGTCGCGCTCGTCTCGCTGGTGCTGGCGACGATCTCGGCGAACCTCGCGGCGAACGTCGTGAGCCCGTCCTACGACTTCTCCAACGCGTTCCCGAAGCGCATCTCGTTCGCGGTCGGCGGCCTGATCACCGGCGTGATCGGCATCGTGATCCAGCCGTGGCGGCTGATCTCCGACCCGACCATCTACATCTTCGCGTGGCTCGGGTTCTACGGCGGCCTGCTCGCGTCGGTGGCCGGGGTGTTCGTCGCCGGGTACTGGGTGATGAAGAAGACCCGGCTGGAGCTCGCCGACCTCTACCTGGACGGCCGCGGCGCCTACTGGTTCAACGGTGGCTGGAACTGGCGCGCGGTCGTGGCGACGCTCGTGGGCTCGGTGCTCGCGGTAGGCGGCGCGCACGGCGGGCCGTTCCCCGACGGCGGGCTGATCCCGTTCCTCAAGCCCCTCTACGACTACAACTGGGTCGTCGGCTTCGCGGCCGGCTTCCTGGTCTTCCTCGCTCTGAAGGACAACTCGGCAAAGGAGACGACCAGGTGAGCAACATCATCCGGGCGGCGCTCGTCCAGCAGAAGTGGACGGGCGACAAGGAGTCGATGATCGCGAACGCGGTCGAGCACATCCGCACTGCCGCTTCCCAAGGCGCGCAGGTGCTGTGCCTCCAGGAGCTCTTCTACGGACCGTACTTCTGCCAGGTGCAGGACGCGGACTTCTACTCCTACACCGAGTCCATTCCGGACGGTCCGACCACGCGGCTGATGCAGGAGGTCGCCGCGCAGCACAACATCGTGCTGATCGTGCCGATGTACGAGGTCGAGCAGCCGGGCGTCTACTACAACACCGCGGCCGTGATCGACGCGGACGGCACGTACCTCGGCAAGTACCGCAAGAACCACATCCCGCAGGTCAAGGGCTTCTGGGAGAAGTTCTACTTCAAGCCCGGCAACCTCGGGTACCCGACGTTCGACACGGCGGTGGGCCGCATCGGCGTCTACATCTGCTACGAACGGCACTTCCCCGAGGGGTGGCGCGCTCTCGGGCTCGCGGGTGCGAAGATCGTGTTCAACCCGTCGGCGACCTCGCGTTCGCTGTCCGAGTACCTGTGGAAGCTGGAGCAGCCCGCCGCGGCCGTCGCGAACGAGTACTTCGTCGGCGCGATCAACCGCGTGGGCGTGGAGCCATTGGGAGACAACGAGTTCTACGGCCAGACGTACTTCGTGTCGCCACGCGGCCAGCTCGTCGGTGACGCGGCGTCCGACACCGAGGAAGAGCTCGTCGTGCGCGACCTCGACCTGGACCTGCTGACCGAGGTCCGCGACACGTGGGCGTTCTACCGCGACCGCCGTCCCGACACCTACGAGGGCCTGGTGACGCCGTGAGTGTCCTGATCCGCAACGGCCTGGTCATCAACGCGACCGGCTCACACGCCGCCGACGTGCTGATCGAGGGCGAGCACATCGCGGCCCTCGTGACCCCCGGCTTCGAGGTGCAGGCCGACGAGGTGATCGACGCGGCCGGCAAGTACGTGATCCCCGGCGGCATCGACGCGCACACGCACATGGAGATGCCGTTCGGCGGCACCCAGTCCGCGGACACGTTCGAGACGGGCACGATCGCGGCGGCGTGGGGCGGCACGACCACGATCGTCGACTTCGCGGTGCAGCCCAAGGGAAGCAGTCTTCTGTCCACTCTGGACAAGTGGCACACCAAGGCCGACGGCAACTGCGCGGTCGACTACGGCTTCCACATGATCATCTCCGACGTGACCGACGAGTCGCTGAAGGAGATGGAGTCCTGCATCGCGGCGGGCGTGAACAGCTTCAAGATGTTCATGGCCTACCCCGGCGTGTTCTACGCGACCGACGGCGAGATCCTGCGTGCCATGCAGAAGGCGCGCGAGACCGGTGCCACGATCATGATGCACGCGGAGAACGGCATCGCGATCGACCAGCTCGTCGCGCAGGCGCTGGCGTCCGGGCTGGGCGACCCCGTGCAGCACGGCCTGACCCGGCCACCGGAGCTGGAGGGCGAGGCCACGTCCCGCGCGATCCAACTCGCGAAGGTGACGGGTTCGCCGCTGTACATCGTGCACCTCTCGGCGTCGCAGGCACTGGACGCCGTGACGGCGGCGCGGGACACGGGCCAGAACGTGTTCGCCGAGACGTGCCCGCAGTACCTGTACCTGTCGCTGGAGGACCTGGCGCGGCCGGGCTTCGAGGGCGCGAAGTACGTGGCGTCGCCGCCGTTGCGTCCCAAGGAGCACCAGTCGTCGCTGTGGCGGGGTCTGCGCACCAACGACCTCTCCGTCGTGAGCACCGACCACTGCCCGTTCTGCTTCAAGGACCAGAAGCAGCTGGGCGTCGGCGACTTCTCGAAGATCCCGAACGGCATGCCGGGCGTCGAGCACCGCGTCGACCTGCTGCACCAGGGCGTGGTGAAGGGCGAGATCACCCGCGAGCGCTGGGTCGAGATCGTCGCCACCACGCCCGCGCGCATGTTCGGCATGTACCCGCGCAAGGGCGTGATCGCGCCGGGAGCCGACGCGGACGTGGTGATCTACGACCCGCAGGCGTCCCAGACGATCTCCGCCGACACGCACCACATGGCCGTGGACTACTCGGCCTACGAGGGCTTCGACCTCACCGGCAAGGTCGACACGGTGTTCTCGCGCGGCCGCAAGGTGATCGCCGACGGCGCCTACCACGGCTCGACGGGTCACGGCCGCTTCGTGACCCGCGACCTCAACCAGTACCTCGTCTAGGAAAGGCGCCACCCGTGGACTTCGGTGTAGTGCTTCAGACCGACCCGCCGGCGCGGGACGTGGTGGAAGGCCTCCGCGCGGCCGAGGACTGCGGCTTCCGCTACGGCTGGACGTTCGACTCCTGCGTGCTGTGGCAGGAGCCGTTCGTCATCTACTCGCAGGTGCTCGCCGCCACCCGCGATCTCGTGGTGGGCCCGATGGTCACCAACCCGTCGACCCGCGACTGGTCGGTGACGGCCTCGTTGTTCGCGACGCTGAACGACATGTTCGGCAACCGCACGGTCTGCGGCATCGGCCGGGGCGACTCGGCCCGCCGCGTGATCGGCCAGAAACCGGCCTCCCTGGCCACGTTGGGCTCCGCGATGCACGTGATCAAGGAGCTCGCGGAGGGGCGAGAGGTCGAACACCACGGGACCGCGGTCCAGATCCCGTGGGTGCGCAACGGAAAGCTCGAGATGTGGATGGCCGCCTACGGTCCGCGGGCGTTGAAGATGGTCGGTGAGCAGGCCGACGGCTTCATCCTGCAGACCGCCGACCCGGACATCGCGCGCTGGACCATCGGCTCCGTCCGCGAAGCAGCGGTGGCCGCCGGGCGTGCCCCGTCGTCCATCACGATGTGCGTGGCCGCACCCGCGTACGTCGGCACGGACCTGGCCCACCAACGCGACCAGCTGCGGTGGTTCGGCGGCATGGTCGGCAACCACGTGGCGGACCTCGTCGCGCGGTACGGCGACTCGGGCGTCGTCCCCAAGGCCCTCACCGACTACATCAAGGACCGCGAGGGCTACGACTACGCCCACCACGGCAAGGCGGGCAACCGTTCCACCGACTTCGTGCCGGACGCCATCGTGGACCGCTTCTGCCTGGTGGGCCCTGAATCCGCGCACGTGGAGCGGCTCGAGGAGCTGAAGGAGATCGGCGTCGACAACTTCGCGCTGTACCTGATGCACGACGAGAAGGACAAGACGCGCGACGCCTACGGGTCGGCGATCATCTCCGCCGTGTAGGGCCGTACTGGTCGGAGCCCTGCCGGGCTTGCCTAACGGACCGTGCGGGTCTCGCCGTCCCAACCGTTCCTCAGGCTCGGCAGGAGCTCGGCCAGCTGCACCGGATACACGGTGTCCTCGGCCGACTCCAGCTCCTCCGCGCTCCACCACCGGTGCGCCGTGATCGAGGTTTCCTCGACGTCGTTGAAGCCCGACGTGTCCACGGCCGGGGCCTCGTCGACGGTGGCGTGGAAGAACCACTCCTCGGCGTCGAACGTCTCGCCGTCGAAGCTGAACACCGCGCGGCGGCGCCACACCGGGCCGACGAGCTGGTCGGTGGTGAACTCGAGCCCGGTTTCCTCGAAGGCTTCGCGCAGGGCCGTTTCGCGCAGTTCTTCGCCGTTCTCGACGCCGCCGCCGACCGTGAACCAGAACGACTCCTGCGGGCGGGCCGGGTCGAAGCCCTGGAACAGCAGGACCCTGCCCTCGTTGTCGGTCAGCACGATGCGGGCGGACGGGCGCGGTTTGAGCATCACCGCGTCGGACGGGGTGGCGGGCTCGGCGATCTCGAAGTACGACGGTTGCGGGGCCGTGCCGGCCAGGCGGAGCCAGCGGACGACCCGGCGGCGGCGTTGCAGGAGCGTGTCGCGGACGGCGTCGTTGTGGACCCGGCGGGCGAGCATCACCCGTTCCTCGGCGTCGGCGAGTTCGGCGGCCAGTGCCGGTGCCAGTGCCGAGCGGTCGAGGGCGCCGAGGAGGGCGGAGAGTTCGTTCTCGGCCTGCTCGCGGTCGGCGCGGCCCGCTGCCTCGGCCTGGGAGGCCGCCGCGGAGAGCGCCGGGTCGAGGAGTGCCCGGACGACGACGGCTCGGCGGGCCAGCGCGGCGTCGACCGCTGCCCAGGCCGCGTCGGTTCGGACGTGGAGGCGGTCCAAGCGGTTGGCGATGCGCAGGATCCAGGCGGCCAGCAGCAGGGCGACGAGGACCACGACCAGTGCGGTGGTCATGCCTCGCTCACCCGGCGCGGGTCGGCGGCGATGGCGGTCTCGTAGACGCGCAGCACCTGCGAGGCGACCACCGACCAGTCGAAGGCCTGGACCCGTTGGGACGCAACGGAGACGTACTCGGCGCGCAGGGCGGAGTCGTGCAGCACGGAGCGCAGCGCGTCGGCGAGGGCGCGGGCGTCGCCCACCGGGAACAGCACCCCTGCCTTGCCGTCGTCGAGCACGCGGCGGAAGGCGTCGAGGTCCGACGCGACCACGGCGGTGCCCGCGGACATGGCCTCGGTGAGGATGATGCCGAACGACTCGCCGCCGGTGTTCGGGGCGACGTAGACGTCGACCGACCGCAGCATCCTGGCCTTGTCCTCGTCGCTGACCTGGCCGAGCAGGTCGACGCGGTCGGCGAAGCGGCCTTCGAACGGGTTATCGCCGCGGCCCACGACGAGCAGGCGCAGGCCGGGGAACTCGTCGGCGATCAGGCCGAACGCCTCCCACAGCACCGGCATGCCCTTGCGCGGTTCGTCGTAGCGGCCGACGAAACCGATGGTGCCCTGGGGCCTCGGGTAGCCGTCCAAAGTGGACGCGGAGGCGAAGAAGTCGACGTCGACGCCGTTCGGGATCTCCACCGCGTCGCCGCCGAGGTGCTCGACCTGCACGCGCCGGGCCAGCGCCGACACCGCGATGCGGGCGGTGACCTTCTCGAGGAACGGCTGGAGCACGGGCTGGAACGCGGACAGCATCTTCGAGCGCGGCGTCGAGGTGTGGAAGGTGGCGACGATCGGGCCGTCCGCGACCATCAGCGCGAGGAACGACAGGGAGGGTGCCGTCGGTTCGTGCAGGTGCAGGACGTCGAACCGGTGCTCGTCGATCCAGCGCCGCACCCGCGCGTACGAGACGGGCCCGAAGCTCAGACGCGCCACCGAACCGTTGTACGGGATGCCGACCGCGCGGCCCGCGGACGTGACGAACGGCGGCAGCGCCTGGTCGTCGTCGGCGGGCGCGAGGACGTTCACGGTGTGGCCGAGGCCGATGAGGGCGCGCGCGAGGTCGACGACGTGCGCCTGCACTCCCCCGGGCACGTCGAAGGAGTACGGGCAGACGATCCCGACCTTCACCTGGCTTCCACCTTCACCGCGCGAGCCTCCTGGCCAACGCGGCGCGGCGCTTCTCCGGCAGGTCGGCGAGCCAGAGCTGCTGCAGCATGTGCCAGTCGGCGGGGTGCGCGGCGATGTCGGCGGCGAACACGTCGGCGACCGCCTGCGTGGCGGCCTGCACCGTGCTGACCTTGATCGGCGGGTGGATGCGGAAGTGCCAGCCGTCGTCGGTGAACCAGCACCCGACCGGCAGCAGCGCCGCCCCCGTCGTGGCCGCGAGGTGCGCCGGACCGGCGGGCATCAGCGTCTGCTCGCCGAAGAACGTCACCGGCACGCCCGACGACGTCAGGTCCCGGTCCGCCAGCAGGCAGACGACCTTGTTGTCGCGCAGGCGTTCGGCGAGCACCGTCGCGGGTGGACGGTCACCACCGCTGAGCGGCAGCACCTCGAAGCCGAGCGTCTCGCGGAACTCCACGAACTTCCGGTACAGCGACTCGGGCTTGAGCCGTTCCGCCACCGTCGTGAACGTGCCGGAGTGCCCGACGAGCCACATGCCCGCCATGTCCCAGTTGCCGCTGTGCGGCAGCGCCACCACCGCGCCGGTGCCGTTGCGGATCGCCGCGTCGAGGTTCTCCACCCCGGACACCTGCGAGTCGCACTTCTCGTACGCCTTCTTCAGGTCCATCGACGGCAGCCGGAACGCCTCGCACCAGTACCGCGCGTACGACCGCAGCGAGTCCCGGACGAGCTCGTCCAACTCCTCCTCGCCGGCCTGCGGCACCACCCGTCGAAGGTTCTTCCGCAGCTGCTGAACGCTTGCGCCGTTCTTCTTGGCCGCGTAGTCCGCGCCGACCCGGAACAGCCCCCGCGCCCACGACTCGGGCAGCAACCTGATCAACCGCCACCCGGCGCCGTACCCGAGCGTCGCGAGGTTCACGCCGCCTCCTTGGCGGACTTCGCGACGGCCAGGATCCGCTGCAACACCGTCACGACCGTCATGGCCGCGAGGAGCCACAGCGAGATGTCCATCAGGTACGGCACACCAAGCCCCTGCACACCGGCGCCGACCAACGCCACGATGAACCGCTCGGCCCGCTCGGCCAACCCGCCGTCGGCGTTGAGCCCGGACGCGTCCGCGCGCGCCTTCACGTAGGAGATGACCTGCGAGGCCACCAGGCAGATGAACCCGGCCGCCGCGGTCCACCGGTTGCCGGTGTCGAACGCGTACCAGGTGAGCGCCGCGAACAACGCCCCGTCCGCAATGCGGTCACAGGTGGCGTCGAGCACGGCCCCGAACCGCGTGGGCCCCTGAGCGCGGGCCATCGCCCCGTCGATGAGGTCGAGGAGCACGAAGAACGTCACGAGCGCACAGCCCAGGAACAGCTGCCCGCGAGGAATGAACCACAGAGCGCTGGCGACGGCGCCGATCGTGCCGCCGACGGTCACGGCGTTGGGCGTGAGGCCACGCGCCAGCAGCCACGCCCCGATCGGATCGGTGACGCGCGAGACGGACGCGCGAGCGAAGATGTTCAGCATGGCAGGTCGCAGCCTAGCTGGACTGGTGAAACGCACCGCTCGCGGGTGAGGCGGGACGTCCGGGGCTCAGGTGCGCGCGGGCGCGCTCGGGTGGCCGGCGGGGTGGGCGGGGGTGGCCAGCGGGATGGACGAGCGCGGGCGGCGGACGTGGCCTGCAGGCGGTTGGTGCCCGAAATGGCCGGTTCGCGGGTGCGGCGGGCGGGTGCGGCGCAGGGCGACAGCGGCCTGCATGGACCGTTCACGCGCCACCTTGTTCGAGCGGACCGCTCACGGGACACCACGTTCGAGCGGACCGTTCACGCCTCACGCGCGCCGGACGGAACGGGCGACGGGCCGGGCGAACGCCTTGCAGCGCTCGCGGTCAGCCCGCCCAACCCCCTCACAGATCTCTCAAGCCGGCCCGCGCGAACGAGTCGGCAGTTCTCTCAAGCCGGCTCGCGCAGACGAGCCGGCAGGTCTCAGGACTGCCCGCGTCGACGAGTCGGCGGAACTCTCAAGCCGGCCCTCTCCCACAGGGCCGAACAACTCGAGCCGACCAGCCCAACCAGAGCCGGTGGCCTTCCTCCGAGCCGGCCGGTCGGCCGACTCCATTCACACCGGCCCTCTCCCACAAGGGCCGGCCCGGCTAGCCCAGCCGGCGGTGGTCCTCGGCGATGCGCTTCAGCAACGCCTGCAGTTCCTCCCCTCGCACCGCCAGCCTCTCGAGCCGCCCGAACAGCGCGAGGTACTCGCGCACGTCCAGGGGATCGGTGATGGTGGCGTTGCCGGTCAGCACGCTGACCGTCACCACGCGCTCGTCGTAGATGTGGAAGCCGTGCAGCGCGACGATGTTCGCGTCGACGGACCACGGCACGACGCCCAGGCGGACGTTCGGGCGGCGTTGCAGGGCGGCCAGGTGTTCCACCTGTTCCGCCATCAGGTCGGCCGAGCCCATCCGCCAGCGGAGTGCGCTTTCGGAGAGGACGAACACGAACTGCTTGGCCAGGTCGTCCATCCGGGCTCGGCGGGTGCGCAGGGCGGCCACCGCGGCCTCCTGCTCCGAATGCGGCATCGTCCCCAGCACGACCCTCAGGTAGGACTCGGACTGCAGCAGCGAGGGGACCAGGTTGACCTGGAAGAACCTCGAAGTGGCAGCCCGCGCCTCCACGCGGGTGATCGTCTGCTGGTGGCGGTGCGCTCCTCGGTGCAGCACGACGCGGCGGGTTTCCGCCTCCGCGTGCAGCGACCTGGCGAGTTCGACCAGTTCGATGCGCGTCTCTCTCGCGGCGGCCAGTTCCGCCACGAGACGCTCCACATCCGTCACGGACGGGAGCAGCATGCCGTTCTCGATCTTCGACAGCTTTGACTGGCTCATCCCGGTGGCACGGGCGGTGGCCGTGCCGGTCATCTTCGCCTCGGTGCGCAACCGGCGTAGTTCACGCGAAAGCCGCTCTCTCGCTAATCGCGAACGCTCAGGTGCGGTCATGTTCGCACCGTAACCATTCGCGCACAGTGAGACGATCGGCCATAGGCGGGGACTTGACTCGCAGTTGACACCTCCAGGTGGGTGATCTCACCTACCTGGAATCGCTTTGTGCTGGTGTTACGTCTCGATCGACCGAAGAAATGCACCCGAAAGATGTAACCGAAAGCTATTCCTTGCCACGTGGAAACACGCTCGATTGTCCGCACCGGACAAGGTGAGTGCTTTTTGTCACTCTTTTGTCCAACAATTAGTACGGGCTTCAATCACAGTGAGGTCGACTAAACGCCAGGTTTAGCGCGCTAAACCCCCGAAAACAACAAGACCGCGACGACATCCGGAGGACGTCATCGCGGTCGAGAGCGAAGAACTGTCAGTCGACGGCCTTCCAGCCGTCGGCGAGGAGCTGCCGGGTCTCGCCCAGCAGCTGCGGCAGCACCTTGGTGTGCCCGATCACCGGCATGAAGTTCGCGTCCCCGCCCCACCGCGGCACGACGTGCTGGTGCAGGTGGGCGGCGATCCCGGCGCCGGCGACGACGCCCTGGTTCATGCCGATGTTGAACCCGTGCGGCGCCGCCACGTGCCGGCCGACCCGCATCGCCTTCTGCGTGAACGCGCCGAGCTCGGCGGTCTCCGAGACGGTCAGCGAGGTGTAGTCGGCGACGTGCCGGTACGGCAGCACCATCAGGTGGCCGGGGTTGTACGGGTACAGGTTCAGCAGCGCGAACACCTCGGCCCCGCGCGCGATGATCAACCCGTCCTCGTCGGACAGCGAGACCACCTGGCAGAACGGGCAGCCCGCGGGCTCGTCACCGGCGGCCTTGCCGGCGCCCTGCACGTACGACAGGCGGTGCGGGGTCCACAGGCGCTGCAACGCGTCCGGGACCCCCACACCGTCCTGAGCGGAGTACTCAGGCGTCACGAGAGCAGTTCCGCCGTGGGCGAGGCGTTCTCGCGACGGCCGACCCACTCCACGATCTGCTCCACGGCCCGCTCCACCGGCACGCCGTTGATCTGCGTGCCGTCGCGGAACCGGAACGACACCGCGTTCGCCTCCACGTCCTTGGCGCCGGCCAGGAGCATGAACGGCACCTTCTGCATGGTGTGGTTGCGGATCTTCTTCTGCATGCGGTCGTCGGACGCGTCCACGTCGACCCGGATGCCCTTGGCGCGCAACACCTCGCGCACCGCGAACAGGTGGTCGGCGTTCTCGGACGTCACCGGGATGCCCATGACCTGCACCGGCGCGAGCCACGCCGGGAACGCGCCCGCGTAGTGCTCGGTCAGCACGCCGAAGAAGCGCTCGACCGTGCCGAACAGGGCGCGGTGGATCATGACCGGGCGCTGGCGCGAGCCGTCCGGACCGGTGTACTCCAGTTCGAACTTCTCCGGCAGCATGAAGTCGAGCTGGATCGTCGACATCTGCCAGGTGCGGCCCAGCGCGTCCTTGGCCTGCACGGAGATCTTCGGGCCGTAGAACGCGGCGCCACCGGGGTCGGGCACGAGGTCCAGGCCGGACTCCTCGGCGACCGACGCGAGCGTCGCGGTCGCCTCCTCCCAGATGTCGTCGGGCCCGACGAACTTCTCCGGGTTCTTGGTCGACAGTTCCAGGTAGAAGTCGTCCAGTCCGTAGTCGCGCAGCAGGTCCAGCACGAAGTTCAGCAACGACTTCAGCTCGTCGCGGATCTGGTCGCGGGTGCAGAAGATGTGCGCGTCGTCCTGCGTCATGCCGCGCACGCGGGTCAGGCCGTGCACCACGCCGGACTTCTCGTAGCGGTACACCGAGCCGAACTCGAACATGCGCAGCGGCAGCTCGCGGTACGAACGCCCGCGCGACTTGAAGATCAGGTCGTGGAACGGGCAGTTCATCGGCTTCAGGTAGTAGTCCTGGCCGGGCTTGCGGACGGTGCCGTCCTCGTCGACCTCGGCGTCGAGGTGCATCGCCGGGTACATGCCGTCCTTGTACCAGTCCAGGTGACCGGAGACCTCGAACAGCTTGCCCTTGGTGATGTGCGGCGAGTAGACGAACTCGTAGCCCGCCTCGGTGTGGCGCTGGCGGGAGTAGTCCTCCATCGCCTTGCGAATGATGCCGCCCTTGGGGTGGAACACCGCGAGGCCGGAGCCGATCTCGTCCGGGAACGAGAACAGGTCGAGCTCGACACCGAGCTTGCGGTGGTCGCGGCGCTCGGCCTCGGCGAGACGCTCCAGGTACAGGTCCTGGGCCTCCTGCGACTCCCACGCGGTGCCGTAGATGCGCTGCAGCTGCGGGTTGTTCTCGTTGCCGCGCCAGTACGCGGCGGCCACGCGGGTGAGCTTGAACGCCGGGATGTGCTTGGTGGTCGGCACGTGCGGGCCGCGGCACAGGTCGCCCCAGACCAGCTCACCGGAGCGCGGGTCGAGGTTGTCGTAGATCGTCAGCTCGCCGCCGCCGACCTCCATGATCTCGCTGGTGTCGACGTCGCTCTTGATGTCGACGAGCTCCAGCTTGAACGGCTCGGAGGCCAGCTCGGTCTTCGCGGCGTCGATCGACTCGACGACGCGGCGGGAGAACCGCTGCGAGGACTTGATGATCTGCTTCATGCGCTTCTCCAGCGCCTGCAGGTCCTCGGGCGTGAACGGCTTCTCGACCTGGAAGTCGTAGTAGAAGCCGTCCTTCACGGGCGGGCCGATGCCGAGCTTGGCCTCGGGGAACTGCTGCTGCACGGCCTGCGCCAGCACGTGCGCCGCGGAGTGGCGGATGACGCTGCGGCCGTCCTCGGTGTCGGCCGCGACGGCCTCGACCTCGACGTCGACCTGCGGGACCCACGACAGGTCGCGCAGGTGCCCCTCGGCGTCCTTCACGACGACGATCGCGTCGGACCCCTTGCCGGGGAGGCCGGCTTCGCGCACGGCCGTGCCCGCCGTCGTCCCAGCCGGAACCACCACGCGCGGCGGGTTCTGGGCGACTGCTGGGCGCGACTCGGACACGGTGACTCCTAGATCGAAGAAGATGGTGTGCGGATCAGATGTTATCGGTGCTCAAGATGGACATGACGATCGCGTCGTGGAAGACGCCGTCCCAGAGCAGGGCGTCGCGCAGACGGCCCTCCTCGCGGAAGCCCAGCTTCTTGTAGAGGTGGATGGCCCGCTCGTTGAAGTCGTACACCTCGAGATCCACCCGGTGCAGGCCCCGCTCGTGGAACGCGTGGTCCAGCACGTGCTGGAGCGCGATCGTTCCGTAGCCCCTCCCGAACCCGTCCCACATCGCGATCCGCAGCCCCGCGGACCGGTTGGGAGGGTCGATGGTGAGCACGACCTCGCCGAGGAACTTCCCGTCCTCGGTGATGGCGCGGGTGTAGCGGTTCGGGTCGTTCAGGGTCCGCTCGATGTAGGCCTCGACATCCGCCAGCTCGAACGTCGCGTGAGTGCCCGTGAGCCGGGCGACCTCGCGTTCCTGCGGCCCACCGGCGAGCATGGCGGGGGCGAACTCCAGGCGGAGCGGTACGAGTTCCATGCCTCCGATTGAAGCCGGTCGGCGCAACCGCATTAGCTACGTACACGCTTCTGAGTGGTTTTCCGGATGCGTCACGGCGAGGCGGGCGAGCACTCTGTTCGTCATGTCCGACCTGGTGGTCAAGTGCCCTGTTCGCCTCACCGAGTCCAACCGGGACGATCTGCGCCTGCTGTACGCCGACCTGCGCGACCACTACACGCGCCGCGACGCCCGCAACGGCACGCGCACGGCCCTGCACTTCCTGTGGTCGGGCAAGCTCGACGAGGAGCTCTTCGGCGCGACCTTCGCCGACCAGAGGCACGTTTTCGCTGGTACGAGGCCCGTGCTGAACTCCGCGAAGAATCCTGAAGGACTTCAGGAAACGAACAGGTGGCTGTCAGCCCCAGCTCAGCAGAGCGGCGCATCGTTGAGGACATGAGCGAGCAGGGACAGACGCCTCCACCGCAGGAGCCGTCAGGGGACACACCGCGGGCCGACCGGCCCGCACCGGACCAGGCGACGACCCCGCTGCCGGCCGACACGACGGCCACGCCTGGCCAGCAGCCCACCGCGGGCACGACACCTGGCCCGCAGCCAGAACCCCAGCAGCCAGAACCCCAGCAGGCACCACCGGCCGCCACCGCCGCGGAGCCACCTCCCGCCGCGGCCCCGGTTCCCCCGGTGCCTCCGGCCCGCCGCGGTCGCGTGCGGAGAGTCGCCGGCCACCGGGCTACCCAGCTCGTCGCCGTAGGCCTCCTCGGCCTGGTGCTGGGCGGTGGCATCGTGGGTGCCGTGGCAGCGAACCGCGGAGACCACCGCGGCGGACCCGGCCACGTGCGGATGTACGAGCGCGGCGAACGCGGCCCCGATCGCGGTGACACCAACCGCGGTCCCGGCGACCGCTTCGACCAGCGCGGCCCCTTCGGTGAGGGCCGTCCCGGCGACCGCTTCGAGCGGTGACCGACCGAGCGCACGGCACCGCGTCCTGCCGATTCCCCGACGCCCGACGCGGGCCGTGCGCTCCCCAAAACCAGGAACGCGCGTCACGGCCGGATTAGTCCCCCTCGTTCAGCCGTGACGTGCGTTCCGCCCTAACGCCCTAGTGACCCTGCGGTCCCAGCCGGATCGCGAGCAGCTGCCGCCGCACCACCTTGCCGGTCGCGTTGCGCGGCAGCTGCGGCACGACCACGACCTCGCGCGGGACCTTGTGCCGCGCCAGCCTCGTGCGCACGAACTCGCGCAGCTCGCGCACGTCGATCCGCGTCCCCGCCACCGGCACCACGAACGCGCGCAACCGTTGCCCGTACTCGGCGTCGGGCACGCCGAGCACCGCCGCGTCGCGCACCCGGTAGTGCGTCATCAGCAGGTTCTCGACCTCGACCGGGTACACGTTCTCGCCGCCGGAGACGATCATGTCGTCCTCGCGGCCGTCGAAGTACAGCCGGCCGCTGGGGTCGAAGTGGCCGAGGTCGCCGGTCGACACGAGGCCTTCGATGGAGTCCTTCTGCGTGCCGTCCGTGTACAGGTCCACGGTCAACGAGCCGCGTACGTAGATGCGGCCGGTCACGAACGAACGCGTGATGCGGTTGCCCTCGTCGTCGTAGATCCGCACGACGCAGTTGTGCGGCGGCAGGCCGACGCTGGACGGCGCGGCCGCGAGGTCCTCCGGCGTGGCGACGGTGGCGACGGCGACTTCCGTTGAGCCGTAGAGGTTGTAGAGCACGGGCCCGAGCACGGCCTGGGTGCGCTCGACGAGGTCCGGCGAGATCGGCGCGCCGGAGGAGAACACGACGTTCAGGTGCGACAGGTCGAACGACGCGAGCACGTGCCGGTCGAGCTCCATGATCCGTTGCAGCATCGTCGGCACCAGGACCAGCGTCGTGCACCGCTGCCCCTGCACCGACCACAACGTCTTGCGCGGGTCGAACCGGCGGTGCAGCACCGCGCGCGAGCCCAGCGACATCGCGAGCGTCAGGTGCGAGTAGCCGACCGAGTGGAAGATCGGCGCGGCGATGAACGTCGACTCGCCGGAGTGCATCGGGATGCGGTCGAGGAAGTCCGACGCCGTCAGCACCGACTTGATCTCGCGGGCCGTGCCCTTCGGCGTGCCGGTCGTGCCGGAGGTCAGCTGGATCACGACACCGGGCTCGCGCGGCGGTTCGAGCTCGCCTCGGGGCGCCTTGGCGACCAGCTGGTCCAGCGTCGGCGTGCGGCGGTCCAGCCCGTCGCGCGACCACGCGAGCCAGCGCGGGATCGACGGCGGCAGCTGGTGGAACAGCGGCGTGAACTCCTCGTCGTGGATCACCAAAGACGCGCGTTCGCGTTGCAGCAGGTCCAGGACCACGGGGGCGGCGAAGCCCGTGTTGACCAGCAGCACCCGCACGCCGAGCTTCGCGCACGCCAGCAGCGACTCGACCATGCCGCGGTGGTTGCGGCACATCAACGCGACGATGTGCGTGTGCTGGACGCCCAGCGAGCGCAGCCCCTGCGCGATCGCGTTGGAACGCCGGTCGAGTTGCCGGTAGGTCACCGAACCGCGTTCGTCGACGATCGCGACGCCGTCCGGGTTCAGCCGCACGGACCGGCGCAGCGCCGTCACGTTCGGCCCCCAGATCTTGACCTCTCGCAGCGCCTCCACGGACATCTTGAGGTTCGTGAGACTCACCATGCCCGCGGCGGACAGAACACGGAGTGAGTGCACCCGGCCCATGGCGTCGCGAAACACCTTGCGCAACCCTGGCATCAACAGCTCCTCGCGCTGCAAGTCCCCGAGGTATTCGGACGGTAACTGTCCGCAAGACCCAAGCCAAGCCTTGTTCCATGCGGAATTCGCATGACAACGGGACATGTGGACGTGTAAACGTTTACACGTGCCGTGTACCCGCCAGGGCAGCCTGCCACACTGCTGCGTTGGAAGGAGTCTGACCGGTCAGACCAGGAAGCCGCGCAACAACGACGCCGTCCCGTCGAGGTGTTCGGCCATCGCCTGCCGGGCCGTGGCGGGGTCTCCGTCCAAAATGGAAGCGATGATGCGCTCGTGCTGGGCGTTGGAGTGCGCGAGGTTCGGTTCGAGCAGCGGGATGTGGTCGAGCAGCTCGTTGGCCCGCATCCGGGACTCGGCGACGGCCGCGGTGAGCGCGGCGGACCCGGTGGCCTCGGCGATCGCGAGGTGCAGCCGCGAGTCCTTGCGGCGATATTCGGCGAGCGTTGAAGTGGACGCTTCTTCCAGGCGAGCGCGCAACCCCCGGCGTTCGGCGGGCCCCAGCGACCGTCCCGCGGCCGTCTCCGCCGCGCCGGTCTCCAGCACCCTGCGCAACGTCAGCACGTCGTGCAGGTCGCCGAAGTCCTTGCCGGGCGCGGACTTCGGCAGCACCTCGTTGACGAACGTGCCGCCGTAGCGTCCCCTTCGGGACTCGACGTAATGGTTCTCCTGCAACGACCTGATGGCCTCGCGCACGGTCACCCGGCTCACGCCGAGCCGGGTGGCCAGGTCTCGTTCGGACGGCAGCCGCTCCCCCGGCGCGACGACGCCGAGCCGGATGGACTGCATGAGCCGTTCGACGGTCTCCTCGAACGCGTTGCCCGCCCGCACGGGGCGGAACAACGCGTCCTGCGCGTGCTCCATCATGTCTAGAGCGGTGTCACGTACGCGCCGGCGATGCCGCCGTCCACGAGGAAGTTCGACGCGGTCATGAACGAGGCGTCGTCGGAGGCCAGGAACGCGACCGCGGCGGCGATCTCCTCAGGTTCGGCGAACCGACCGAGCGGTACGTGCACGAGCCGGCGGGCGGCCCGCTCCGGGTCCTTCGCGAACAGTTCCTGCAGCAGCGGGGTGTTCACCGGGCCGGGAGACAACGCGTTGACGCGGATGCCCTCGCGCGCGAACTGCACACCGAGCTCACGCGACATCGCGAGCACGCCGCCCTTCGAGGCGGTGTAGGAGATCTGCGACGTCGCCGCGCCCATCGTCGCCACGAACGACGCCGTGTTGATGATGGAACCCTTGCCGTTGGCCTGCATGTGCGGGATGGCGTACTTGCAACACAAATAAACCGACGTGAGGTTCACCTTCTGCACGCGGTCCCACGCCTCGATGCCCGTGGTCAGGATCGAGTCGTCGTCGGGCGGCGAGATGCCCGCGTTGTTGAACGCGATGTCCAGCTTGCCGTAAGTGTCCACAGTGGTCTGGAAGAGGGCTTTGACCTGTTCCTCGTCGGTCACGTCGACCTGGACGAACAGCCCGCCGACCTCGTCCGCCGCCGCCTTGCCGCTCGTCGGGTCCAGGTCCGCGATGACGACCTTCGCGCCCTCGCTCGCGAACCGGCGCGCGGTCGCGAGTCCGATCCCGCTGCCGCCACCCGTCACGACGGCCACGCGGCCCTCGAGTCGCTGCACCATCTCTTGTTCTCCTCAGGTTCGCCGGATCAGGTCTGCCGGATCAGGTAGCGATGAAGACGTTCTTGACTTCGGTGAACGCGTCGAGCGCGTCGGGGCCGAGCTCACGGCCGAGCCCGGACTGCTTCACGCCGCCGAACGGAGTCCAGTAGCGGACGGACGAATGCGAGTTCACCGACAGGTTTCCGGCCTCGACGGCACGGGAGACGCGGATCGCGCGGCCGACGTCGTTCGTCCAGATCGAGCCGGACAGGCCGTACTCCGAGTCGTTCGCGATCCTGATCGCGTCGGCCTCGTCGGTGAACGGCAGCACGACGACGACCGGGCCGAAGATCTCCTCGGTGACCGTCACGTGGTCGGCGGGCGGCGTGAGCACCGTCGGCGGGAACCAGAAGCCGGGTCCGTCCGGCGAGGTGCCGCGGAACGCCACGTGCTCGTCGTCTGGCACGTAAGACGCCACCTTGCCGAGGTGCGCCGCGGTGATGAGCGGCCCCATCTCGGTGGCCTCGTCGCCGGGCTCGCCGACCTTGACGCCCTTGACCGCGGGCTCCAGCAGTTCCATGAACCGGTCGTAGACGCTCGCCTGCACCAGGATCCGCGACCGGGCGCAGCAGTCCTGCCCGGCGTTGTCGAACACCCCGTACGGCGCGGTGGCGGCGGCCTTCTCCAGGTCCGAGTCGGCGAAGACGATGTTCGCGGACTTGCCGCCGAGTTCCAGCGTCACCCGCTTCACCTGGTCCGCGCAGCCCGCCATGATCTGCTTGCCGACCTCGGTCGAGCCGGTGAAGACCACCTTGCGCACCAACGGATGCGTGACGAACCGGTTGCCGACGACGCTGCCCTTGCCCGGCAGCACCTGGAAGACGCCCTCGGGGATGCCCGCCTCCAGCGCCAGCTCGGCGAGCCGGATCGCGGTCAGCGGCGTCACCTCGGCGGGCTTGAGCACGACCGTGTTGCCGGCGGCCAGCGCCGGGGCGAAGCCCCAGCCGGCGATGGGCATCGGGAAGTTCCACGGCACGATCACGCCGACGACGCCGAGCGGTTCGTGGAACGTGACGTCGAGGCCGCCCGCGACCGGGATCTGCTTGCCGAACTGGCGTTCCGGCGCGGCCGAGTAGTACTGCAGGACGTCGCGGACGTTGCCCGCCTCCCACCGCGCGTTGCCGATGGTGTGGCCGGAGTTCTCGACCTCCAGCAGCGCGAGCTCCTCGACGTGCGCGTCCACGATCTCGGAGAACTTCCGCAGCAGCCGGGCGCGGTCGCCGGGGGCCACGTGCCGCCAGGTCTCGAACGCCTTCTGCGCGCGGCCGATCGCCGCGTCCGTGTCGCCGAGCGTGGTGTGCGGGACGGACCGCACCACCTTCTCGGTGGCGGGATTGATGACGTCAAAGGTCACGGCGTTTTGCTCCTTGCCACGTCCACGAGTGCTTCGAACAGCCTCAGGTCTTCGATGTCCTGCTCCGGGTGCGACTGCACGCCGACGACGAACCGCGCGCCCTCCAGTTCGACGGCCTCGACCGTGCCGTCCGGGGCCTGCGCGGTGACCTTCAGCCCGTCCGCGATCCGGTCCAGCGACTGGTGGTGATGGCATTGAACGGTCGTTCGATCGCCGAGGACGCGGTGCAGCGCGGAGCCCCGCGCGACGGCGATCTCGGTGTGCTCGAACACCGCGGGCGCCGGGTTGTGACCCTCGATGTGCTGGTGCAGCGTGCCGCCGAGCGCCACGTTGAGCACCTGCATGCCGCGGCACACGCCGAGCACCGGCAGGTCGAGCTTCAGCGCGGCCTCGACCAGCGCGAACTCGGCGTCGTCGCGGTCGCGGCGAGGCTCGCCGGTCAGCTCGTGCTTCTCGGCGCCGTAGGTGGCGGGGTCGATGTCCGCGCCACCGGCGATCACCAGGCCGTCCAGGAACCCGATGGTCTCGGCGTTCCAGGTGCCGACCGGCGGCAGCATGACGGGGTTGCCGCCCGCCTTGACCACGCAGTCGAGGTAGCCGCGGTAGAGCACCGCGGCCTCCACGTCCCAGTGCCCGAAGCGCGTGCGCTCCAGGTAGGTGCTGATGCCGATGAGCGGCTTAGAGGCGTTCAAACCCGCGTACCTTCTCCCAGTCCGTGACGGCCGCCTCGAACGCGTCCAGCTCGACCTTGGCCGCGTTCAGGTAGTGGTCGACGACGTCCTTGCCGAACGCGTCGTGCGCGATCTGGCTGCCCGCCAGCAGGTTCGCCGCTTCCTTCAACGTCGTGGGCACGGTCGGCCGGTCGGACGCGTAGGCGTTGCCGACGAACTCGTCCTCCAGCTCCAGCTTCTGCTCGACGCCGTGCAGGCCGGCCGCGATCAGCGCCGCCACCGCGAGGTACGGGTTCACGTCACCGCCGGGCACCCGGTTCTCGAACCGGAGCGACTGGCCGTGGCCGACGACTCGCAGTGCGCACGTGCGGTTGTCCCGTCCCCACGCGACGGCGGTCGGTGCGAACGAGCCCTCCACGAAACGCTTGTAGGAGTTGATGTTCGGGGCCAGGAAGTAGGTGAGCTCGCGCAGGCCCGCCAGCTGTCCGGCGAGGAAGTGCTTCATCAGCTCGGACATGCCGTGTCCCTCGGCGAAGACCGGCTCGCCTTCCTTGGACCGCAAGGAAAGATGAATGTGGCAGGAGTTGCCCTCGCGTTCGTTGTACTTCGCCATGAACGTGAGCGCCTTGCCCTGCTGGGCCGCGATCTCCTTGGAGCCGTTCTTGTAGATCGCGTGCTGGTCGCACGTGCGCAACGCCGTCGTGTACTTGAACGCGATCTCGTGCTGGCCGGGGTTGCACTCGCCCTTGGCCGACTCGACGGTCAGGCCCGCGCCCGTCATGCCGTTGCGGATGGCGCGCAGCAACGGTTCCACCCGCGCGGTGCCGAGCAACGAGTAGTCGACGTTGTACTGGTTGGACGGCGTGAGGTTGCGGTAGCCGGCGTTCCACGCCTGCTCGTAGCTGTCGTCGAAGAGGATGAACTCCAGCTCGGTGCCGACGTAGCAGTCCAGGCCCAGCGCTTCGAGCCGGTCGAGCTGCTTGCGCAGGATCTGGCGCGGCGAGGCGACGACCGGGTCGCCGTTCTCCCAGACGACGTCGCACATGACGAGCGCGGTGCCCTCCTGCCACGGCACGCGGCGCAACGTGTCCAGGTCGGGCTTCATCACGAAGTCGCCGTACCCGCGGTCCCAGCTCGACATCTCGAAACCGCTGACGGGGTTCATCTCGACGTCGACGGCCATCAGGTAGTTGCAGCCCTCCGCGGAATGGCCGAGGACGTCGTCGAGGAAGTACTGCGCGGCACAACGCTTGCCCTGCAGGCGTCCCTGCATGTCCACGATCGCGACCAGGACGGTGTCGATCTCACCGGCGTCCACGGCCGCGCGCAACTCCTCGACGGTCAGCATCTCCGCGTTCCTCCAAAGGTATGTCTGCGAGCCATTGGCGGCACCATCTTGACACCGCCCGGTGACGAGCGCCACCCTCAACCACCGCTCAAAGGACTATTAGGAGTCCATATGGCCAAGCACGTCGAGTACGAGAAGGTGAGCAGCGACTACCTGGAGCACCGACAGCTCAAACGTGGCGCGGCGGGGTGGGTCCTGCTGGCCGGGCTGGGAGTCTCGTACGTGATCTCCGGCGACTTCGCCGGGTGGAACTTCGGCCTCGCCCAGGGCGGCTGGGGCGGGATGCTGATCGCCACGATCCTGATGGCGACGATGTACACGTGCATGGTGTTCGGTCTGGCGGAACTGGCCTCCGCACTGCCCGTTGCGGGCGCGGGGTACGGCTTCGCGAGGCGCGCGCTCGGCCCGTTGGGCGGGTACGCGACGGGTATCGCGATCCTCATCGAGTACGCCATCGCTCCCGCGGCGATCTCGGTGTTCATCGGCGACTACATCAAGGCGCTTGGCATTCTCGACGCGACGTGGCCGGTGTACCTCGCCTGCTACATCGTGTTCGTCGGCATCCACCTGTACGGCGTCGGCGAGGCGCTGCGGGTGATGTTCGTGATCACCGGTGTGGCGGTCGTGGCCCTGGTCGCGTTCGTCGCGGGCATGATCCCGAAGTTCGACTCCTCCAAGCTGTTCGACATCGGTGACGGGTCGTTCCTGCCGATGGGCGTGACGGGCGCGTGGGGCGCGGTCGTGTTCGCGATCTGGTTCTTCCTCGCGGTGGAGGGCGTGCCGCTGGCCGCCGAGGAGGCCCGCGATCCCAAGCGGGACATGCCTCGCGGCATCATCGGCGCGATGGTCGTGCTGCTGGTGTTCGCGGCGGCGATCCTCCTGGTGGCCCCCGGCGGTGCGGGCTCGAAGGTGCTGGAGGCGTCCGGAAACCCGTTGCCCGAGGCCGTGCGCGCGGCTTACGGCGGCGACACCTTCCTGGCGCAGCTGGTGAACTACGTCGGCCTGGCCGGTCTGGTCGCGTCGTTCTTCTCGATCATCTACGCGTATTCGCGGCAGCTGTTCGCGTTGTCGCGCGCCGGCTACCTGCCGCGCTGGCTCTCGAAGACCGGCAAGCGCAAGACGCCGTACCTGGCGTTGATCGTGCCCGGCACGATCGGCTTCATCCTGGCCACGACGATGAAGACGATCGACCCCGTCACGGGTGGCGCCCGGCTCATCAACATCGCGGTGTTCGGCGCCGCTCTGTCGTACGTGCTGATGATGGTGTCGCACATCGTGTTGCGTAAGACGGCGCCGGATCTCCCCCGCCCGTACCGGACTCCTGGCGGTGTGGTGACCACGGGCGTGGCGCTGGTTCTGGCTGTTGCGGCGGTCATCGCGACGTTCTTCGTGGACGAGGTCGCTGCCGCGGTGACGGCGGGCATCGTCGTGGTCGCCGTCGCGTACTACTGGTTCTACAGCCGGCACCACCTGGTCGCGAGCGCTCCGGAGGAGGAGTTCGCGGCGATCGCGAAGGCGGAGGCCGAGCTCGATTGAGCAGGCGAGCGTTGATCCTCGGCGGCACGGGCCTCATCGGCCGTGCCGCCGCTCGGCGTCTGCGGTCCTCCGGGTGGACGGTGGACGCGGTCGGCAGCGAGGTGGACCGTGCCGACCCCCGCGCGCTGGCCGTCGCGATGGGCGACGGCGCGGACCTGCTGGTCGACTGCCTCTGCTACTCGGCCGCCGACGCGCGGGCGTTGCTGCCGTTGGCGCGCAAGGCACGTTCGGTCGTGATGATCTCGGCCAAGGCCGTGTACGTGGACTCGCTCGGCCGTCACGCGAACTCCGAGGACGCGCCGCGCTTCGACGGCCCGGTCACCGAGGACCAGCAGACCCTGGCGCCGCTCGACTCGGACCCGTTCACCCGCTTCGGCTACGGCCCGAACAAGGTGGCGGCGGAACGGACGCTGCTCGACAGCGGCCTCCCGGTCACCGTGCTGCGACCGTCCAAAGTGCACGGTCCGGGCAACCGCCGTCCGCTGGAGTCCTACTTCGTCGACCGGATCCTCGACGGCCACAAGGTCGTCGTGCTGGCGGCACGCGGTGAGGGCGTCGACCACCCGACCGCCGCCGCGAACCTGGCCGCGTTGATCGAGACGGCCGCCTTGCAGCCGGGAGCGCGCGTGCTGAACGCCGCGGACCCGGACGCGCCGAACGGCCTGGAGATCTCGCGGATCATCGCGCGGTCCCTCGGTCACCGGTGGCACGAGATCCTGCTCGACCACTCCGAGGCGGGCCTGCACCCGTGGCGCCGCGGCTTCGTCCTGGACACGTCCGCCGCGCTGACGTTGGGCTACGAGCCGGTCGGCGACTACGAGACCACCGTCCAGGAGACGCTCCGCGACCTCGTTTCGAGCAGCTCATGGCAGTATCGGGCGCGTGAGTGACATTCAGCGTGTAGGAGTCGTCGGTTCCGGCCTCATGGGGTCCGGAATCGCCGAGGTGAGCGCTCGTGCCGGTCTCGACGTCATCGTCGTCGAGGTCAACGCGGGTGCGGCCGAGGCGGCGCAGGGGCGGATCGCCACCTCGCTCGCCAGGGGCGTCAAGTCGGGCAAGCTCAGCGAGGAGGACCGCGACGGCGCCCTGGAGCGCATCCGGTTCACCACCGACATCGGTGACTTCGCCGACCGCCAGTTCGTGGTCGAGGCCGTCGCCGAGAACGAGCAGATCAAGACCGAGGTCTTCACCGCCCTCGACAAGGTCGTGAAGGACGAGGACGCCATCTTCGCGTCCAACACGTCGTCCATCCCGATCATGAAGCTCGGCATGGCCACCAACCGCCCCGAGCAGGTCATCGGCGTGCACTTCTTCAACCCGGTGCCCGTCCTGAAGCTGGTCGAGATCGTGCCGTCGCTGCTGACCGGCGCCGCCACCCAGGACCGCGCCGAGACGTTCGTGCGCGGCGTGCTGGGCAAGGAGGTCATCCGCTCGCAGGACCGCGCCGGCTTCGTGGTCAACGCGCTGCTGATCCCGTACCTGCTCTCCTCGATCCGCATGCTGGAGTCCGGCTTCGCCTCGGCCGACGACATCGACAACGGCATGGTGCTCGGCTGCGCCCACCCGATGGGCCCGCTGCGCCTCACCGACCTGATCGGCCTCGACACCACCAAGGCCATCGCCGAGTCGATGTACGACGAGTTCAAGGAGCCGCTCTTCTCCCCGCCGCCGCTGCTGCTGCGCATGGTGGACGCGGGCCTGCTGGGCAAGAAGTCGGGCCGGGGCTTCCACAACTACGCGAAGTAGACCTCGGGCCCGCTCTCCGGAGCGGGCCTTCTGCTTGTATGGATCACATGACTGGGGTCCTCAACGACTACGACAAGCTCGCCGCCGGGTACGACAGGTCGAACCACGACGACATCTTCAACGCCTACTACGAACGCCCGGCGATGCTCGCCCTGGCCGGTGACGTCACGGGCCGCAGGATCCTCGACGCCGGCTGCGGCGCCGGCCCGTTGCTGGTCGAGCTGAAGACCAGGGGGGCGGACGTCAGCGGTTTCGACCGGAGCCGGGGAATGCTGGACCTCGCCCGCCGCCGCGTCCCGGACGCCGACCTGCGCGTGGCCGACATCGCCGAACCACTCCCCTACGCGGACGCGGAGTTCGACGACGTCGTCGTGTCGCTGGTGCTGCACTACCTCGGCGACTGGGGCCCGTCGCTGGCCGAGCTGCACCGCGTCGTCAAGCCCGGCGGCCGTCTGCTGATCTCGGTCGACCACCCGTTCGCCATGCACATGATCCACCGCAGGGACGGCCTCAAGACCAACTACTTCGAGACCTACAACTACCTCGAGACCTGGGACCACACCGGCGAACCCGTCGAGATGTCGTTCTGGAACCGGCCGCTGCACGCCATGACGAACGCGTTCACCGCGGCCGGGTTCACCCTCACCGAGATCGCCGAACCGCTGCCGTTGCCCGAGGCCGCGGCGAAGTTCCCCGAGGAGTACGCGGCGCTGACGAGGAGCCCGAGCTTCCTGTTCTTCGTGCTGACAGCATGACCGAGCCCTGGACGCACGACGGCAGCCCGGTGTCCGACGTCGTGGCGTTGCTGCGCACGCGGATCGACGCCGGGCACCTCGAAACGTGGCTGACCAGCGAGTCCGGGCGGTCGCTCGCCTTCGTCACGAACACCGACCGCGCCATGCTGATGCTGCTCGACGGCGAAGGCGACGCGGGCGAGCACGCGACCACTCCGGACGCCGAAGGCGCGAGCGACGGGTTCGTCCTCTCCAACGGCCAGAACGACGAGTACCCGAAGGCGGACACCGTTGCGCTGCCGCAAGCCCTGGCCATCGCCGAGCACGTCGTCCGCACGGGCACCTGGCCGGCGGACGCGCACCACGTCAGCGACCGCTAGACGGCGGCCAGCCGGTTCATCGAGTGCTGGATCAGCCCCACCAGGACGGCCTTCGACGACTCGCGGTCCCGCGCGTCGCACAGGATCACCGGGATCGCCTCGTCCAGGTCCAGGGCGTGCCGCACCTCGTCCACCGTGTACATCTGCGACCCGTCGAAGCAGTTCACCGCGACGATGAACGGGATCCCGCGGTGCTCGAAGAAGTCGATCGACGGGAACGACGAGTCCAGCCGGCGGGTGTCCACGAGCACCACGGCGCCGATCGCGCCGGTGGCCAGCTCGTCCCACATGAACCAGAACCGGTTCTGGCCGGGCGTGCCGAACAGGTACAGCACCACCTTGGTGTTGATGGTGATGCGCCCGAAGTCCAGGGCGACGGTGGTGGTGTCCTTGCCCTCGATGCCGGCGAGGTCGTCGACGTGCGTGCCTGCCTCGGTGAGCAGTTCCTCGGTACGAAGCGGCGGGATCTCGGACACCGACGCGACCATGGTGGTCTTGCCGGTGCCGAACCCGCCCGCGATGACGATCTTGACCGCGGTCGGCACGGTCAGCTGGTCGTCAGATCCCACGAACACCATCCAGTACGGCCTGCAGGAGATTCCTGTCGGGAATCTTGGGGGAGGAGGTCTGCACGAGCACGTCGCCGCGCTCGATGAGGTCCGACAGCAGGACCTTCACCACGACGAGCGGGACGTCGAGGTAGGCGGCGACCTCGGCGACCGAGAGCGGGCGTGCGCACAGGGCCATGATCTCGCGATGTTCGACCGTCAGCGACGTCTGGTCGGACGCAAACGAGGACGAGCGGACCTGCGTGACGAGGTGGAGGTCAGGCGCATTCGGCCGAGTGCGGCCGCGCACCATCGCGTAAGGCCGCACCAACGGTCCCGCGGCCTCGTCGTACCACCAGTCGTCGCGCCCGGTCATCAGCGTGACTCACGCGCCGATGGCACGGTCGCGGTCTCCGCGCGCGGGGCCGACGACAGGTACGTGCCGACGCGCTTGACCAGCATGTTCATCTCGTAGGCGATCATGCCCATGTCCGCGTCCTCCTCACCCAGCACGGCCAGGCAGGCTCCGTGGCCGGCGGCGGTCACGAACAAGTATGCGTGTTCCATCTCCACGATGGTCTGCCGAACGGCGCCACCACCGAAATGGCGGCCGGTCCCCCGTGCGAGCGACTGGAACGCCGACGCCATCGCGGACAGGTGTTCCGAGTCGTCGCGGGACAGCCCGGCCGAGCGGCCGAGCAGGAGTCCGTCCGCCGACAGCACGACCGCGTGGCGCGCTCCGACCACGCGCTGGATCAGGTCCTCCAGCAACCAGTTCAGTTCGCCGTGCTGGGCTGCGTTGTTCATGACGAGGGGGCTCCTTCTGATCTCCAGTCGTCGGTCAGCCGAGCGTCCCGGGTACCGCGCTGGAACGCGGCGAAACCGTCCCGGGTCCGCTCCGCCGACCGTTCGCCGGTCACCGGCTCGGCGTGCGGCGGCTCCTCCGAGGACTGCATGAGCTGCGGCGCGAGGCTCTGCCGCTTCTTCCTGCGGGGAAGGGGTGCCTTCCCGTCCTGGGCCGGAGGGGCCGCGGGGGTCCTGTCGTCCACCGATGCTTCTGACACGGCCGTGGGCGCGATTGTGTTCACGTCAGGGTCTACGAGCGCGTGCAGGCCCGCGTTCACGGCTTCCAGCACTTCGGGATTCACCTTCACCGGAAGGCTCGGGTGGTCCTCGACGTGCCCGTGGTGCTGGTCGTGGAACGACCGCACCGGCATCTGGGTGGTCTCGGTGATGTCGCCCGCCTTGTTGTGCGGGGCGACGATGTTCGGCGGCAGCACGCACAACGCGACCGTGCCGCCGTACGGCGAGTCGCGCAGCTCCACCTTGATGCCCCGCCGTGCGGCGAGCCTCGCGACGACGAACAGGCCGAGGCGGGACTCGCCCCGGAACGCCATCGTCTCGAAGTCCGGCGGGTTGGAGAGCTTGGCGTTGGCCTGGAGTCGTTCCTCCTGGGTCAGCCCGAGACCGTGGTCCTCGATCTCGATGACCAGCCCGTGCGGCGCGGAGCTGGAGTGGATGACCACCTCGGAGCGGGGCGACGAGAACGCCGTCGCGTTGTCGACGAGCTCCGCGAGCAGGTGGATGGTGTCGGCGACGGCCACCCCCACGAGCGCGCGGTCGGGCACCGGGTTGACCCTCACCCGGACGTACTGCTCGGTCTCGGCCACGGCCGAGCGGATCACGTCGCTCAGGCGCACTGGCTTGCGCCACTGCCTGCCCGGCTGCTCCCCCGCGAGGATGATCAGGTTCTCCGCGTTGCGGCGGGCGCGGGTCGCCAGGTGGTCGAGCTGGAAGAGCGAGTCGAGCTGCTCGGGGTGTTCCTCTTCGCGTTCGAGCTTGTCGAGGATCTTGAGCTGGCGGTGCACGAGGCCCTGGTTGCGGTGCGCGATGTCGAGGAAGACGCGGTTCACGCCCTCGCGTGCCTGCGTCTCCTTCACCGCGGCCGCGACAGCCGTGTACTGGGCGGCGTTGAACGCGTCGGCGACCTGGCCGATCTCGTCGTTGCCGTAGTCGAGCGGCGGCATGTCGCGGTGCACGTCCACCTGCTCGCCGCCGCGCAGCCGGGCGACGATGTGCGGCAGCCGTTCCTGCGCGAGCCTCAGCGTGTCTTCTCGCAGCGACGCCAGGCGCGTCACCAGGGCGCGCGACACCAGGCGGTTCGAGATGCGCAACGCCAGGACGATGCCGACGACGACCGCGAGCAACGCGATCAGGCTGCCGATCAGCACGGCGGCGACCCGGCTGTCGGCCTTGTCGAGGCCGAGGTCGGCGGCGTTGCGGGCCTGCGTGACGGCGAGGCCGACGAGGTTGTCGTGCACCGGCGCGGCCACCCCGCGCCACTGCTCGTCGGTGACGCCCCGGTCGCCGTTGACGATCTTGCCTTCGAGGTCGAGCAACGTCCGGTACTCGGTGCTGCCGCGCAACGCGTCGTACTGCGAGCGCGGCTGCTCCAGCGCGAACGGGATCGTGGCGTCGAGGCTGCCGTGGTAGGCGCCGATCAGCCGGGAGAACTCGACCCGTTCGGCCGGGGTGAACGTGCCGTTGAGCAACCCGCGCGAGCCGATCGTGGCGCCGCGGGAGAGCCAGTCGGACGCCTGGAAGATCGTGACGGCCTGGACGTTGGCCTGGCTCGCCTCCGAGTCGGGCACGAGGCGTGCCTGCCGGGCCAGCAGCCCGACGCCCGAGTCGAGCAGGCTGTTGTAGTAGTCGTAGACCGCCTGCGGGTTCGCCGACCCGGACGCGATGCCCTGGCGTTGCTTCGGCAGCTCGTCCAGCACGGAGTTGAGGGCGTTGATGCGGTCGGTGGTGTCCTGCGGCGCGCTGTCGGCGAGCTCGGTGAACGCCTCGCGCATCTTCCGCACGGCCTCGTCGGTGACGGCGTGCTGGCGCCCGAGCCCGCCCCGGTCGACGCCCTGGGCGTTGCTGAGGACCTCGAGGCTCTGCTGGCGTTCCTTCTGCAACGCGGCGAGCGCCTCGACGGACGGGATCGCCGCGCCCTTGACCCCGGCCGCGACCGACCGCATGTAGAAACCGTCGAAAAGGGTGTAAGAGGAGAAAACGGCCCACATCACCAGCAGCACCACGCTGGGAACGACCACGACACCGGCCAGCCGGGACCGAATGGTCCGGTAGTTGGTCGGTGTGTAACCGCTCTTCTCGTTCACAGCGCTCTCACGGTCTCCGGTTGCCCACGGCTAGCGCTGCGGGTTACTCAAGTAACTCCTTCGGCTGTAATTAGGTTACGGCGAGGGATCTTCGTTACCCAATGACAGCGATCACACGCAGTACGCGGTTGGCAGGCTACCCAGTCGAGTGATGGGAGCAACACCCGGTACGGGGGTTCTTGCCTAGTGAGAACCCCCGTACGGGCTAGTTCTGTCGCTGCGCTTCTACGGCCTCTCGACCGCTACGACGGTGTAGGTCGTCTCCGGCGTCGGAGGCGTGCTGAACCGGGCATTCGGCAGGTAGAGGCGCTTGCCGAACGCGGCGACCGTCGTCGGCACGTCGAACCGCGCGTCCGTCCGTTCCGCCGCGAGCGTCGCGCCGTCACGACTGAGCGTGTAGCGCGCGACTTTGTTCAGGCGGTTTTGCACCACGTACAACTGCCGCCCCTCACGCAACAGACCGTCGCCATTGGTGAGTACTTGACCGCTCAAATTGATCTCGGTGGATTTGCCGCTCCGAGGATCGATCCTGAAGAGCTTTCCGGTGTTGCTCTGCACGACGATCAAACCGCCGTCCAGACCCGTCACGATGCCGTTGAGGTTGGTCGCCCCCGGCGTCACCACGAGATCGCCCGTCAACGCGAGCGTCCGGTGCGGCTTGAGGCTCAACGGCACCTCGTACAGCACGGCCTTGCGCGAGTCGGTGAACCACGCCGACTTCTCGGTCAGCACCACGTCGTTGACGAACGTGTCGGCCGTGGCGAACTGGAACGTGGCCAGCAACTTGCCCGACCGCGTGTCGTAGACCCGTGCGTCGCCACCGGTGCCACCGGCAACCCACAGCCGTTTGCGCTCATCGACCTTCATGCCGAGCGACGGCGTGCCGGGCCCCTTGGCCAGCACCTTGCCCGTGCCGGTGCGGAGGTCGGCCGCGTAGATGGACCCGTCGGCCCGCGACCCGAAGTAGGCCGTGGTGCCGCTGATCGCGATGCCTTCGGGCTGCCACCCGTTGGGCAGGGAGAACTCGGTCGGAAAGTGCTTGGACGCGCCTGCGGTGGCCGGCGCGGCAGCGGTGAGCGTGACGCCCAGAACCGCCGCGAGCAGGACACCGAATCTGCGGTACATGCCGCTCCTCCTCGGATTGGGGTGCGCCCCAGATCCTTCTCCTGATCGGCGGCGAACAGGAGTTTTCTCAGGAATCCGACATCTCCACAGGTCAGCGGTAGCGACGTGGGCCTGCCAGGTCAACAGCCGCTCAGAGTTCGGCCGCGGCCTCCGCGATGAGTTCCAGCGACTCCCCCTCCCCCAGCGCCACCTCCCGCAACCGCACGAACCGAGCCCCGCACTCCGCCGTCAACCCGGACTCCTCGACGTACTCCCCCTTCAGGAACGTCTCCAGGTACACCACGTCGTTGTGCTGCCGGTGCGGGAACCCCAGCAACGTGAACGGCGACCCCATCGCCGGATACGCCCCCGCACCCCGCGGCACCACCCGCACGCTCACCGTCTCCCGCTCCGACACCTCCATCAGGTGCAGCAGCTGCGCCTTCATCACTCGCGGCCCGCCGATCACCTGCCGCAGCACCGCCTCCGGGAACACCACCCGCACCACCAACGGATCCGGATCCCCCAGCCGCGTCGCCCACGCCTCCCGCACCATCGCGAGCCGCGCCGTCCGCACCGGGTCGTCACCCTGCAACACCGCGTTCGCGTACCCCGGCAACTGGAACACCGCCGGCACCAGATCCAGCGTGAACGCCGAGAACGACGTCGCCTCGAACACCAGGTTCGCGAAATCCGCCGCCGGCTCGAACCGCACGGCACCAAGAGAACGCGCCCGCGCCTGTTCAGCGAACTGCGCCCGCAACACCACCGACTGCCACTCCGGCACCGGCACCTTGTAGACGTACCCGAGCGCCATGATGTCCACCGCCGCCGACGGCTGCACCGCGTTCTCCATCATCGACAGCTTCGCGCTGCTGAAGCCCACCCGCTGGCCCGCCTCGGTGAGGCTCAGCTCGCGCTCCGCGCGCCACCCGGCCAGCTGCCGCCCGATGGCGCGTTCGAGTGTCGTGGCCCGGAAATCCTTCGGCATGACGCGAAGGATATGACCAATTCGGATTCCCGAAAGGGACGGGTCGCTGTGGATAACCCTTTAGCGCCAAGGAAGTTCGTTAGAACTGACCGTGTGCCGTTAAACGCTCGCACGGCCTATTCAGCTATTGCGCGCGCATGGGCACGCACGAGGTCGTGGAACCGGAACGCGTCGTCGCCCACCTCGGTCAGCAACGCCTTCTCGACCAGGTCGTCCAGCGCGTCCTCGACGTCGCACTCGGGCTCGCCCGCGATCGCCGCCGCCACCGGCACACCGAACGCGTCCGGCGCCCACGCGCACAACCGGTAGAGCCGCGCCTGCCGTTCCGGAAGCTCCACATAGGACCGATCGAGCAACGGCCCGAGCCGTCCGTCGTCGGTGAGCGGCCCGACGCGGATCTCCTGCCCCAGCCCCAGCGGCACGCGGCTCGTCACCAGCACCGTGCCGGACGCGGGCAGCAGCGGCGTCACCTGCTCGGCCGAGTCCGCGTTGTCCAGCAACAGGGTGAACTGCCTGCGCGCCACCAGGGCGCGGAACACGGCGGGGTCGTCGGTCGGCAGCCCGAACGCCCGCAGCACGCGGCCCACGTCGTGCGCCGCCAGGTCCACGTACAGCCGGCTGCCGGATCCCCTGTCCCGCAACCACTTCAGCGCCAGCGCCGTCTTGCCCGCCCCGGCGTCGCCGTGCAGCACCGTCACGCCCGGCCGGATCGACGCGAGCTCCGCGTCCCTGCCGACGAAATGCCGTGGCGGCGCCGGTGGCCGGAAGCGCGGCGGCACGTCGTTGCCTGCTCTGATCGAACCTGTGGCCTGCACGGCCAGCACGTCGCTCATCCCCGTACCTCCCCGAACACCTGAAGTTACGGTCTTTCCCCGGCTTTCATCAGACGGCCATAGAGTGATCGCACGTGAGCGCGGCGCCGGTCCGCGAGGTCGAGGACCGCACCTGGCGGCCGTTGACGATGATCTTGCAGGTGAGCTCGCCGCGCACGCCCTCCAGCCGGATCACGACCCGGCCCTTGCGCTTGCCCCGCCGTTCGAACGGCATGTCGGGGTTGCGCAGGGTGCGTTCCTCCTCGCCGGGGAACGTGTAGCTGAGCCGGTCGGTCGTGCCCGTTCCCTCCACCACAACGCGAATGCTGGGCGCTGCCGCACAGCCGGCGCTTCCGGCCAGCAGCAGGCCCACGAGTAAGGCGGCTGTCTTCATGACCGAACTGTAGGAACAACCCCTGCGACGAAGCATCAGCCTGAAGGCTCTGGCGGCATCAGCCATCAGACTGACAACGGACGCCCTTCAGCCCGCCTGAAGGGCGAGGAAGAGGTCAACTCTCGCCTCGAACTCCGCGAGGTCGACGCCCAGCAGCTCCTCGACCCGGCCCACCCGGTACCGCAGCGTGTTGACGTGCACGTGCAGCCGCGCGGCCGCCGCCGTCCACGAACCAGAGCAGTCGAGGAACACCTTCAGCGTGCCGACCAGGTCCGATCCGTGCTCGGCGTCGTAGTCCAGCACCGGGCCGAGCAGGCGGCGGCGCAACGACGTGCGCAACTCCTCCGGCACGCCCGCGAGCAGCAGCTGGTGCAGGGCGATCTCCTCGCCCGCCACCACGCACGTGCGACCGCCACGGCGCTCTCCCAGCCGACGCGCGTGCGTGGCCTCCTCCGCAGCGCCACGCAGTCCGCGCGAGGTGACCGGTGAGCTGATGCCGACGAGCACGCGCGACGAGCCGAGGCCCGGTTCCATCACGCGCATCGCGTCGCGCACGTCGTCGGGCACCGCGTCGGCCGCCTTCGCCACCGCGTAGACCGTGTCGCCGACGGGGGTGACGAGTGCCTGCGGCAGCGTCTCCTCCAGCACGGCGGCCGCGAGTTCGGAACGCTGGTCGGAGGTGACCGCGCTGATCACCCGCAGCCGCGCGCGTTCCAGCCCGGCCGCCGCCAGCCGCGACTCGACGTCCGCCGACCCGCTCAGCACGGCGGCGACCAGCGGCGCGGCTGTGCGGTTCTCGATCTGCCGTCCCTGCGCCTCGCGCAACCGTTCCAGGCCCACCAGCGACGCGAGCTCCGCCGCCGCCTCGGGCTGCACCGACCCGCCCACGACGAGGATCCAGCTGGTCAGGCGGTTGCCGCCGCGTTCGGAGACGGGCACCAGGGTCATGCCGCGGACCGTCTTCGGCAGCCGGTCGGCCTGCAGGAACTCCTTCACCAGCGCGACGCGGTCCGGCAGCTCGCCGCCGCCGACCACCCGGCCGGTCGTGGAGAGCACCCAGCACGGCGCGTTCAGCTCGTGGCCGCCGGCGAGCAGCAACGCGGGCAGGCCGGAGCCCTCCGCGACGACGTTCAGCAGTCTGCGGTGCCGCGAGAGCCCGACCAGTTCCATCGACACGCGTTCGGTGATGGTCGCGAACGAGAGGTCGACGGGCACCTCGAGCAACGGCACGTGGTGGCGTTCGCAGGCGTCGACCAGGTCGTCGGGGAGGTCCTTGTGGCCGGTGTCGGACGCGGCGAGCCCGGCCACGCGGGCGGAGGCGAGCGAACGGACGAACGTCTCGGAGTCGCCGGGGCCGTGGTGCCAGAGCAGGCCGGAGAGCACCAGCTCCCCGCCGGACAGGTACCGGCTGGGGTCGGGCAGCTCCGTTCCGTACACGCGGGTGACCGTGCGGTCGAGCTGGTCCTCACCGGTGTGCAGGCTCAGCCGCAGCTCCGGCATCTGCAGCAACGTCCGCAGCAGCAACATGACACGTCACTTTCGTCCATTCGTGTTTGTAGGAAAGCACAAATTCACGGGCTGTAGGAGCCTGACGATTCATGTAATGCGGCCGTAGCTCAGGGACACATGCGCTCTGTGTACTGGCTCACAACCAGATGGGAGGGCGAGTGACGATCTCCACGCACGTGCTGGACGCGGCCCGCGGCAGGCCGTTCGCCGGCATCGCCGTGTCGCTGCAACGGCGCGACGGGACCGAGGTGGCGAACGCCGAGACGAACACCGATGGCCGGATCACCGGATGGGGTGAAGGTCTTCCGGCCGGGGTCTACCGGCTGGTGTTCGACACGGCCGAAGCGGCGCCGTTCTTCCCCGAGGTCGTGCTCACCTTCGACTACTCCGATCCGGCGCAGCACTACCACGTGCCGTTGCTGCTGTCGCCGTTCGCCTACTCCACCTACCGAGGTAGCTGACGATGGACTTCCTTCGACCGGAAACGCTCGCGGAGGCGTTGGAGCTCAAGGCCCAGCGCCCTGATGCCGTGCCGATCGCCGGCGGCACGGACGTCATGGTGGAGATGAACTACGACCACCGCAGGCCGTCCGCGCTGCTCGACCTGACCAGGATCGCGGAGCTCCAGCAGTGGTCCGAGGGCCTGCGGGTCGGCGCCGGGGTGCCGTACGTGCGGATCATCGACGAGTTGGGCGCGCAGTTGCCCGGCCTCGCGATGGCCGCGCGCACGGTCGGTTCGCCGCAGATCCGCAACCGCGGGACCGTGGGCGGCAACCTGGGCGCGGCCTCGCCCGCCGGGGACACGCACCCCGTGCTGCTGGCGTCCGGCGCGGTGATCGAGGTGGCGTCGGTGCGCGGCACCCGGATGATCCCCGCCGCCGAGTTCTACCTGGGCGTGAAGCGCAACGCCCTGGAAGCCGACGAGCTGATCACGGCCGTGCACCTCGAGCCCGCTCCGGGCCCGCAGCAGTTCTCCAAGGTGGGCACGCGCAACGCCATGGTGATCGCGGTGTGCTCGTTCGGGATCTCGCTGTTCCCGCGGGAGAACCGGGTCGGCGCGGCGGTGGGGTCGGCCGCTCCGACGCCCCGGCACGCGGTCGACGCCGAGCAGTTCCTGGCCTCGGCGCTGGACTTCCAGAACCCGAAGCCGTTGCTGGACTCGGTGAAGCGCGAGTTCGGCGAGCTGGTGTCGCAGGCCGCGTCGCCGATCGACGACGTGCGCGGGTCGGCGGCTTACCGCAAGCACGCACTGGCCGTGATGGCACGCAGGACGCTGGGCTGGGCCTGGCAGGAACTCTTGGACGGGGACAAGGCATGCGCGTGAACGTGACGGTCAACGGCGAGCAGCGCCAGGCCGACGACGTCTGGGAAGGCGAGTCGCTGCTCTTCATGCTGCGCGAACGCCTCGGCCTGCCCGGCTCGAAGAACGCCTGCGAGCAGGGCGAATGCGGGTCGTGCACGGTGTACCTCGACAACGTGCCGGTGTGTGCGTGCCTGGTCGCCGCAGGTCAGGCGCAGGACCGCGAGGTGAAGACGGTCGAGGGGCTCGCGGACGGGGATCAGCTCGACCCGGTGCAGGAGGCGTTCGTCGAGGCGGGCGCGGTGCAGTGCGGCTTCTGCACGCCCGGTCTCGTGGTGCAGGCGCACGACCTGCTGGACCGCGTGCCGAACCCGTCCGACCCGGAGATCCGCGAGGCGCTCGCCGGGAACCTGTGCCGCTGCACGGGGTACGAGAAGATCCTGGACGCCGTGCGACTGGCGGCGTCCCGCCGATGATCGTCCTCGACCGCTGCGCGGTGTCCACTGTGGACGAGGCCGGGACCGAGCACGCGTCCGGGCACGTCGTGATCGACGGCGGCCGGATCCGGTCCGTCGGCTCGGGTCCCGCGCCCCGCCCGTACGAGTCGCACACGTACGTCGACGCGTCGTCGTGCCTGGTCACGCCCGGCCTGATCAACACCCACCACCACCTCTACCAGTGGGCGACGCGCGGGCTCGCGACCGACGCCACCCTGTTCGAGTGGCTGACCACGCTGTACCCGGTGTGGCGCGGCCTGGACGACACCGTGACGCACGCGGCGGCGTCGGCGGGCCTCGCGAAGCTCGCGCTGACGGGCTGCACGCTGGCCGCCGACCACCACTACGTGTTCCCGTCCGGTGGCGGTGACGTGTTCGACGCGCTGGTGTCGGCCGGGCGCCGGATCGGCATCCGACTGGAGGCGATCCGGGGGTCGATGGACCGCGGCCAGTCGCACGGCGGGCTGCCGCCGGACAACCTGGTCGAGGACACCGAGGCCGCGTTGATCGCGACCGAGCAGGCCATCGGCGACTACCACTCGACCGCCGCGGACGCCCTGGTGCGCGTCGCCGTCGGCCCGTGCTCGCCGTTCTCGGTGTCGCGCGAGCTGATGACCGGCGCGGCCGCGTTGGCCCGACGGCACGACGTGCGGCTGCACACCCACCTCGCCGAGACGCTGGACGAGGAAGAGCAGTGCCAGGCGGAGAACGGCTGCACGCCGACCGAGTACGCCGAGCAGCTCGGCTGGCTCGGGCCGGACGTGTGGCTCGCGCACACCGTGCACCTCAACGGCGACGCGGTGAAGCGGCTCGGGGCGACCCGGACCGGGTCCGCGCACTGCCCGACGTCCAACGGGCGACTGGGCACCGGTATCGCGCCCGTCCGCGACCTGCTGGACGCGGGTGCGCCGGTCGGTCTGGGTGTCGACGGGGCGGCGTCCAATGAGGACGGTGGGCTGGTCACCGAGCTGCGATCGGCCCTGTACCAGGCACGTCAGCGTGGCGGGCCGGGTGCGCTGGACGCCCGCAAGGCGTTGTGGATGGGCACGATGGGCGGCGCGCAGGTGCTGGGCCGCGCCGACGCGCTGGGGTCGATCGAGCCCGGCAAGGTCGCCGACCTCGCCGTGTGGGACCTGTCCGGTCTGGACTACGCGGGAATCGCGGACCCGGTGGCGGCGCTGGTGCTCGGCACGCCGCCGCCGTTGAAACTGTTGATCGTGGGCGGAGAGGTCGTGGTGCGGGACGGCGTCCTGCTCACGGCGTCGACCGACGACCTGGCGCGTGACCTCACCGCGGCCAGCGTGAAGCTTCAGGAGGCAGCGCGATGACCCTCACTCCCGCCGAACTCACCTCCGCGGTGTCGGGTGGCATCGGGACGTCACCGCAACGCCCGGACGGCAACCTCAAGGTGCGCGGCGAGTTCGCCTACGCGTCCGACCTGTGGCACGAGGACATGATCTGGGGCTCGACGCTGCGCTCGCCGCACCCGTACGCCCGGATCACGTCGGTGGACATCACCGAGGCGTTGAAGGTGCCGGGCGTGTACGCGGTGCTGACGCACTCCGACGTGCCCGGGCGCAACCTGTACGGGCTGGAGCACAAGGACCAGCCGGTGCTCGCCGTGGACGTCGTGCGCTACCAGGGCGAGCCGATCGCGCTCGTCGGCGCCGACCACCCGGAGACCGCGCTGCGGGCGATGAAGAAGATCGTCGTGACCTACGACGTGCTGGAACCCGTGGTGGACATGGAGACCGCGGCCGACGACACGCCGTTGCACCCCGGCGGCAACCTGGTGCGGCACGTGCCGATCCGGCGCGGTTCGCAGGACGTCACCGCCGACGTCGTGGTGACCGGGCGGTACGAGGTCGGCATGCAGGACCAGGCGTTCCTCGGGCCCGAGTCCGGGCTCGCGGTGCCGGCGACCGACGGGTCGGTCGACCTGTACATCGCGACGCAGTGGCTGCACGTGGACCGCGACCAGATCGCGGCGGCCCTGGGGTTGCCGCAGGAGCAGGTGCGGCTGACGTTGTCCGGTGTCGGTGGCGCGTTCGGCGGCCGTGAGGACCTGTCGATGCAGGTGCACGCGTGCCTGCTGGCCCTGCACACCGGCAAGCCCGTGAAGATGGTCTACAACCGCGAGGAGTCGTTCTACGGGCACGTGCACCGGCACCCGGCCGTGCTGTACTACGAGCACGGCGCCGACCACACGGGCAAGCTCGTCTACGTCCGGACTCGGATGTACCTGGACGGCGGCGCTTATGCGTCTTCTACGCCCGCTGTCGTGGCGAACGCGGCCACTCTCGGCGTTGGTCCGTACGAGGTCGACAACGTGACGGTGGACTGTTACGGCGTCTACACGAACAATCCGCCGTGCGGTGCCATGCGCGGATTCGGTGCTGTGCAGGCGGGTTTCGCCTACGAGTCCCAGATGGACAAGCTGGCCGAGGCGCTGGGCATGTCGCCGGTCGACGTGCGGGTGCGCAACGCGATGACCGAGGGGTCCGTGATGCCGACCGGGCAGGTGGTCGACTCGGCCGCGCCCGTCGCGCAGCTGCTGAAGCTGGTGCAGGACAAGCCGTTGCCCGCCGGCACGTCGTCGGACATCCGCGAACTGCCCGGTGGCGTCTCGAACACCACGCACGGCGAGGGTGTCGTGCGTGGGGTCGGGTACGCCGTCGGCATCAAGAACATCTGCTTCTCCGAGGGCTACGACGACTACTCGACCGCTCGTGTGCGCGTCTCGATGGTCAACGGGGAGTTGGCCGCCGCGGTGCACACCGCCGCGTGCGAGGTCGGCCAGGGCCTGGTGACGATCATGCAGCAGATCGTGCGGACCGAGCTCGGCATCGAGCGCGTGACCGTGCTGCCGATGGACACCACGATCGGCAACGGCGGCTCGACGTCGGCGTCGCGCCAGACGTACGTGACCGGTGGTGCCGTGAAGGCCGCCTGCGCGCTGGTCAAGTCGCGTTTGGACGGTCGGGTGGACATCGGTGACGAGATCATCGACGAGACCACCGAGTGGCGGCACCGCGCGACCGAGGCGCTGGATCCCGAGACGGGCCAGGGCAACGCGCACGTCCAGTACGGGTTCGCCGCCCACCGCGCGGTGGTGGACGTGGACGTCGACCTCGGCCTGGTGCGCGTGGTGTCGCTGGACTGCGCGCAGGACGTCGGCCGGGCGCTGAACCCGCAGGCCGTGGTGGGCCAGATCCAGGGCGGGTCCGCCCAGGGCCTCGGCCTCGCGGTGATGGAGGAGATCCAGACCTCCGGCGGCAAGGTGCGCAACCCGTCGTTCACCGACTACCTCATCCCGACCGTGCTCGACATGCCCCCGATGAGCATCGACGTGCTCGAACTCGCCGACCCCCACGCGCCGTACGGCATCCGCGGCGTCGGCGAACCGCCCACCATCTCGTCGACCCCGGCGATCGTGGCGGCGATCCGCGCGGCGACCGGCCTGGCGCTCACCCGCGTCCCGGTCCGCCCGGAACACCTCACAGGTACCTGAGTTTCTTGGAGTTTGTTGCTGTGAACGCACATCTGCTCGCCACCATCGACCTCGCGACCCAGAACGTGGCCTCCGGTGGAGGCCCGTTCGGCGCGATGATCGTCCGCGACGGCGAGGTGATCGCCACCGGCGTGAACCAGGTGACGCCAACGCTGGACCCCACCGCGCACGCCGAGGTCGTCGCGATCCGCGCGGCCTGCCAGGTCCTCGGTGATTTTCGTCTGACCGGCTGCACGCTGATCTCGTCGTGCGAGCCGTGTCCCCTGTGCCTGTCCGCCGCGCTCTGGGCGCGGGTGGACAAGGTGATCTACGCCGCCGACCGCCACGACGCGGCGGCCGCGGGTTTCGACGACCGGGAGTTCTACGAGCTGTTCAGCAAGTCGCGTGACGACTGGGAACTCCCGGTACTTCAGGTCTCCACAGGCGAGGACAACGCCCCGTTTACCGCGTGGACGTCACTCGCAACTCGAATCGATTACTAGGCCGTGTTTGTTCACGAGTAACTAGTACATCGGCGGCTTGCTCCCAGAGGAGCGCTGGCCGCGCGTCAAAGGGCCACGAGCCTGACTGCTGACCGGAGCTGTCTTCAATCGCGTTCCGGCGTTGGAACGCGCCCACCGGCATGGGAAAGGCCGTCCTCCATGACCCAGTTGCGGAGCCGACAATCGGCGTCGGCCCTCGATCAGTTCTTCCGCATCACCGAACGCGGCAGTTCGTTAGGCCGTGAAGTGCGCGGTGGCATCACGACGTTCGTCGCGATGTCGTACATCGTGCTGCTGAACCCGTTGATCCTCGGCGCGTCCGCGGACATCACCGGCGCCAAGCTCACCATCGCCGAGATCACCACCGCCACGGCACTGGCCGCCGGCGTGATGACCGTCCTCATGGGACTCGTCGGCAACGCACCGCTCGCCATCGCCGCCGGGCTCGGCGTCAACGGCGTGGTGGCCTTCCAGATGGCACCGGAGATGACGTGGGCGCAGGCCTTCGGTCTCGTGGTGCTGGAAGGCATCTGCATCGTGATCATGGCCGTCTCCGGGGTCCGTGAGCGGATCATCAACGCGATCCCGGAGCCGTTGAAGATCGCGATCACCGTCGGCATCGGTCTCTACATCGCCTTGGTGGGACTGGTGTCCGCCGGTTTCGTGACCCGCACGCCCGACGCCGCGCACTCGACGGTGCCGGTGCGGATGGGGATCGACGGCCACCTGAGCGGCTGGCCGATCGCGATCTTCTGCCTCGGGCTGCTGCTGATGATCGTGCTGATGGCGCGGGGCGTACCCGGTGCCGTGCTGATCAGCATCGTGGTGGCGACGCTCGTCGCGATCGGTGTGAACGCGGCGTTCGACGTCCAGGGCTGGGGGCTCGTCACGCCCTCGTTGCCCGACTCGGTGGTGAGCTCGCCGGACTTCGGGTTGTTCGGGCGCGTGGACCTGTTCGGCGGCTTCGTGTCGGCGGGCGTGATCGCGGCGACGATCTTCCTGTTCACGCTGGTGCTGTCCGGGTTCTTCGACGCGATGGGCACGATCACGTCCGTCGCCGAGGAGGCGGGGCTGCGCAAGGACGGCAAGGTCGAGGGGATGGGCAAGATCCTCATGGTCGACGGCGCCGGCGCGATCGCCGGTGGCGTCACGGGGTCCGCCCCGAACACCGTGTTCCTGGAGTCGGCCGCGGGGGTTGGCGAAGGCGCCCGCACCGGCCTGGCCTCGGTGGTGACCGGCGGGCTCTTCCTGGTGGCGTTGCTCTTCACGCCGCTCGCGACGGTCGTGCCCGCCCAGGCGGCAGCGCCCGCACTGGTGGTGATCGGCGGCCTGATGATGACCCAGATCCGCCGAATTCCCTGGCAGGAAACGGATTACACGATCCCCGTCTTCCTGACCATCGCCATCATCCCGTTCACCTACTCGATCACCAACGGCATCGGCGCCGGCCTCGTGTCGTTCGTCGTGCTGCGCATCTGCAAGGGCCGCTGGCCCGGCTGGCTGATGACCGGCCTGGCGCTGATGTTCGCCGTGTACTTCGCGGTGGACCTGATCAGCGGCAAGTGACCGCCGGGGCTCGGCCGGGCGGCCACCCGGCCGAGCCTTCTTGGGAGGACTTCGATGCGTGATCTGGCACCGACCTTGCTGTCGTGGGACCGGTTCGCGGTCGCGTCGGTCGTCGCCGTGCGGGGCAGCGCGCCCCGGCCGGTCGGCGCGGCGATGGCCGTCGGACCGTCCGGCGAGGTGATCGGCAGCGTGTCCGGCGGCTGCGTGGAGGCCGAGGTCCTTGACCTGGCGTGCCAGGTGCTGGAGACGTCCGAGTCCGTTCTGGCTTCGTTCGGCTACTCCGACGACACGGCGTTCGCCGTCGGCCTGACCTGCGGCGGTTCGCTCGACGTGCTCGTGCAACGCGACACTCCTTCGTTGCGTGCGGCTCTGTCGGCGTCGGTCGCGGGTGTTCCGCTCTCCGTGCGGTTCGAGGCCGAGGGCCGGGTGTTCACCGAGTCGTGGCTGCCCCCGCCGCGGCTGCTGGTGTTCGGCGCCATCGACCACGCCGCCGCCGTGGCCGAGATCGGCCGCTTCCTCGGCTACCACGTGACCGTGTGCGACGCACGGCCCGTGTTCGCCACCGCGGCCCGTTTCCCCGCGGCCCACTCAGTCGTCGTCGACTGGCCCCACCGCTACCTCGCCTCCACCCACACCGACTCCTCCACCGCCGTCGTGGTCCTGACCCACGACCCGAAGTTCGACATCCCGGTCCTGGTGGAGGCACTCGCGCGCCCGTTGGCCTTCGTCGGCGCCCTCGGCTCCCGCCGCACCCACGCCGAGCGGCTGGCCCGGCTGCGCGCCGAGGGTGTTCCCGACACCTCCCTGGCCCGTCTGCGTTCCCCCATCGGCCTCGACCTCGGCGGCCGCAGCCCCGCCGAGACGGCGGTGTCGATCGCCGCCGAACTCGTGGCCGTCCGGCACGGCGGCACGGGCCTGCCGCTGACCGCGCTGTCCACCCCCATCCACCGAACCCTGGAGAGTCATGGCACTGATCTTCCTCAACGGCGGCGGCATGAAGGACGGACCGCTGCACTCGCAGCTCCAGGGCACCCCGATGGTGTGCCGGGCGCGCAGTGCGGCCAAGTACCGCTACTTCTCGGTGCGGGGGAAGTTCCCCGCGATGCACGAGTCGGGCTCGGCCTCGGTGGTCGGTGAGCTCTACGACCTGCCGCTGAAGATCCTGCGGGACCACCTGGTCCCCGCGGAGCCCGCCGAACTGGAGATCGGCGTCATCGAACTGGAGGACGGCAGCGCCGCCCTCGCCACCGTCCTGCGCGACGGCCTGGTGGACCCACTACTCCAATCAGGTGACATCCGAGACATCTCGTATCTGGGTGACTGGCGCGAGTTCCTACATCGCGAGGGGTGAGGGAAGCGGCACCGGGGGGATGCCGCCGGCAAGGGGGAGTTGCCGCAGGCGGCGGGACCAACCGAAGTGGTCCCGCCGCGGGTCCTTCCCACCCGCTCTGCTCACCGCGATCGGCCCTTCAACAGCCCGCGCTCGTACGCCACCGCGACGGCAGCGGCCCGATCCGACACCCCGAGCTTCGCGTAAACGTGCAGCAGATGCGTCTTCACCGTCGCCTCGCTGATGAACAACGCCGCCGCCACCGCCCGGTTCGTGGACCCCTTGGCCACCAACCCCAGCACGTCCAGCTCCCGCGTGGACAACGGCTCCAGCGCAGGCTCCCGAACCTGCCCCAGCAACCGCGTCGCCACCGCGGGCGACAACACGGCCTCCCCGGCGTGCGCGGCCCGGATGGCCCGCTGCAACTCGTCGCGAGGAGTGTCCTTCAACAGGTACCCGGTGGCGCCGGCCTTGATGGCGGGCAACACGTCCCGGTCCGTGTCGTAGGTGGTCAGCACCAGCACGCGGCACGGGTGCCCGCGCAGCCGTTCGATGGCCGACAGGCCGTCCGAGCCGGGCATCCGCAGGTCCATCAGCACGACGTCCGGCGACACCGCCGTCACCACGGCGACGGCCTCGTCCCCCGACGCCGCCTCCCCCACGACCTCGAAGTCGGCGGCCGCGGCCAGCATGCCGCGCAGCCCGTCCCGCACCACGGGGTGGTCGTCCACGATCACGAGCCGGATCACGCCGCCACCTCGCACAGGCCAGCGAGCCCGGCAGACAGGCGGAAAGCGGTGTGGGGCCTGCGGTCGCCGCCAGCGTGGGCATTGCGCACCCCGCGGCCGTCACCAATGGCGACGACCCGGCCCTCACCGAACGGCCGACGGCGCTGCGCGCCCCGCACCGGCCGCGCTCCACCTGCCAAGCCGTCCCCCGCCCGCGTCTCCACCACGCCCGCGATCACGCCGACATCGCCCCTCCCGACTCCGACTTCACGAACCACACGCCCCGCTCGGCCATACCCGCCCGGCCCTCACGCCGGCACCCGCGCCGAGATCGCCGTGCCCGCACCCGGTTCCGACTCCACGAACAGCGCGCCGGACAGCCGGTGCACCCGGTGGCGCATCGCGGGCAGGCCGAAGCCGCCCGACGGGCGCGTCAGGTCGAAGCCCACGCCGTCGTCGCGCACGTCCAAGGTCACCACGTCCTCCATGTAGGACAGGGTGAGGCCGACCCGGGAGGCGGCGGCGTGCTTGGCCACGTTCGCCAGCGCCTCCTGCGCGGTGCGCAGCAGGGCGACCTCCACCTCGGGGTGCATGGTGCGCACGGCTCCGGTCAGCGTGACGGAGACCGGCACGCCGTTGATGGTCGACCAGCCCGTGGCGACGTCGTCCAGGGCCTCGTGCAGGGCCGCGGAGTCCAGGGCCGGTGGACGCAGGGCGTGGACGGAGCGGCGGGCCTCGGTCAGGTTCGCGCGGGCCAGGTCGGTCGCCACGGCCACGCGGCGTTCCCAGTCGGCGCCGGAGGCGGCGGACAGCTGCGTGATGATGCCGGCCAGGCCCTGGGCGAGGGTGTCGTGGATCTCGCCCGCCAGGCGGTGGCGTTCGTCCTGCACGCCTGCCTCGTGCGCCTGCACCAGCAGTTGGGCGTGCAAGCCCTCGTTCTCCTCCAGCAACTCCTTGCGCAGCCTGGACTGTTCCGTCGTCACGTGGCCCACGTACGTGAAGGTGCACGCCACCACCACGAACACGAGCAGCAGCAACCAGAACGCCGCCTCCTGGCCCGGCGGCGGGTAGCCGCCGAACAGGGACAGCGTCGCCAGGCCCGCTGTCAGGGCCACGACGAAGAACATCCAGCGGCCGCGCAGGAGTTCGCTCGCGTAGATGTAGACCGCGTACGAGACCGCGCCGAACCAGTGCTCCTGCATGCCGAGCACGCCGTAGAACACGACCATGCCACCGACGAACACGGCCATCAGCTTCGGGCGCGCGTGCCACGAGGGGTGCAGCGTGAACCACCACGTCATCCACACGTAGCCGAACGCCACGACGCCGTAGGTGAACCAGAGGTCCACGCCCGTCTGCGTGGTGAAGATCGAGTACAGCACCGTCGTCACGGTCAGCACGAAGTACGGGATCACGCGGGCGATCGAGACGAGCCTGCGCTCCCACCTGTCCAACGCGGCCATGTCCACGAGCTACTCCCAGCGGAACGTCTTGGCCGCGACGGTACCCGCCACGAGGCTCACCAGCCCCATGATCGCGAGATGCCCCCAATCCGGCGCGGTACCGAGCCACGCCTGGTGCAGCGCCTCCACTCCGGGAGGCGTGTACGAGCCGATCGTCTGGATCACCGAGGGCAGCATGAACCGCGGCAGGTACACGCCGCCGAAGAACATCAGCAGCATGAACACCACCGTCGCCACGCCACCGGCCGCCCGCGCGGTGGGGGCCAGTGCGGCGATCACCAGGCCCAGCGCGAACGTCCCCGCGCCTCCCAGCACCACGGCACACGCCAGGCCGAGTGGATGGTGAGGCAGGTCGACGCCGAAAACGACGTACCCCACGACTATAAGCAGCAGCACCGACAAGATCACCGCGACGAAGTTGACCACCATCTGCCCGACCAGCAACCGCGCCGGGTGCATGGGCGTCGTCGACAACCGCCGTAGCACACCGGTCTCCCGATACGTGGCCACGACGGCGGGCAGCCGCTGCAACCCGATGAACACCAGGGTGAACACGACCAGCGACGACAGGTAGCTGTCGATGAACCGCAGCCCGCCGAAGTTGGCATCGGGCGTCCGCAACGTCGGAATCGCCCCCAGCACCAGCAACAGCAGCGACGGGAACACGATGGCGAACAACGAGTTCAGCCGATCGCGCACGAACAGCCGAGCCTCGATCTCAACGATCTTCCACATCACGACCCCCGGTCAGTTCGACGTACGCGTCGTCCAGCGAGACCTGGTCGACGCGGAGCTGACGCGCCACGACAGACCGCCGCGCCAGGAACGAAGTCACGGCGTGCACCAGGTCCTCCGACGCCCCGGACACCACCACCTGCTCCCCCACCACCGACACCGACGCGACCTCCGGCAGCGCCTCCAGCAACGCCACGTCCAGCGCCCCCGACGGCACGAACCGCACCCGCGTCGCACCGTCCACTCGAGACACCAGCGCGGACGGCGAGTCCAGCGCCACGATCCGGCCGTCGCGGAACACCGCCACCCGGTCGCAGAGCCGCTCCGCCTCCTCCATGAAGTGCGTGACCAGCACGATCGTCACCCCGGACGACCGCACCTCCTCGATCACCGACCACGTGTCCCGCCGTGCCTGCGGGTCGAGCCCGGTCGTCAGCTCGTCGAGGATCGCGATCCGCGGCGACCCGACCAGCGCCAGCGCGATCGACAACCGCTGCTTCAACCCACCCGACAGCTGCCCGAACTCGGCACGCAGGTGCTCACCCAGCCCGAGCCGGGAAGACCAGTCGACCGGCGAGGGGTAGAACGACGAGAACAGCTCCAGCGCCTCGCGGACCCGCATCCGCTCCGGCAGCGCCGAGGCCTGCAACTGCACCCCGATCGCCGCCCGCACGTCCCCCGGCGCCTGCCCGAGCACCGACACCGTCCCCGAGTCCGGCGTCCGCAGCCCGGCCACGCACTCGACCGTCGTCGTCTTGCCCGCCCCGTTCGGCCCGAGCACGCCGAAGATCTCCCCCTCGGCGACCTCGAACGACACGGAGTCCACGGCGACACGAGGCCCGTACCTCTTGCCCAGATCGCGCACTTCGATGATTGCCATGCCTCCAGCCTCGAAGACCGGGCGCCGAAGATCATCGAACAACGAGCGCGACCGGGATCAACCGATCGGTTGATGCCCCGCGTCAGTTGTCCAGGGCGGTGGCACGCAACGCCGCGGCCAGCCGCGCCACCGGTTCCGGCACCGGTCCGGGCACCCGCGCCAGCAGGATCCGCCGTTGCTCGGCGGGACCACCCCGCACGGCCATGATCCGCACGCCGTCGGGCAGCACCTCCGCCAGTGAGGCGGACGCGGTCGTGATCCCGAACCCCGCCGCCACCAGGTGCAGCTTCGCCAGCCAGTCGCGCGCGGTGTGCGCGACGACGGGCCGTTCGTCGAGCCCCGGCCACACGCCCATCGTCAACTGGTCCCCCGGCCCGGCGATCCACCGCTGCCCCCGCAGGTCGGCGATGTCGACGAAGTCGTTGCGCGCCAGCGGATGCGAGGACGGCACCGCCACGCACAGGCTGCGCTCGGTCAGCGTCTCCGTCGCCAACGCCGGAATCTCGTCGTCCGGAGCGCGGAACGGAGGCTGCGACGCGATCAACGCGACGTCCAGCGTCCCCGCCCGCAACGCCCGGACCAACGCCGGTGTGCTGCCCTCGCGCGTCACGACCGTGATCGACGGGTGCGTCCGCTCCAGCGCGAGAAGTGCCTGGGGCACGAGCCAGGAACCCGCGGTGGCGAACCATCCCAGCCGGACAGTGCTCGCGTCCTCGTCCGGCAGCCCGGCAAGCTCCCGTGCGCCCGCATCGACCTGATCGACCACCACGGCCGCACGCCGCAACACGAGCCGACCAGCCGCCGTGAGCCGCACGCCGTCATGGCGCCGCTCCAGCAACGAAGCCCCCGCCGCCTTCTCCAGCGCGGCGATCTGCCGGGACACCGCCGACTGCGTGTACCCCAGCGCGGAGGCCGCCGCCGTCAACGTGCCGCGCTCGGCGACCTCGCGGAACACCCGCAGCGCGACCAGCGACGCATCACTCAGAGCCATGACGTCAACGCATACCCTGAATGACAGATTCTCGCTACCCGCATGCCTTCGGCGAGCCTACCGTCGAAGACGTGATCGAAACAGGATTCGGATTCAGCAGCACCGCCGCGGAGGTCAGCGAAGGCATCGACCTGACCGGCAAGCGCGCGATCGTGACCGGCGCGTCGTCCGGCATCGGCGTCGAGACCGCCCGAGTACTCGCGCTCAGAGGCGCCGAGGTCACCCTGGCCGTCCGCGACACCGACGCCGGCGAGAAGACCGCCCAGGACATCGACGGGAACGTCCACGTCGCCCACCTCGACCTCACCGACCTGGCGTCCGTCGAGGCGTTCACCAGCGCGTGGACCGGCCCGTTGCACGTCCTCGTGAACAACGCGGGCGTCATGGCCACCCCGCAGCAGCAGACCGAACAGGGCTGGGAGTGGCAGTTCGCCACCAACCACCTGGGCCACTTCGCACTGGCCACGAACCTGCACCACGCACTCAAGGCAGCGGGCAACGCACGGATCGTCTCGCTCACGTCGACCGGCCACATGATCTCGCCCGTGGTGTTCGACGACGTCCACTACGCGTTCCGCCCGTACGACCCGTGGAGCGCATACGGCCAAAGCAAGACCGCGAACGTGCTGTTCGCTGTCGAGGCCACGCGCCGATGGGCGGCGGACGGCATCACGGCCAACGCCGTCATGCCCGGCGGCATCTACACCAACCTCCAGCGGCACACCGGAGGCCAGGGCAGCGGCACGGTCGACGAGTCCCTCATCAAGACCGTCGAGCAGGGCGCGGCGACGTCCGTCCTGGTGGCCACCTCACCGTTGCTGGAAGGCATCGGCGGCCGCTACTTCAACGACTGCAACGAAGCTCAGACCGTCGACCGCCGCGGCGAGGCTCGACGACTGCAGGGCGTCGCCCGCTACGCCCTCGACCCGGAAGGCGCCGAACGTCTCTGGGCCTACTCCGAGACCCTGCTGGCGAAGGCATGAGCGTCGCACTGGTCACCGGCGCCACCCAGGGCCTCGGCCTGGCGCTGGTCGAGGGCCTCGCCCAGCGCCTCGAGCCGGCCGACACCGTCTACCTGACCGGCAGGAACCTCGACCGGGTCACCGAGGCCGTGCAGTCCATGCCGGGTGGCGGCGCGAAGGTCCGCGGCGAACTCCTGGACGTCGCGGACCCCGGCGCAGCCAAGAAACTGGCCGCACAACTGGAAGAACGCCACGGCGGCGTCGACATCGTGTTCGGCAACGCGGTCATGCGCGTCGGCCCGGACGACGAGCCGAAGGCGATCATCGACAGCTACACCGAGGTCAATAACTTCGGCACCACGAGGCTGCTCAACGCCTTCGCGCCGGTGCTGAACGACAACGGCAGCCTCATCGTGGTCGCGAGCTCGCTCGGCACCCTCCGGCACCTGGCTCCGGTGCTGCACGGGCGGTTCACCCGGCCGTCCACTCTGGACGAACTGGACGCGCAGATCGCGCGCTGGCGCGACGAGGTGAAGGACGGCCGCGCGAAAGCCGGCGCCTGGCCGGGCTTCGTGAACATCCCGTCCAAGATCGGCCAGGTCGCTGCCGTGCGCGTGCTCGCGGACGAACGGCGCGAATCCGATCTGGCCAGAGGAATCCTGCTCGCGGCGGCGTGCCCGGGCATGATCAACACGCCCACTTCCGCGCTGTGGTGGGACGTCAGCACCGCGCCGACCCCGGCCCAGGCCGCGACCGCGCTGCTGGACCTCGCCCTGACCCCGCTCGATCCCGCGCAGTACGGCGAGCTCGTCCGCCACGGCGAGGTCGTGCCGTTCAGCTGATGGGCTTGTCCAGCCCGTGCACGACCTGGTCGAGCAACGTCCGGATGACCCCTTCGTTGTGCTCGCTGCGCCCCGGCGTGATCATCCGCGACGTCGCCTCGACCATGGCGTGCACCAGCATCGCCCGCAGCTGCGCCCGTTCCACCCCGGCGGTCTTGAACACCCCGACCAGCGGCGCCAGCAACCGTTCGTGCTCGGCCCGGATCTGCTCGCGCGCCGCGTCCGGCAACGTGTGCGCGGACAACGCCACCACCGCGCCGTGACTGCCGTCGGTGATGATCGCGAGCTCGGTCCGCAGGTACGCCTCGATCTTCGCGGGCACCGACGACGCGCCGTTGACCGCGTCCTCCAGCTTGTCCGCCCACTCCGGCAGCGCGTCCGAGACGATCGCGGCGACCAGTTCCTCCCGCGAGCGGAAGTACTCGTAGAGGCTCGGCCGCGACAGCCCGACCCGTCTGGCCAGCGACGCGAGCGTCAACGCCTCCGCTCCCTCGGACGCGACGATGTCCCGGCCGGCGTCCAGAAGGGCGCGCAACCGGTTGGCGCGATGCTCGGCAACGGTGTCTGCGCTGATCCTCGGCACATTGGGATCGTATCGCGCTTGATTTCCCGACGGGGAGTTGGAATAGTTCCCGACAGAGCGTCGGTATCAGGGAGGCCTGCATGTTCATCGCGACCAACCGCATGTTCGTGAACCCGGACATGTCCGAGGAGTTCGAGCGCTACTTCCGCGGCAACATGCGCACGCACCTGCCCGGAGTCCCCGGCCTGTTGCGCAGCACGCTCCTCAAGCCGACCCAGGACGACCAGCCGTACGTCTCGGTCAACGAGTTCGAGTCCGAGGAGGCCTTCCGCGCGTGGGTCGCCTCCGACGCGTTCCGCGAGGCGCACAAGGGCCACCGCACGATCGCACGCCTCGTCACGGGCAACGACCCGGAGCGCTTCACGCACGCCGAGGACATGATCCTTCCCCGGCAGCGCACCGAGCAGGACTCAGAGCTCTGACAACAACTTCTTCATCCGGTTGATCTCGTCGTCCTGGGTGGCGACCACGTCGTCGGCCATCTCCTCGACCTGGACGTTGGTCCCGGAGCCGCGCACGTCGGTCGCCATCTTGATCGCACCCTCGTGGTGCTTGATCATCAACTCGAGGAACATGCGGTCGAAGTCCTTGCCCCGCGCGGCACCGAGGGCGTTCAACTGGTCCTGAGTGGCCATGCCGGGCATCGTCGAGTGGTCGCCGTGCGTGCCGATGGCGTTGAACGTGCGCTGCCACTGCTTCATGGCGCCGATCTCGGGTTCCTGACTGAACCTGATCCGGTCGGCCAGGCCCTTCAGGGTCTCGTTCTGCGCGCGCTCGGGGGCGAACCTCGTCATGGCGATCGCCTGCTCGTGGTGGGCGATCATCATCGCCACGTACTCGCGGTCGGCGTCGTTCGGCGGCGCCGCGACCCTGCCCGTCACGTCCGAGGGGTTGACGGTCGGCGCGGAACCACCGGGAGTGTCCGGCGCGATGACCGGCGCGGCGGCGGGCTCGGTCGACGTGCAGCCGGCGAGCAGTGCGGCCGCAGCGACGACGGCCAGGACCCCAGAACGCATGCTTCGGACAATACAGTCCACCGCCCGCCGGTCCAGGCCTCGCGACGTGGCATCCGCTTGGTGACGCGGTGAAACCGGACAATCACTCCATGCCGACTGTCCACTTTCGCAAGGATGGACAAAGAGTGCGGAACCCTCCGAAAGAACCTGGCCCTTAGCAAGGCGAAAGGGTCATACTCGCCCCCACCAACCCGTATAGAGGGGGTAAAGCTGTGTCTTCACGCGCAACGACCCGGCGACGCAGAGCGTCACTCGCGGTTCTGGGGGCGCTCGCGCTGACGCTGTCGACGGCGACCGGGCCGGCGTACGCCGAGCCCGACCTGCCTTCCGACGGCGCCGGACTGAGCGAGGCCCAGCTCGAGTCGCGGGCGGAGGGTTCCGCCGCGCTTCCCGGCGTCGACGAGATCAGCCGCAGCCGCAACATGGTCCCGGTCGCCCACCTGGACAAGCAGGTTCCGCTCAGCTCGACGCAGACCGACATCGCGTTCCAGGACAACTACGCGTTCGTCGGCAACTACGACGGCTTCGTGATCTACGACATCCGCAACCCGCGGAGCCCCAAGATCAAGAGCCAGGTCCTCTGCCCCGGCTCGCAGAACGACATCTCGGTGTACGGGAACCTGCTGTTCCTGTCGACCGACTCCTCGCGCAGCGACAACTCCTGCGCCAGCGTCTCCCAGTCCGCGACGATCAAGGAGTCGTGGGAGGGCATCAAGGTCTTCGACATCAGCGACAAGAGCGCCCCGCGCTACGTCGCCGCGGTCGAGACCGCCTGCGGTTCGCACACCCACACGATGGTGCCGAGCAAGAACAAGAAGGACGTCTACCTCTACGTCTCTTCCTACTCGCCGAACGCCACGTTCCCGGACTGCCAGCCGCCGCACGACAAGATCTCCATCGTCAAGGTGCCGGTGAAGAACCCGGCCGCGGCCTCGCTGCTCAAGGCCCCGGTCCTCTTCCCGGACGGCGGCAACGGCGGTCGCCCCGGCGACATCGAGACCGGCTACACCTCGGCCACCTCGGGTTGCCACGACATCACCGTCTACCCGCAGCTCGACCTCGCGGCCGGCGCCTGCATGGGTGACGGCGTCCTCTGGGACATCTCGAACCGGGAGAACCTGGTCGAGATCAACCGGGTGCAGGACGACGCGCACTTCGCGTTCTGGCACTCCGCCACGTTCAACAACAGCGGCACCAAGGTCGTCTTCACCGACGAGCTCGGTGGCGGTGGCGCGGCGACGTGCAACGAGAAGATCGGCCCGAACCGCGGCGCCAACGGCATCTACGACATCGTGGGCAAGGGCAAGAACCGCAAGCTGGTGTTCAAGTCCTACTACAAGATCCCGCGCATGCAGACCGACTCGGAGAACTGCGTCGCGCACAACGGTTCGCTGATCCCGGTGCCCGGCAAGGACATCATGGTCCAGTCCTGGTACCAGGGCGGCATCTCGGTGTGGGACTTCACGAACTCGGCCAAGCCGCGTGAGATCGGCTTCTTCGAGCGCGGCCCGATGCCGAACCTCGCCGGTGGCGGCACCTGGTCGACCTACTGGTACAACGGCTACATCTACTCCTCGGAGATGGGCCGAGGCTTCGACGTGATCGACATGCGCGACCCGCGCACGTTCATCGCGAAGCTGTTCCGCACGGACGAGCTCAACGTCCAGACGCAGGGCAACTTCTACCGCGGGTAGCCGGTTCCTGACATCAGCGCGGCTGCCGACGTTCGGCAGCCGCGCTGATCGCTGTCAGGACCAGGGTCACCGCGACACCGCCGAACACCGCCCACACGGGGTTGCCGACGTCCATCGCCCAAGCGGCGACGACGGCCGTGAGCCCGTAGCCCGCGCCGGTCACCGCGTACATCATCGAGAACCCGGCCGCGTGCGCGCCGACCGGAAGCCGTTCGCGCAGAGCGAGACTGCGCGTCACCAGCACCCCCGACTGGAACAGCCCGGCCGCGAGCAAGGCGCCCGCGATGCCCGGCAGGTTCGGGAACAACGCCAGCGCGCCGACGCACGTCGCCGTGATCACCAGCAGCACCAGGCCCTGCGTGCGGAACGTGCCCGGCCACGGCCGCAGCCCGTACAGCACCGCGCCCAGCGCGCTGCACGCCGCGAACCCCATGAGCAGCGGCCCGATCCAGCCGATGCCGATCCCCCGGTGTTCGAGCAGCGCCGGCAGCACGAGCTCGGCGACCGCGAGCTGCGCCAGTGCCGCCGCGCTCACCAGGTAGATCGGCCACGCCGACGCCACGACCCTGGGCTTCGCCGTGCCGGACCGCGACGTCACGTGCCCGCGCGGCAGGATGAACACCAGCCACGCCGCCACCACGATCAGGCTCACCGACACCACGACGGGCGCCCGGTGGTCGACGCTCAGCGCCAGCACCGTGACGAGCGCGGGCGCCACCGCCCACACCACCTGCGTGATCATGGCGTCGAAGCCCATCGCCTTGGGCACCAACGCGTCCGGCACCAGCCCGAGCAGCATCGCCCGCAACCCGCCGGGTGTCGTCGACGGCCCCGCGCCGGCCACGAACGCCGCGATCGCCAGCACCGTGACGTTCTGCGTGAGCGCCAGCGTCGTGAACGCCACCGCCCCGACGACCAGCCCGATCGACAGCTGCCCGCGCATCCGCGACGGGTCGAGGAACAACCCGAGCAGCGCGGCGCCGAGGACCTCCCCCAGCACGTACACCGCGACCAGCGACGCCGCCAGCACGTACCCGCCGGGCAGTCCCCTCGTCAGGAACACCATCATCAGCGGCGTCATCGACATCGGCAGCTTCGCGGCGACCGTCACCACGGCGCACGCCAGCACGTCCCGGTTCGCGAGGTCGCGGTACCCGGCAGCGGAGATCGTCATCTACTCGCCCAGCTCCTGGAACAACGTCAGCTGCAACCCGGCAGGGGCTTTCAGGCGCGCGTTCAGCGAGTTCCACGGCGTGCGCGTGGGTTCCGCGATCACCTCGGCCCCGGCGGCCTCGAGCCGCCGGGTCGTTCCCTCGGAGTCCGTGACCTCGAACGCGACCCGGACGTGCCCCGCGACCCGCTTGCCGACCTCGACCTCGTCGATGAACTCGGCGTGCGGCGGATCGGTGATCTCCAGCGTCGCCCGCCCGGCCTCGAGGATCGTGACCCGCCCGCCGTCGGAGGAGAACGCCGCCCGTTGCTCCAGGCCGAGCACGTCTCGGTAGAAGCGCAGGGCCTCGTCGTAGTCGTCGGCGGTGACGACCAAGCGGAGTTCACGGACACCGGTCATGGCGACGATCATTCCAGCACCGGTGTCAGAAAGGAGAGAAGCCGCGAAACCGGCCTGGCAGGATGACCGCCGTGCTGGACGGACTCGATCAGGTGGACTGGGCGCGACTCTCGCACGCCTACGGACCGGCGGACGACGTGCCCGACCAACTCCGCGGCCTGGTGTCGCCGGACGAGCGGGTGCGGCGGAAAGCCCTGTCCAGCATGTACGCCAACCTCTACCACCAGGGCACGATCTACGAGGCGACCGCCGCCGCGGTCCCGTTCCTGCTGCGGGCGCTGACCGCCCCCGAGTGCGACGAGCAGCCGCAACTGCTGGACTTCCTGAGCGGCATCGTCACCGGGTACGACGGGACGTGGCTGCCCGAGGGGATCCCCGTCGCGCAGCACCGCGCCCAAGCCGTCGGCGGCGACGCTCTGCTGGCCGCCGCGCCCCACCCCGGTGACGACGACTACGACGAGGACGAGGCGGACCTCGCCTACGTCGAGGACCTGGACGAGGAAGACCAGAACCGGCTGTACGCGCACATCTGGGTGCGGGTCTACGACGCCGTCCGCGCCGGCGTCCCGCTCTTCCGCGACCTGCTGACCTGGGAACCGCCGGTGGCCTGCATGGCCGCGTACACCCTGGCCTGGTTCCCCGAGGACGCGGCGGAAAGCCTGCCCGCGCTGGCGAAGGTGACCGGCGGCGACGAGGACGGCGTGGTGGCCGCCACCGCGTCGGTGGCGACGGGCCTGCTCGGCGGCCGCCCCGCCGTCGCCCTCGACGACCCGCGCCCGATCGCCCGCTGGGGCGCCGCCGTCGCGCTGGCCTCCGTCGACGACCTGATCACCGCCACCGCGCTGCCCTCGAGCGACCGCGTCCCGTTCCTCAACGGCGACCTGGCCACCTACGCGGCCAGGGTGCTGCGGCTGGCAGGAGTTCGGGACGCGGACCGGACGTTCGACACGATCCTCGCCCGCATCCCCACCCTCTCCGGCTACAGCGCCCTGCACGTGGTCGGCGAAGCACTCCGCCTGGCGTTCCCCGACGGCCCGGCCGAACGCGAACGGCGCCTCCTGGACGCGCTCGCCGGCTCCCCCGGCACGTGGCTCATCGAGGGGCGGAACTTCGCGAGCTTCATGAACCTGATGGACAGGCACGGCCTGCCCACCTCGCCCGCCGCACTGCGCGACTACGCCTCGACGCGCTGAGCCCCGAGCGTCAACCGGGTCGCCACCACCAGCAGCAACGCGATCACCGCGGTGACGTGGATCGGCGCGGGCCCGAACGTGGCCGCCAGCACCAGCACCGCCCCGACCGGCAGCAGGTACTTGCGAACTCCGTCCTGCCCCGGGCAGTCCTGCACGTACCAGACGAACACGAGGAACACCGCCAACGGCACGGTCGTGAACGCCGCGACCGTCGTTCCGGGCGCGTGCGAGATGTGCAGGTCGTAGTCCACCGAAGCCGCGAGCCCGGCCCCGAGCGCCGCGATCGCGCCGAGGATGAACAGGTGCGCGTACCCCCAGAGGAACGCCTTCTTCAGGTTGTGCAGGTGCGCCGGCGCCTCGAAGTAGATCCACCACACCGAGAAGACGATGATCAGCGACGCGGCCGCCAGCGAGATGAGGTTCTCGCCGCTGTCGAAGCCCTTCTGGAACGCCAGCGTGGCCGCGAGGATCGACTCGCCGAGCACGATCAGCGTGAACAGCCCGTGCCGTTCGGCGATGTGGTGAGGGTGCCAGGTCGTGGCCGACGCGCGTTCCGCCCACGCCGGCACCAGCAGCTCGCAGATCATGAACAGGACCCACAGCGGCACCTGCAGCGCGGGCGGGGCCACCAGCACCCACAACACCCACAGCACCTGCATGAACGCGATGCCACCGGCGTACCGGCGCGTGCAGGCCTTGTGGTCCGGGTTGTCCCTCGACGCCCGCAGCCAGTGCGCCACCATCGCGAGCCGGATGACGACGTAGCCACCCACGACGATCCGGTAGTCCTGGTGCTCGAAGACGGCGGGAATCCCCGCCGCCACCACGAGCACGCCGGCGATCTGCACCATCGTGATGACGCGGTACAGCGTGTCGTCGTTGTCGAACGCGCTCGCGAACCACGTGAAGTTGAGCCACGGCAGCCAGAGCGCGAAGAACGACATGCAGAACGCCAGCAGGCCGGCCCCGGCGTGGTCCTCGGAGATGGCGTGGTGCAACGAGGCGGCGGCCTGGGCGACCGCCACCACGAAGCTCAGGTCGAACAACAGCTCCAACGGCGTCGCGACCCGGTGGGCCTCCGCCGTGTCGCGCGCGAGGAGCTTCCTGATCATCCAGGCACCACCATGATCCGTGATTCGCTGAGGTCCAGTGCGACCTGCGTGCCAGGCTGGTACGCGGACGCGGTGTTGGAGGGCTGGTCGATCCGCAGCACCTGCTCCCCCACCCTCACCGAGATCCGCGTGACCGGCCCGAGGAACGACTGGGTCAGCACGTCGCCCACGATCTTGCCACCGGAGTCGCCGTCGTGCGCGGAGACACCGATGTCCTCCGGACGCACGATCAGGCGGACGTCGCTGCCGGACGGCTGGTCGTGCCCCACCGGCAGGGTCACGCCGTTCACCACGACCGTCTGGCCCTCGGCCTTCGCCTCGACCGAGTTGGTGACGCCGACGAACTGCGCCACGAACGCCGTCTTCGGCTCGCGGTAGACGACCGACGGGGTGTCGAGCTGCTCCAGGCGGCCGTGCGACATCACGCCGACGCGGTCGGAGACGGCGAGCGCCTCCTCCTGGTCGTGCGTGACGAACAGCGTCGTCATGCCGAGCTCGGTCTGGATGCGGCGGATCTCGTCGCGCAGGTTCACGCGCACCTTGGCGTCCAGTGCGGACAGCGGCTCGTCCAGCAGCAGCACGCGCGGCTGGATCGCCAACGCACGTGCCAGCGCGACGCGCTGCTGCTGACCACCCGACATCTGGTGCGGGTACCGGCCGCCGAGGTGCGAGAGGCCGACCAGCTCCAGCAGCTCGCCGGCTTTCCGAGCGTCGGCCTTGCGCATCTTCAGGCCGAACGCGACGTTCTGAGCCGCGGTCATGTTCGGGAACAGGCTGTAGGCCTGGAACACCATGCCCATGTCCCGCTTGTTGGCGGGCACGCGGGTGATGTCCTTGCCGCCCACCGTGACCGTGCCCGAGTCGGACGTCTCGAAGCCCGCCACGATCCGCAGCGCCGTCGTCTTGCCGCAGCCGGACGGGCCGAGCAGCGACACGAGCTCGCCCTCGGCCAGTTCCAGGTCAAGACCGTCCAGCGCGGTGTTGCCGCCGAACGTCTTGCGCAGTCCCTTGAGTTCCAGGTGACCCATGCGTCTACTCCTCGACCACGGTCTGACGGCGCCGCTGGCCGACATAAGAAAGAGCGAACAGAAGGACGAACGCGAACAGCAGGCACAGCAGCGACACCGCGATGGACACACCCGCGTTGCGCTTGCCGAGCAGGTTCACCTGCACCTGCAACGTGTCGAAGTTGAGCAGCGAGGCGATCGTGAACTCACCGAGCACCAGGGCGACCGAGAGCAACGAGGCTCCGATCAGCGCCACCCGGATGTTCGGCACGACGATCTTCCACATCACCGCGATCCACGACGCGCCCAGACTGCGCGCGGCCTCGGACAACGTCTTCAGGTCGATCGCGGAGAGCCCGGCGTCGATCGCGCGGTAGGCGAACGGCAGCACGAGGATCGTGTACGCGAACGTCAACGTCAGCGCCGAGTTGCCGAAGAAGTAGTTCACCCACGCGTACAACGGCGCCATGCCGACGACGAGCACGATCGCGGGAATCGCCAGCGGCAGAAGGCAGAGGAACTCCACGAACCGTTGCAACTGCGGGAGCCGCAACCGGATCCACGCCATGGTCGGCACCAGCAGCACCAGCATCAGCACGGCGGACGTCACCGACAACAGCAACGAGTTGACGAGCGCTTCCATCAGCCCGTCGTCGTCGACGATGGACGTCCACGAGTCCAGGCTGCGCGTGCCGTTGATGCCGCGCGTGGAGAACTCTGCCATCGCGACCAGCGGCAGGACGAAGTAGATGCCGAGGACCAGCAGGACGATCGTGCGCAGGACGCGCTGCTTCACTAGCGAACCCACTTGGCCACCCTCTTCTGCAGCAGCACGTTCACGCCCATCGCGATGCTCACGACGATCACCATGCCGAGGCCGAGCGCCTTGCCGAGGTTCTCCTGGCCCAGCACGACCTCGCCGGTGAGGAACCCGCGGATCTGCAGCGGCACGATCGGGCTGCCCTGCGAAACGAGGGCGGCGGCCGTGGCGTACGCGCTGAAGGCGTTGGCGAACAACAACAAGAGCGCGCCGAGGAACGGCGGCGTGAGGATCGGGCCGCCGACGTGCCGCCAGTACGTCCAGCTCGTGCCGCCGAGCGACGCGTTGGCCTCGCGCCACTGCGGGCGCAGGCCGTCCAGCGCCGGCAGGAACACGATGACCATCAGCGGGATCTGGAAGAACGTGTAGACGAGCGTGAGGCCCGGCAGGTCGAACAGCCACGCGCTGCCGGCGAACAGGTCGATGCCAACGTTGTCACGCAGGAACTTCGTGACCAGACCCTCGAAGCCGACCGTCGCGAGGAACGCGAACGCCAGCGGCACGCCACCGAACTGGGCGAGCACACCGCTACCCGCGACGACGATCCGGCGCAGCATCCCGTCCGGGTTGCCGACCGCGATCGCCCACGTGAGCAGCGCTCCGAAGATCGCGCCGATGACCGCGGTGAGCGCGGAGAGTTCGATGCTGCGCACGAAAGCGTCGAAGACGACACCCGTGAACAGCGCGGAGAGGTTCTCGAACGTGAACGCGCCCGCGGAGTCCTGGAAGGCACCGACGAGCACGAGCACCGTGGGGTAGACGAGGAAGATGCCGACGAACGCGAGGAACGGCACCGCGACGAGCCAAGCCGCCGCAGATGGCCGACCGGCGGCCCCACCCTTCTTGGCAGAAGGAGTGGAGCCGCCGGGCGTCGTCGCTACAGGAGCGACCGCGGTCATCCGATGGCCTGAGCCCACGTCGCGGTCAGGACGGCCTTGGCCTTGTCGGCCTGGGCCTGCGTCTGGAAGACCTGCTTGCCGTCGGTCTTCGGCAGCTTGTCCTTGGCGGCCTTGTCCGCCTTGTCACCCATCTTGTCCAGGCGGACCGGGCGGGACATGCCCTTCAGGTAGAGGTTCTGGCCCTCGTCGGAGTAGAGGAACTCCTGCCACAGGCGCGCCGCCGCGGGGTGCGGGGCGTCCTTGCTGATGGCCTGGTTGTAGTAGCCGCCGATCTGGGCCTCGGCCGGGACGACGACCTTCCAGTCGAGCTTGCCCTTGAGCTTCTCGGTCTGGGCGGCGTTGGTGTAGTCCCAGTCGATGACGACGGGCGTCTGGCCGGACTCGATCGTCGCGGGCGACGGGTCGACCGGCTGGAAGTTGCCGGCGGCCTTGAGCTGCTTGAAGAACTCGACACCGGGGGCGATGTCGTCGGCGGAACCGCCGTTGCCCAGCGCCGCCATCACGACACCGGAGAACGCGGCACCGGCCTGCGTCGGGTCGCCGTTGAGCGCGACCTTGCCCTTGTACTCGGGCTTGAGCAGGTCCTTCACGCTCGTCGGCGCCGGCACCTTGGCGGCGTCGTAGCCGATCGACATGAAGCCGCCGTAGTCACCGTAGTAGGCGCCGTCCGCGTCCTTGAGCTCCGCGGCGATGTCGTCCCAGGTGCTGACCTTGTAGGGGGCGAACAGGTCCTTGTTGGCGAGCGCGACGTTCAGACCGAGGTCGAACACGTCGGGCGCGCGGTCGTTGCCCTTGAGCTGCTTGGCGGCGTTGATCTCCTCCTGGCTGGAGGCGTCCGGCTGGGCCGAGTCGACCTTGATGCCGTACTTGGCCTCGAAGGCCTTGATGATCTCGCCGTAGTTGGCCCAGTCCGGGGGCAGCGCGATGACGTTGAGCTTGCCCTCCTTCTTGGCTTCCTCCACCAGCTTGTCCATGCCACCGAACTCGCTCGCGGACTTGGCGGTCCCGGCGGCACCGGCCGGCGTCTCCTTGGCGGGCGGGGCGCCACAAGCGGCCATCGCCAGCACCAACGCGCCGACACCAATCATCTTCGTGGTGACGTTCCCTCGCTTCAGCACGAGCGGAGGATTGGCTCGGGATGCTTTCGTTGTCAAGCCAGCCGCGCCGGTTGAGACCTTCTCGACTCCAACCGTGAATTCTTGGTGCCTCACGGGTTGCGACTGAATGCTTTCCGAGCTTCGCTCAGGTGTTGGACCGAGATCCCGGTACCGGGATCGACGTGGATGAGCGCGGTGGTCAGGTGCCGTCGCTTGTGGACGAACTCATCGCGACGAGACGGATGCAGACCGAAGTCGTCGTCGAACCACGCAAGGGGCCGTTCCCAGGCGTACCTGGCCACCGCGGGGTACTTCCAGCCGGTTTCGTCATGGAACTCGACCACCTTCAGCTCCGGCAGCCCCACACGTGGTCCGATCTCGGCGTTCGCGCGGTGCAGCCACGTCGTGGCCCACGCGAGTTCGGCGCCGGTATCTTCCGCCAGCTGTCTCAATTGGCGACCGTGGCCGGGGTCGAGCCAGACGCGGAGTTTCCGGCGCCGGCCGACCTCGCGCTCTGGCCGAAAAGGCGAGCGGCCCGGCCGGTCCTTCCCTAACCTCGATCCATGAGACGCCTCGCGCTGTTCGCGCTCCTCTGCCTCACGCTGGCGGGCTGCGGCGTGATCGGCGACGTCGCCGACCTCCAGGCACGCCTCACCGACGCGGGGTTCAGCGGCGTCTCCACCAACCACAGCTCCACCAACGGCACCGACCGCGTGGACGTCAGCGCGACCGCGCTGGACGAGACGAAGACCCCCGACGACATCGCCGAGATCGTCTGGGACACCTACCCGCGCCACGTCGACCAGCTGTCCGTGTCCCTGAACGGCACGTACGGCAACTACACCGAGGAGGAGCTGCGGGCGACGTTCGGCGAGCGGGCGGTCACCGAGAAGGCCGACGACGACGCCGACGTGGGCCGCACGATCGTCACGTGGCTCATCGTGGCCGCGGTCGTGTTCGTGCTGTTCGTCATCGGCATGATCGTCCTGATCGTGTTCCTCGTGCGCCGCACACGCCGTCGCCGGATGCCACCGCCGCAGTTCTACCCGTACCAGTAGTCGAAAACGCGCGCTTCTGTTCGTATAGGCGACATGCTCACCGACGAAGAGATCGCCTACCTGCGCGAACAGCCCCTGGCCCGGCTCGCCACGATCAACGAGGACGGCTCGCCGGACGTGGTGCCGCTGGCGTTCGAGTACGACGGCACCCACTTCTGGGTCGGGGGCGTCGGCGAGCAGGTCCTGCACACCCGCAAGTTCCGCAACATCACCGCCGGCCGCCGCCAGGTGTCGCTGGTCGTGGACGACCTGGTGTCGCTCACCCCGTTCGTCGCCCGCGCGATCCGCGTCTACGGCACCGCGGACGACCCGGCGCAGCGGGTCGGCCTGATGGGCCCCGGCCTCTACAGCCGCATCACGCCGACCCGTGCCTGGGCGTGGAACATGGCGGGCGAGCCGCCCGGCGAGACCTGGTACGAGCCTCGCCGCTCATGACGCCCGGCGCGTCGAGCACACCGCCGTCGCCGACCCCCACCGCGCCCCGTACACGAGACCCGGCAGCAGCCGCCGGAACCGGAGGTGGATCTCCCCCGCCCGGTCCACGGTCCGCTGCATCCCGGTCGGCTCCGCGTCGGACCGCAGCACGCCGTCGAACGCCCGCACCAAACGCTTGCGGTCGTGCTCGAAGCGCACCCGCAGGTCGAACACCTCGCACGGCCGTTCGGGCACGTGCAGCACGCACGGGTGCATCGCGTCGCGGTGCGACAGGCGGTACCGCAACGCGAAGTCGTGCGTCACCCCGCGCGCCAGCGGTTCGGCCGGCACGAGCGTGAACCCCGGCCGGTCGGCGTCGGAGCGGTCCCGCAGCGTGCCGCCGTAGAGCAGGTGCACGTCGACGTCGCGGCGGCGCACCGGGAAGACCGAGGCGAAGTCCAGCGACTCGACGCCGTCCTGGTCGACCACGACCTGGTAGCGCTCGATCACCTCCGGCTGTCCCTGGTCGAGCACGACGGCGACGCTCAGCTCCGCGGTGTGCCAGCTGCCGTCGGTGCGCGGCGCCGTCGTGGCCGCGAGCTCGGCGAGCTGGTCGACGGCCTCGTCCACGCGGCGGCGCACGGTGCGCGAGTCGCGGTCGATCCGCGCGGCCACCCACGTGACGCGTTCCTGGTAGAGCGGCTGGCGGACGTCGGGGATCAGGCCGAACGCCGCGCGCGCCGCGAACTGCAGGTCGTCGGGCAGCTGCTCGACCAGCTCGGTCAGCCTGGTGACGAGCTTCTGCTTCGCCGCCACCGACCCGTCGGCGCTGGTGATCCCGCAGGCGGCGGCGAGCGACGGGCCGATGCGGTCCACGATCCGGCCCGCGTGCACACCCCGTCCCTTGCGCAGCGTCTTCAGCTCCCTGACCAGGTTCATCATCATCTCCGGTCTCCTCTCCCGTGCGGCGCGGGCAGCGTGCGGCGGGCATGTGGACGAGAAGTGGACACGTCGTGGATCGGTCACACGTGCTCCGGTCGCCGGACCGTCCGCGCGACCGAAGAGGCCAGCGCGTTGCCCAGCCGGACGCCGTCGCTGCCGAGGAAGACCCTCGACGTGCCGATGCGGCCGAGGGTGGGCTGGTCGACGGCGCCGAGCCCGAACGCGATCATCTCCGGGCACGCCGCGGTCGCCGTCAGCCGTGCCAGGGCGACGGGCCACGCCGGATCGGTCGGCCTGCCGTCGGACACGAAGAACAGCATCGGGCGACGCACCCGCACGCGTTCTGACTTGAGCGCACTCACATCTCTCTCTATGACGGTCCGCAGCAACGTGAACGCGGAACCGAAGTCGGAACCCGATTCCTGGCGCGGTCGAATATCGGTCGCCGGATCGAGCGCGGGCCGCAACGGCCGCACCACGAGAGGGCTGTCCGCGAACACCACCACGCACAGCCTGATCTGCGCGGGAGCACGCCGGTCCGCGTGCACCACGCCGCGGAACTCGCGCAGGCCCGCGTTGACCTCGTCGATGTGGTCGCTCATCGAGAACGACACGTCGCACACCAGGTAGCACGGCAACACATCGGGTTCCATGACGTGCACCGTTACGGAATCGCGTTGATCAAACGTGGACAAAAAGCTGATTCGATGACACACCAACGGGGCATTGCGCGACATTCCCCCCGAGACCGAGGCTTCAGACCAGGAGGCAGCGTGGAATTTCGAATGCTGGGACCACTGGAGGCGTGGCACGACCACACCGCCGTACCGTTGGGGGACCAGCAACAACGCTTCATCCTCGTAGTACTGCTGTTCAACGCGAACAGACCTGTGTCACCCGAACGCATCACCGAGGTCGTCTGGCCCGAGCAGCCGGAACGCCGGACGCTGGTGCGCGGATACATCAACAAGCTGCGCAAGGCGTTCGACGGGACCGACGCGGAGATCGAGCGGACCCCCACCGGCTACGTGCTGCGCGTCGACGAGGACGCCATCGACGTCCTGCGCTTCGAACGCCTGCGCACCGCCGCGGCCCTCGCGCAGCGGGACAACGACCAGCGCCAGGCCGTCGACCTGCTGCGCGAGGCGGTGGCGTTGTGGCGCGGCGACTTCCTCGCGGACATCGACATCGACAGGGTCGGCGGCGCCGACGTCATCCTGCCGGACGAGACGTACCTCGACGCGCTCGGCGACCTCGCCGAACTGGAGCTGCTCTCCGGTGACCACCGCTCCGCCCGCGACCGCATGCGCCGCGCCGTGCGCACGGCCCCGGAGAACCAGAAGTACGCGGAACTGCTGATGCGGGCGCTGATCGCGGGCAGCGACCGGGCGGGCGCGATCAAGGCGTTCGACGCCGCCTCCGCCGCACTCGCCGGGCTGGGACTCGAGCCGGGAACCGTGCTGCGCAACCTCGCGGAACGCGCCCGGCGAGGCGAACCGGGCAGCTCGCTGCCGTCCCGTCCCGGCGGGTTCACCGGCCGCGCGGAGGAGCTCGCCACGATCGCGACGGCCGCCGCGGGATCGGACGAACGGCGCGCCGTGTGGATCAGCGGCCCGCCCGGCGTCGGCAAGACGGGCCTGGCCGTGGAGTCGGCGCACCAGCTGCGCCACCGGTTCCCGGACGGGCAGCTCCTGGTGCGGCTCAACGGTTTCACCCCCGGCCTGGCACCGCTGTCGGTCTCCGAGGCGCTGACCCACCTGCTGACCGAGCTCGGCGTGCCCGCCGAGCAGATCCCGGACACGGTGGGGCGCAAGGCCACCGTCTACCAGACCCACCTCTACGGCACGAAGACGCTGGTGGTGCTGGACAACGCGGTGTCACCGGACCAGATCCGGCCGTTGCTGCCGGAGAACCCGGACTGCTTCGCGATCGTCACGAGCCGCAGGATGGGCGAGCCGGACATCTCCGAGCACGTGCGGCTCGCGCCGTTGCCCGCGGAGGACGCCTCGGCGTTGTTCCAGCGGCTCATCGGCCCGTCGGAGCGGGTGCGCGCGAAGTCGGCGGACGTGGCGGGGCTCGTCGCGCGGTGCGGCTACCTGCCGGTGTCGATCACGGTCGCGGCGGCCATGCTGCGCAAGCACGACCGGTGGTCGCTCGACTACCTGCTCGGCCAGCTCGACGAGACCGGTCCGTGGCAGGGCGACGGCGCCGCCGTCCACGCCTCCTACCGGCAGCTCGACACCGACCAGCAACAGGTCTTCCGCCTGTTCGGCCACCTGCCGGGACCCGACGTCGAGCTCGTCGGCGCCGCCGCTCTGATCGGCCGCGACATCGCTGTCACCCGCAGGCTGCTGCACGACCTGCACGAGGTGTGCCTGCTCGAAGAGGTCGCGCCGGAGCGTTACCAGATGCTGGACTCCATCAAGGAGTTCGCCTCGCTCGAACCCCCGGCCGCGGGCGCGTTGGAGCGGCTGCTGGACTTCTACCTCGTGACGCTGGCGGACGCCGTGCGCGTCGCGTACCCGTTCGACAGCGCCGCCCTGCCCGCCGTCGAGCTCACGAGCCCGCGGGCGCTGAGGTTCACCGGCGAGGCCGAGGCGCTGGCGTGGATCACCGCCGAACGCGACAACCTGATGGCCGCCATCAGCCAGGCGGGCCCCGATCGCGGATGGCTGCTCGCCTCGTTGATCTGGCGGTACTTCAACACCGCCAACAGGCTCGACGACTGGATCGAGGCCGTCAGTCCGGTGCAGCCGAAGGACGACCACGGCCGCGCCCACGTGTCGTACCGCCTGTCGTTCGCCCACTGCCGACGTGGCCGGCACGCCATGGCCCGTGAACTCGCCGAACAGGCGCTGGCGAGCTGGACGCGCGTGGGTGACGTGGCCGGTGAAGCTGCGGCGCTGCTCGCGATCGGTCTGCCGACGATGCAACTCGGCGCGCACGACGACGCCTTGGAGGTGTTCGAAGCGGCGCGGGAGAAGTACGAGCAGTGCGGCGACCTGCGCGGCCAGGCGCACGCGCTGAGCTCGCTCGGCTACCTCAACGAACTGCACGGCAGGTACGTGGTCGCGGTGCGGCAGCAGGAGGCCGCAGCGGGATTCCTGCGGCAGGTCGGGCACCACCAGGGACTCGCCCACGCGCTGAACAATCTCGGCGCGAACCTGCAACACCTCGGGAAGTTCGACGAGGCCATCCCCCACCACCTGGAGGCGCACGAGATCGCGGTCGAGATCGAAGACGACTGCGTGGCCGCCTTCGCGTTGACCAACATCGCGGACGCCCACCGGCTCGCCGGCCGGTTCCCCGAGGCGATGCACCACCACGACCTGGCAGACCAGGCCGCCGCAGGACTCAACGACCTGATCCTGCGGGGAGGTCTCCTGCGCGACCGGGCCGCCACGGAAAGGGACCGCGGCAACCTCGGCGTGGCACTGCGGCTCTACCGGTCGTTGCTGGATCTGGCGAAGGACACCGGCGACCGCACGCACGAGTCCGACGCCGAGATCGGTGCCGCACGAACGTTGCACGCCATGGGAGAGCACGGGCGGGCCGCGCCCCATTGGGACGCGGCCGAAGCGGTGTTCCGCGAGCTGGGCCAGCCGGAGGCCGAGGAGGTGCGGCAGGAACGGGAGGCGCTGACGTGCGGGTGCGGTCAGCGGTGACTGAGCTGTCGCTTCAGCTCGGGGTAGATCTCGCGCACGGCGCCGTGGCTGTGCCAGCGGCCCAGGGTTCTGGCGAGCTGCCGCAGGTCGGTCCGCACGGTCGCGGAGTCGACGTGGGCCGCGTCGTCCAGGGCCGCGGCGAGCGTGCGGCAGCTCTCGTCGACCTCTCCCGACAACGCGAGGGCGAGTGACCGCCGCACGCGGAACCGGGCGAGCGTGCGCCGTGACGTGGCCGGCACCAGGGCGAGCTGGCGGTCCAGCAGGTCCGCGGCCTCGGCGTTGAGCCCGAGGTCGGACAGCGCCCACCCCCTGGCGAGTTCCAGGGGGTCGGGCGCGGTCGACCCGAGCACCGGGTACGGACCGTCCACAACGGACTCCATCCGGCCGGCGGCGAGATCGAACGCGCGTTCCGCGGCGGTGCGGTCGCCCGCGAGCGCGTGGCCCTGCGCCTCCCTCCGCGCGGCCAGGGCGAGGATGCGCGATCCCGCCCGTCCGATCCACTGCGCCTGCTGGGCGAGGTTGATCGTGGCGGGCGCGTCCTGCCGGTAGAGCGCGATGCCCGCCTCCCGCACGAACGCGTAGCTCGCGATGTCCGGATCTCCCGCGGCCCGGGAGAGTTCGGACGCGTGCCGGGTCCAGGACAGCGCGCCCTGCTCGTCGCCCGCCTCCTGGCACATCCAGCCGGTGTACTCGGCGATGCGCGCGGCGAGCCGCAGGAGCCGGTCGCCCACGGGCCCGGAGCTCTCCCGCGCGAGGCCGTGCACCGTCTGCTGCAGGGCGTGCAACGGATCGAGCACCACCTGCGGACTGGCACGCAACCCGATGCCCCGCAACTGCTCGAACGACGTGCGCATCCCGGCGATCACCTGTTCGTCCGGCACCGTGCGCGCGCCGCCGGTGAACGCGCCGACACCGAGCATCGTTCCGGCCACCAGCACCTGGCGCCGGCCCAGCCCCCGGACGTCGCGCGGGGACGGTCCCGCGGTGGCGGCCTCGACCAGCAGGCCACCGACGTCGAGCACGCCGTCGCAGAGCCGCGCGATCGTCGGCGTGGGCGGTTTGAGATCGTTCTCGATCTTGCTGAGATAGCCCTTGCTGTAATGGATCAGCTTGGCCAGCTGACCCATCGACAACCCGGCCGCGACGCGGTGCGCGCGCAGCAACTCACCAAAACTCTCGGACACGATTGCCTCCCGCTCCGACGTCCACCGAGTACATCATCCAGAGTGTTCCACCGCAATCGCCCCGGCCTTTTCCAAGAAATGGCCGGGGCGCATTCGCGTCAGCTCAGCCGAACCACGGGTTGCCGTGGCCGTCCTGGGTCTCCGTGGTGGTCGTCGTGGGAGGCGGCGGCGGGGTGTCGTCCGCGTTGGCCGCGACGCCACCGGAAAGGGAGGCGGCGACCGCCAGTGCGGTCACCAGGGTGGCGCCACCCGCGACGAAACTGGACACGATTTTGGACATGGCGAATCTCCCGAAGGTGTTCGGAATTGATTTCCGGATTTCGCTCGCCATTTGCGAGCACCCTTCGAGCATTCGTCTTCGAAAAGCCCCGAACCAGGTGTTTCCCGTTGCCCACCGAAGTGGTCAACACGTCCACTCCTCATCCACTTCTGGTCGACACCGGTCGTGAACGCTCCGCGCACCCGGCCGCCGGCCGGCTATCCGCGAGGAGGGTGGAGTGATCGAATCCGCGACCTACGACATCGCCGTGTCGTTCGCCGAGGACCAGCGCGCCGTGGCAGCAGAGGTGGCACGGGCGTGCCGCGAACGAGGCCTCACCGTGCTGGAGGGCAACGACCCGCCGCCGGCTCAGGTGCGCTTCATCGTCCCGTTCGTGTCCACAGTGGACGAGGTGCGCAACGGCGACGGGCACGTCCTGCCCGTCCTGACCGGCGACGAGCCGGACAACCCGCACGTGGCCTACCTGCGCGCCGACGAGCACCTGGTCGACATCCTGGTGTCCCGCGTGGAGGCCGCCGAAACCGAGGGCCGCGACCGCGTCACCGTGGGCAGTGCGGACGCCGCGGAGGCCGACAGCACCGCGGACAGCGGGGACGCCGGCAGCACCTCGCTGCGTCGCCTGGCCGAACAGTTCGCCGCCGCGCCCGCCACCCTCACCCAGCGCGGCCTGTCCGGCACGGTGCACCTCGCCGGCAGCACCATCACCGTGAGCGTCGACCGCACCGACAACGCGGTCTACGCGGTGGAGGTCCGCGACGACGCCCCGGTGAACTTCGTCGTCCTGGGAGACGTCCAGCTCCCCGCGCTGTGGCAACGAATCGAGACCATGCTCTCGTCGCTCTGACGCAAAAAAGGGCGGTGTCCCCCAGTCCGGGGGACACCGCCCTTGCTCATTTCCTGGCTCTCTCCACCACTTCCTCCAGCCGCAACGGGCTGGGCGGGTGATGACTGAGGCACAACGGCGCCAGCATCCGCCGGAACCCGAACCCGTCCCCCGTGACGTAGAACTGCCCGCGCTCCAACCGCGAGATGTCCGCGATCGAACTCCCCTTGGCCCGAGCCATCTCCGTCGCCGCGGCGATCTGCGCCGGACTGTTCAACCGCCCGAAGAACTGCGTGGTCGCATTCCCCGTGACCTGGTTGTGCACGCCCTTCGGCGCCTGAGTGGCCAACACCAGCCCCAACCCGTACTTGCGTGCCTGCGACGCCAGCAGAATCGTCGTCTGCGTACTGGCCGTGGCCTGCCCGGAAGGCGCGATCGTCTGCGCCTCGTCCATCACCATCAGCCCACCGAGCGGCCGGTCACTGGCGGGATTCCTCTTGATCCAGGCGAACACCTCCAGCTGCAACTGGCTGATGAACCCCTGCCGCTGCTCGTCGGACGGCAACCCGACGAAGCTGATGACGGAGATCCGCGCCTTCTTCCCCTGCCGCGGCTGGAACAACTCACCGGGATCGGTCGGTTCCCCTTCTCCCGCGAGCAGGGGGTCGTTGACGGTGGCCGCCCGCAGCGTCTCCGCGAGGTCGGCCGCCGTGGCCTCCGCCGAGTGCAGCTTGCTGACACCCTCCGGCAGTTCGGCGAGCAGGTCCACGAACCCGTTGAGGTCCCGCCGGTCCTTGCGCGCGTAGTACCGCAACGCCTCCTTGAGCACGGCCCGCGCCCGCACCGCGAACTTCGTCCCGGTGCCGATGCGGGCGTGCGGCACCAACCGGGCCACCGCGGCCTCGATGGCGGCCCCGAACTCGTCCTCATCCCCGCGCACCGAAGCGAAATCAGGCAGAGGGTGAAAACTCAGCGGGCGCCCACCGGCCCGTCCCGGCGTCCACACCACGACCTCGGTGCCGGCGAGGTACTCGGCGGCCAGCGCCGCGTCCCCGTCCCGCCAGTCCCCCGGCGCCTGCGGCCAGGCATCACCCAGCCGCGCCAGGTCGTTGTTGGGATCCAGCACGATCGCCGAGACCCCTTGCACCGCACACTCTTCGACGATCCGCCGCAGCAGCACCGTCTTCCCGCTCCCCGACCCCGCGAACACGATCACGTGCTTGCGCAACGACTCCAGCTCGATCCGGACCTCCCCGTCCATCCCGAGCACGATCGCACCGTCCCGCGGCGGCGGCCGGGTCTCCTGGTGCCCCGCCGCCGTCCGCTCCTGGTCGGGCAGCACCGAGCGCAGGAAGGTCGTGGCGCTGGCGGGTTTCCGCGCCACCAGCCACGCCAGCAGCTGGTGCGTGTGCACCGCGCAGATCTCCTTGAGGGCGCTGAACGTCCGCAGGTCGTCGTCCGTGATGTCGACGCACCGCCCACCCGCCTCCTCCAGCTCGGCCACCTGCCGCCGCGTCACCGCCCCGGTCCATCCCTTGGCGCCGTTGCGAATGATGACGAGATGCCGTCCCCTCGCACCGTGCGACCCCTCGGCCGCGGCACGGGCGTCCCGCAGCTTCCGCAGCACCCGGTTCCCGTGACTGCTGGCGATGAACCGCAACCCCCACCGCTCCTGCGTGTCCAGCTCCTCGTTGACCGTGAGCCGCAGGCCGGCGTGCAGCCCCATGTCGTCCGAATGGGGTTCCGGATGCCACCTCAGCTCGTCGTTGCCCACCTCCGTGATCCACGACTTCAGCCCGGCCAGCAACAACGCCGGCACGACCTCGTCCTCGTTGTGCGGCCGGATGTCCGCCGCGGCGATCCCGGCCGTCTTCCTGAGGTGCGCGAACCGCGCGTCGAACTCGGCCAGGTAGTCCGGCTCGGGCCCGGCGACGGGTGCCGGCGCGACCTCGGCCTGCCGGTCCTCGTCGAACGACGTGAGCTCCCTGATGTCCCCGTACAAACAGGCCTCGGCGTGCTGGTGCACCCGCTTGAGCAGCTGCCGCGGCGTGCGGGAGGACCAGTTCGCCGGTTCGAACGCACTCGGTGCCACGGGCCAGGTCGGGTGCGGCGGCACGATGCCGTTGCGCTGGTACATGACGCCGAGCCACTTCTCCAGCAACCGCTTACCCAGTACGGGATCCGCGATCGACGCGAGGATCGGTGTGGTGGTGAAGCGGTCCTCGACGGTGTCGCTCGCGATCGACTTCAGCAGCTTCCACGTGTTCGGCAGGCAAGCCACCACGGTGATCGTCCGCCGGGTGGTCTCGCGCAGCTGCATCAGCCCGTCCGCGATCTCGGCGATCTCCTGCACCAGCTCGGGGTTCGTCACCGCCTCCCCGGTCACGTCCTGCCCCTTGTTCACCAGCGTGTCCAGCTGGTCGACGGCGATCACGCACGGCCCCGTCATCGCGAGCACCCGCGAGATGTCCCTGACCAGCGTGCGCGACGGGTTGGCCTCGACCGGCAGCCCCCAGCGCCGCCGCTCGTCGCTCGACTCGTCCACGCCCTTCAGGTAGGACCTGCCGACGTCGGAGTACTCCGACGCGTACAGCACGAGCGCCCGGATCGCGTCCCCGCACTCGACGGCGATCCGGCTGTCCACCCTCCGCAGCGCGTGCAGGAACGTCCGGAGGTGTTCGGGCGTCAGCTGCGCCTCCCCCGTCACCGCCCGCGCAACGTCCGCGGACACGTCGGCTCCCCTGCACAGCTGCGTCAGCAACACGGCGAGCTGGATGTCGCCCGCGTCGTTCGCGCGCCGGAGCTCGCTGCGCATGGCGTCGGCGATGTCGTCCCAGAACGCCTTGCCGGACGTGACCTCGACCAGGAAGAAGTAGCCGCCGTGCTCCTGGACCGTGCTGCGCACCGACCCGAGCAGGTGCGTCTTGCCGACGCCCTTCTCGCCCTGCAGCACCAGCCCGCCGATGCTAGGCCCGGCGCTCGCCCTGGCGTCCGCGATCCCGGCTCTCAGGCGATGTTCGGCCCTGGTGTGCAATCCCTCGACGTGGAAGGGCGAGGCGTGCCACACGTCGTCGGGTGTCTCGGCGGAGTTGAAGCGCACGACCGCCAACGCCTCGCGCAGATGCTCGGTCATGACTCCTCGATCGCCAGCAGGTGCTTGTCCTCGTCGCCGATGCGGATCGCGGCCTGGTGGTCCTCCTCCGTCAGCACCTTGCGGTTCGAGTCGGGAACCAGGTGGGCGTCACCACCCTTGACCATCTTCAGCAGCGTCTCGTCGACCTCGTCGCGTCCTGCGTCGAGCCGTGGCCGCAGCTTCGCGAGCCGTACCCAGTCCTGGTAGCCGTCGCCCAGCTCCAGGTAGACGCCCCGGATCACGTCCTCCAGGTCCTGCTGCGTCCGCACCGCCTCGGCGAGCGACCCCCGGCCGTTCAGGAACCGCAGCACCCGCTTCAACACGGCGGCCTGCACCCTCGCGAGCGGTCCCCGCACCGACGTCTCCCCCTCCATGAGGTCGTTCAGGCACCAGGCGGTGCCCTTGTCCGTGATGCGGTGGACGTACCTGCGTCCCTCCTTGACCGTCTCGATGAGACCGTCCTCGTTGAGGGCCTCCCGGTCGTCCTTGCCGAGCTCGATCTTGTACTGCTTCAGCAGCTCGACGTTGGGGATCATCCGATCCTCCAGCATCAGCTGGACCAGTGCCGCCCTGGCGCTGGGTGCGTACGTCTCCGGCATCACGCCGCCCTTTCAGTCGGTGAACGCGGTGATTCGTCGCTCGATGCGGGCGAGCAACGCGCTCGCCTCGCCGCGCAACCGGGCAGGCACCTCGGCGCCCGACCCGTTGCGATGGGGTTTGCTGAGCAGCAGCAGGTCGGCGGACCGGTCCCGCAGCAGCTCCATGTCGCCGTCGTCCAGCGCCCCGGCCATCCCCCGGACCGTCTCCTCGACCAGCGCGAACCGCCCGGCGTACGGCAGCTGCTCCGGCAGTTCCCTCAGCGCGGCCTCGGCGTTCAGCAGCGCCTCGTGATCGGGTTCGGTCTCGGCCGCGGGCGTGGACTTGATGAGGTCGTGCAACGCCCGTGCGACGCGCACGGGCCTGATGGCCGGGTCGAACTCCAGGTGCTGGAGGCTGCGCAGGAAGCCGGGCAGCCGGTCGCGGTCCGTGCCGCGGGTGAGCAGGCAGAACATCTGCCGCTGGGCGCCGTCCGGGCCGAGCGTGCGGCGCACGAACCGTTCCGCCTCGGTCAGCTGCCAGCGGCTCAGCTCGTCGGCCACCACCAGGCACAGGTGCTCGGCGACGTCCTCCGCCTGGTCGAGGATCTCAGGATCACCGGATACCGACCGATCCACCGTGATGCCCAGCAACCGCAGCTCGGTGATCAACGCTGTGCTGGTGGGCCACAACGTCCGAGGGCTCGACACCAGCAGGTCCAGGTCGAACTTGCGGCGCTGGAAACGGGCGGCGGTCACGTAGGCGTCGCGGTTGTCGGTGAGCAGGTCGGTCCGGTCGAACTCCTGCGCGATCACCGCGGCGACCGTCTCCAGGGCGTAGGAGATCTGGTCGGACGACGGCTGCAGCTCCTCCAGCACCGGCAGCAGCTCGCCGAAGCTCCAGTAGGAGATGTAGGGGACGGTGACGTGCCGCAGCATCTGCTCCGGGGTCACCGACTTGACCAGCCAGTTGCGGAACAGCGGCGTGACGACCTCGGCGCACTTCTTCTGCCACGTCTCGGCGCGTTCGTACTCCATGCGGTTGTCGAGCCGGGACAGCACCGGCATCACCTGGTGCCGCGGCCGGTCGTAGGGCAGGCGGTCCCTGGCCTTGTCGGCGAGGCGCGCGATGCCCACGACGTCGTTGAGGTTCTGGTCGTTCGCGGTGAACACGACGACGAGGCGGTCCGGCAACTGGGCCGTGCAGATGCTCGCGATGTCCGAGACGCCGGTGCGGCTGTCGATCAGGACGAAGTCGTACTTGGCGGTCCACTCCTCGCGGTACTCCTCCAGGTGGGCCGCGAACCCCCTGCGGTACAGCTCCTCCCAGTCGAGCGCCTGCATCCGGCGCGCGTAGGAGTCGTCGAGGCCGTGTTCGTCCACGCCGCCGGCCGCGATGAGGTCGAGAACGCCGTCGACCTGGACCCGGACCTCGTGCGCACTCGGCGTCCGCACGCCGTTGAGGAACTCCTGGGCGATGTCGACGACCCCGCTGCGCGGCTTCTGGGCGAGGTGCGGTCCGAAGTAGAGGTGCAGACCGGGCGCTTCGAGGTCCCAGTCGACGACGAGCACGCGATATCCCCAGCGCGCGAGCAGGACCGCGGTGTTGGCCAGGGTGAAACTGCGCCCGACGCCACCTTTGTAGGAGTAGAACGTGATCACGGTTCCGGTCATCACTCGAACCTCGGTAACGGGGGCGGCGGGATGATCACGGGATTCGGCCGTTCGACGATCGGCCAGTCAGGACTCCACGGCGGCACCTGCTTCGCCAGCTGCACCAGATCACGCGCCAGCACCCGCACCTGACGACAGAATGCGAGGTAGTCGACGGAGTCCTGATAAACCGCCTCCGCGTACGCGTATTCCTTGAAGTCCTGCCAGGAACGCATTCGCCCGATGTCCGGGAAGTTCTCGGAATCCGCGTAGAGGATCGGGTAGATGAGCCCCTGGGAGATGTCCGCGCCGGCCAGGCCGAGCATCGCCTCGCGCTGGTGCATGCTCTCCAGCTCCGCCATGCACCACTCGGACTCGAAGTACGGCGGCGTCAGCAGCTGGATCATGATCTTGCTGTGGCGCAGCGAGTTCTCCAGGTTGTGCGCCCACTCCACGGCCCGCGGCATGGTGCGGTCCATGTACACCCGCGGCGCCGGAGCGCACTCGTCAGCGAGGTACTCGACGAGCTTCTTGTAGAAGTGCGTCAACAGCCACTTCTGCACAGTGCCTTTGCGGCTGTAGCTGATGAAGAAATCGTACTTGTAGGACACAGCGCATCACGGTAGATGCGACCACACCGTCGATAAAAGACAAAAAAGTGGGCATTTTCGGGGGTTCGGACCAAAAAATGGACAATAACTGGGCGGACAACTGCCCCTTGTCCCCGAACAGCAAGAAGCCCCCGATCATGATGATCGAGGGCTTCTTGTCCAGAGTGGACGATACAGGGATTGAACCTGTGACCCCTACCGTGTCAAGGTAGTGCTCTCCCGCTGAGCTAATCGTCCGAGCGGATGACGAGACTCGAACTCGCGACCCTCACCTTGGCAAGGTGATGCGCTACCAACTGCGCTACATCCGCGTTGCTCCCCGGTTTCCCGTGGTGCGAGGTGAACTTTATCCGACGCTCCCCCGAAGTTCCAAATCGGCTGATCTTGAGCGTGCCGGCGGCCTCGGAGTCCGGAAACGACAGTGGGGCCAGGTGCGCTGTGCACCTGGCCCCACTGATCTTCGATGGACGATACAGGGATTGAACCTGTGACCCCTACCGTGTCAAGGTAGTGCTCTCCCGCTGAGCTAATCGTCCGAGGCGGAGACGGGAATCGAACCCGTGTACAGGGCTTTGCAGGCCCTTGCCTAAGCCACTCGGCCACTCCGCCAGGAGCATGACCCCACGACGCGTGAACGCCGTGGAACCACAGAGCGGATGACGAGACTCGAACTCGCGACCCTCACCTTGGCAAGGTGATGCGCTACCAACTGCGCTACATCCGCGTACATCACTGACTTCATGATGTTGAAACAACCTTATACGAGGGGTTCAACCGCTTTTCACCGGGGGTACCCGCTTCGCCTTCGCGGGCCCCCTACCTCGGGTTTCTCAGCTCAGGTCGTTCGAGATGAGGTGCGTGAGCGCCTCGTCGACGTTGACCCACAGGTGCTCGTTGCCCGGCACGACGACGTCGTAGGTCCGGTCGAGGAAGTCGGCGAGCTCCTGGGCGGACGCCTCGAACATGGCGTGTCCGGACGGCGAGCTCAGCTCGATCACGACGACCTCGGGGTCGTCGGCGGCGGGGCGGATCCGGACGTCACCGTCACCGGCGTCGGCGATCAGACCGTCGGCGAGCAAGTCGCGGGCGTAAACCCACTCGACCCAACCGGCGCGGCCGGTGCGGAACGCGGCGACAACCGCGTACGGGTCCTTTGTGTCATATCGCAGCTCCACCTGAACCGGGACCGCAGGGGTCCTCGGTGCCAGCAGGTCGAAGACCGCTGTCGAGCGGAGCGTCACGTGATCGTTGCGCATCGTCGTTACCCTCTTCTCCCTTCCCGGTCAATGAAACGACCGAGCACCTCAGTTGTGACGTGCCTGTGGCGAGGAACGCTCGCGAAACGGGGTCAGATCACCCCATCGGGTCAGTTCGACTCCGGAACGCGACCGCGTGCACGCACTCCGTGTCCTCCTCGCTCCTCAGCAGATGTCCAGCGCCCCCCATCTTGCTGGGTCTAACCTGAACCCGGTACCGGCTGTTGCGCGAATGTTGGACGTGAGGACATCTCTGGTGGCTGACTCGCCCGGCCCAACCGTTGCGTCGAGCGACGGCCGGCCGACCGACTTCGAGCTCGTGCAAAGACTCGCACAGGGCGATCGGACGGCGTTCGGTGAGCTGTACGACAGGTACGGCACACCAGCATATTCCCTGGCCAGGCGCATCTGCGTGGACCCGGAACTCGCCGAGGACGTGGTCCAGGAGGCCTTCCTCGCACTCTGGCGGCACCCCGCCAGGTTCGACCCCGCCCGCGGCAGCTTCGGCACCTGGTTGATGACTTTGGTGCACCACCGCGCGGTCGACGCCGTACGTAAAGAGAACACGCAACGCCGCCGAACTGTTCCCCTCACCGACGACGCGTCCCCTCCAGTGGAGGGATCGGACCACGCGGCGTTGGTCAGCGTGGTGAGCGCCGAGGTCAGAGCGGCGCTCCATACGTTGCCGGAAGAACAGCGCCAAGTGATAGCCCTCGCCTATCTGGGTGGCTACACGCAGTGCGAAGTGGCAAAACTGACAGGCGTCCCGCTCGGCACTGTGAAATCGCGCACGTTCGCTGCGATAAGACGTCTAAGAGGCACGTTGGGGAACTTGTGGGCCGGAGAAACCGGCGAGACGACAGGAGTTCACCGGTGAACGGCGACCTGTGCGCTCAAGAGGAGCTCGCCGTCGGCTGGGCGATGCACTCCTTGGAGCCCGACGAGGAAGCACTGGTCCGCGACCACCTGCCGACCTGCACGACGTGCCAACGCACCGTGGAGGCGACGCAGGAGGTGCTGGCGGGCATCGGCGGCGCGGTCCGCCAAGAACAACCACCAGCCCACCTCCGCGCGAGGCTGATGGACCAGATCCAGCACATCCCCCAAGAACCACCCGCGGTCCACGCACCACGGCACGCGGCCGTAACCCCGCTGCGCCCCCAACACCGCCGCCGCACAGGCCGAGCACTGCTGGCCGCGGCAGCAGTAGCAGCCGTACTGGCAGGCGGCGGCTACCTGGGCGTGCGCGTAAACCAACTCTCCACCGAGGTAACGGCCGCAGAAGCCCGCACCGACGACCTGAACAAGGCCCTCTCCCTGGCCGCGAACCCGGCCACCAACAGGGCCGTCCTCCGCACCACGGCAGGCGACGAGGTGGCCGTCGTCCTCTCCAACCCCACCTCGGGCGCGGTGATGCCGATGAACCTGAAACCGAACGACTCGGGCCACGTTTACGTAGTTTGGGGTGCGAGCACGCCCGCGCCGGTACCGTTGGCGGTGTTCGACGTACGAGCCGGCACAAGCGACCCGCAACTGCTGACCTGGTCCGCCGACGCCCACAAACACACGACCTTCGCGGTGTCCCTAGAACCAGGCCGCCAAGCACCGACAAGCCCGTCGGAAGTGCTGGCAGGCGGCCAGGTTGCACCCGCCTGAGTCCCAACAGGATGATCGACACATGACGAAGCCCAAGGCGAAGCCCGACGAACACAAGGGCTGGCGCCACTGGTTCCACCGCAACCCGGCGCTGAACCTGGCCTACCGCATCGGCGTGGGCGTGATCGGCGGCCTGGTGCTGATCGCGGGCATCATCATGATCCCGTACCCAGGCCCAGGCTGGCTGGTCGTCTTCGCGGGCCTGGCCATCCTCGCCACGGAGTTCGAGTGGGCAGGCAAAGTCCTCAAGTTCGCCAAGCGCTACTACGACCGCTGGGTCGCCTGGCTGAAGCGCCAACCCTCCTGGGTCCGAGGCCTCGTGATGGCAGGCGTCTGCGCCATCGTCCTCGTCACCTGCTACTTCCTCAACGTGTTCGCCCTGGTAGGAGGCTGGCTGGGCCTCGACTGGCCCTGGTTGCACAGCCCGATTTTTGGTTCTCGTTGATGATGTTGTAAGCTATCCCCACACCGCGAGAGCGGGGCAAGCAACACAATAGAACACGGGCGTTTAGCTCAGCGGGAGAGCGCTTCGTTCACACCGAAGAGGTCACTGGTTCGATCCCAGTATCGCCCATTTCAGCCAGAAGGCCCCTGACCTGCAAAGGTCAGGGGCCTTCTGGCTTTTCGCGCACGCCAAGAACTCCCCGCACCGGCCTGCGGGACACAAATCCGTACACAAACGGGGTCTACAAGGTCAGTCGGCCTCCTTCGGCAGAAATAGACCACTGATGCTCTCCGCGGCTCCCGCATCGAGGTCCGGGATGTCCTCGGTGTAGGTGTCGAGGGTGAAGGCGACCGTCGCGTGACCGAGTCGACTGCTCACGATCTTCGGGTGGACCCCGGACCGCAGCGAGATCGTGGCGTAGGTATGCCGGACGTCGTGCAGCCGGATGAGCGGCACCTTGGCGCGGTCCACGAGCCGGTTGAACTGCTCGGTGACCGTGTCGGGGTAGATCGGCCGGCCGTCCTCCCAGCAGAAGACCAGGCCGTGATCCTGGTATCCGCTGCCGAACGCCTCCTTCTCCTCCTCCACCTGTGCAAGGTGCCGGCGCAGCACCGCGACCGTGAACTTGTCGAGCGCGATCTGCCGACGGCTCTTCGTGCTCTTCCCGGTGCCATTTCTGACCGAGCCACCCGCGACGACGCGCGTTGCCTTCATACGGACGACCGCAGCATCGAGATCGAGCGCGGCGAAGGTCAACCCACACAGCTCGGAGCGCCGCATCCCGGTGGCCGACACCAGCACCCACAGCGCGTACAGCCGTTCCGGGCGAGCCACCTCCAGGAACCTCGTCAGCTGCTCGGGTTCCCACGTGTTGTGGGACCGACGAGGAACCGAGGGCGCGGTCACGCGGTCCATCGGGCTTCGGCCGACGTACTCCCACTTGAACGCGGTGGTCATGGCGGAGCCGAGCATGATGTGCACGCTCTTGACCGTCTTGGGCGCCAGTCCCTTTCCCGTCGGGATGGGCACGCGACCGACCCCATAGCGATGGAAAGCCCTACGCGCAGCGGCATACGAGACTCCGACCTTGTCCGCGACCTCACGCGGCTTAATCTCTCGTTTACTGAGCCGGGCGTCCTCCCACAGCTCGAACATCTCCCAGTTCGTGTCGCGCTTGCGGCGCCCCTCCCGCAACAGGTGCTCGTAGAGCGCCGCGATCACGGACGGCACGATCTCCTGCATCGGCCGCTTCCCGATCCACGGCAGGACGTACGCCCTCGCCAGCTGCTCGTAGTTGGCAGCGGTCGTCGGCTCGGTGGTGATGCGCACGTGCGGGAACCAACGCTCGAAGAAGTCGGCCACCTTGGCCCTGGACGGCTTGACGTAGGTCTCGGTGGCGACCTCCGCCTGTGCCTGCTCCATCGCTTCCCATGCGTCGTCTTCGGTTGCGAACCCGCTCTTGCGGATCTGCTGCCGCTCCCCCGTCAACGGGTGCTTCTCGCCGTCGAACGAGTACGTCCAGGTGTTGCCGCGCTTGAAGACGCTGCCCTTCACCTTGCGGCGCGTCGGCTTCCTCTTGGTCATGCTGCGTCGGCCTCCGGGGAGAGCTGCTGGTCGGACTCCAGGAACTCCGCGAGGCGGGCGCGGACGACGTAGACGCGTCGGCCGAACCGCTTCACGCCGGGCAGCTGGCCGGCGTCGGCGTAGCGGTATGCGGAGGCTCGGCTGATGCCGAGGAGTTCGGCCGCCGCGGGGACGGAGATGAGGGCGGGCTGCTGGTCGGTCATGGGTGCTCCCCGGTCTCGGGCGCTGGTGGTCTGCCGCAGAAACCGCAGAATCCGCAGAATTCACGAAGGGTGCGGGTTTGCGCAGCTCAGAGGTGGTTTCAGTGATCTTGACGGTGTTGCCGCAGAAAACCGCAGAATTGCCGCAGAATTCGAGACGCCCCGCGGGTGGCCCGCGAGCCAGCGTCACGAGGCCTCTGCTCGTGACGCAGGGACGGCCGCTCCTCCTGGCTGCTGGGTATTTGTGCGGCAATTCTGCGGCTTTCTGCGGCAGACCTGACTTGGTCGCCCGCAGTACCGCTGACCAGCGCAGACCCACCTATCCGAGGAATTCTGCGGTTTCTGCGGTTTCTGCGGCGGGGTCATCGGGTGGCCTGCCGGTGGGCAGGGTGGACGAAGTAGGTTGGGCTTGGCTTGCGTCCTCGTCCGCTGCGCTCGGGATCGGGTGCCCGCTGGACGTGGAAGTGCTGTTCAAGAAGGTCGAGGGCGGGCAAGAGGTCGGCGACCTTGCGGAACCGTCCCCTGGTGATCGAGGTGAACAGCTCGCGGACGGTGAAGCTCACGGGGCCGTGCCGTTCGATCCACGTGAGTACGGCGCGCGCGTCGTCGGTCGCTTCGTCGTTGCCCATGTAGTCGAACGCCCCGAGGGCGTGCGTGAGGTAGTAGGACCCGAGGGTGCGGGCGCGCCTGAACGTGTCGCTGGTGATCTCGGTGGCCCACTGGTCGGTGGGTCGGTCGGCGAGGTGCAGGAGTCCGGCGAGACGGGCGACGGTGCCCGCGTACTTGGCTGCCCAGTCGGTGATGTGGTGCAGGTCGCCGCGGGGCGCGAGTTGGGGTTCGAGTTCGGTCTGTAGCGCGAACATGTCCTCGTCCGCTTCGCGGCTGAAGTCGATCGTGGTGAGGTCGCGTGGCGCAAGGTGCAGCACCAGTTCGGCGAGGCGTCGGCGGTAGGTGGCACTGATGTGCTCGGGGACTTCGGGGACGCGGATCGCGCGGTGTCCGACGGTGCTGACGGGGAGCGAGTAGAGGAAGCGTCCGAGCAGGCCGCGTTCCTTGGCGGCCTTGATCTGTCCGAGGTCGCGGATGATCTGGGGCTGTACAACGAGTCCGAGGGTCAGGTAGGCGTGTTCGATGAAGTCGGATTCGCGGCCTTGGCGGTCGACTTCGAGGTATTCGCCGGCGTGGCCGCGTAGGAAGACCTCATAGTTCGGGGTGCCGGAGTAGCGCCCTGCGATGTTGGCGACGATGCCGCCTTCCGGCGCGAGCACGGCGAGGCGTCCGCCCTGCTCGGACATGATCGTGGCAGCCTTCTCCGCTGTGATGTCGTCCACTACGAGGCGGGGCTGCGCGGGGATCGCGATCTCGCGGGCGCGCAGGGCCGCGTCTCCGGCCATGCCGATGGAGGTGGGGTCGGCGGTGCTGGCGGTCTTCTCCAGCTTGTCCGCCTCGCGTTCGGCGACGGCCTTCTGGATGCGGGACTCCTCGATGTGCGGCAGGGCGAGCTCGACGAGTTCGGCCTGCGCGGCGCGGATAGGTCCGGCCATGGCCGCGAACACGTCGGACTTGCGGGAGCCGGGCGGCAGGGCCACGGCGAGGAACAGGTTGACCGGCTGAGCCCAGCCCGGTCGGATGCGCACGTTGATGCGTCCGGCCGCGGCCGTCGACAGTGCGGACAGCGCAACGCACCCGGCGAGATCTGCTGGGGTCTGAGTGAATTCGGTGACGGCGCTGACCATGTCAGCCACCCAGTCCGGCATGACGCTGACAGGGAACGGGGGCAGCGCGCGGTGCGCGCCGGAGAGCGGAACGGGCTGTTCCCAGCCGTCGATGACGTGTCCGGGCTGGTCCGGCACGGCACGCAGAACGCGCGCAGCGCCGCTGTCGTGCGGCTGCATGTTCGTCGCGTTCATCGGGTGCCTCCAACGGCGGTGTCTGGAGTGGACGGAGAAGGTGCCCGGTACCGGCCGCGCGGCCGGTACCGGGCTGTGGCGCTACTTGTTGATGGCCGGGAAGTTCACGGCGTGCGAGGCGTCGACTGCCTTGCCCGTGTGCTTGATGGCCAGGTTGACCGCGCGCCCGGCGGTGAAGAACGCCGCACTCGCCTCGCCGATCGAGCTGGTGGCCTTGATGCCCTGCTCCCGGGCCGCCTCCGCGAGCTTGCTCAGCGCGGTGTCGATCGCGAGCAGGATGTCGGTGAGGTCCTTGGTGATCTGGTCACCGGCCTGCGCGGCGGTGGTGATCTCGTCCTTCTTGGCGAACTCGAAGCCCTTGGTGGCGTTGGCGGCGTTGAGCGCCTCGACCGCGGTTTCGAGGTGGGACAGGAACGTGCTGCACTTCGACATGGATCTCTCCCTGGTTTTCGGTGGGACCGGTGTCAGGCGGCGCGGGTGTCGAGCTGCCTGGGTTTGGTGGCGCCCAGCCGGAGTCCGGACTGGACGGTGGCGGTGATCTGCGAGGTGGTGCAGTCGCAGTCGCCGACGGCCATGTGGGCGGCGGATTGCTCCAACATGTGGGCAGCGTCGGGGTGGCTCATCTCGTTGCCCCCGACCAGCTGGCCAAGGGTCAAGGAGGCCTGGAAGAGGGTCTTGTTGTGGCGGCTTCGCTGCGCTCCTGCGACCTTGGCGCACTCGCCGCGCACGATCGCGTCCAAGTACGCGGATCGCTGCGCAGGAACGCTCTGGCTGGACGCTGAGACGGCCGTAGACGGCTTGACGGCGGGTGCCTGGACCAACCAGGCGGGCAGTTCGATCGGCGGCCGGTCGTCGATGATCTCGTAACGGCCGGTCGGGGTGATCGACGGCGGGGCGATGACGTAGCCACCGTGCGCGCGGGTGTCGACGAGCCATCCCAGCGTGCCCGCAGTATTGCGCAACGCCACGCCCTTGGGGGGGCGGAAGTAGAGGTGGTAGCCGCCGTGCTCACCCGTGCCGGGCGTGCGCACGGTGAAGGTGGGCGGAACCTTGGCGTTCGCACGTTCGGCCAGCAGCGTCAGGACATCGAGCCCCGTTGCCACTCCAAGCATGTTGAAGCCATCTGGAGCCACGTCGCCGGGCTTGGCCAGGTCGCAGTCGACAACCACCAGGCCGGAGGGGCCGGTGGCCACGGCGACGTTGTGCCGCGGGTAGCGGGTGTAGAAGTCGCTGATCACGCCGTGGTCGCTGGTGGCGCGCTGTTCCCACTGGTCGACGAACGGGCGCTTGGCGCCGGGCACGGCCGGGAAGAGGTGCCAGCCGCGGGCGGCCATGCGCAGGATCTCAGTGAGGTAGCTGTCGTCGGTGCTCACGGTCGGCTCCTTTCGCGGTGGTGGTGGGTGGGGGCCGTGACGAGGCGAGGTGTGGTGGCGCTCGCCTCGTCACGGTGTCCGGTGATCAGGCGGCCGATGTGTTCGGCGAGCTGGGGGACGACGGCGTTGCCGAGTGCGCGGAGGGGGTCGACAACCAGTCGGCGGGGAACCCCATAAGCCACTCGATCCACGTCGGGTTCGGTCTGCCAGTGCCGCCGTAGATCGCGCTGAGCTGGTTGCAGATCGATTTGCCGTCGCGTCCGGTGTAGCCCCGGTAGTCGCGTGCCACGGGGGTACGCCACGAGGAACAGACGTCGTCGTCGGTGTGGTGCACCCACGGCGCACGCTCCGACAACTGTCCACTCTGCATCGAACCCGAGCTGGTGAAGGTCACTGAGCACCCAGCTGAAGGCGTCTCGATCTCGAACGAGAGCTGCGACGTTTTCCACGATGACGTAGCGGGGTCGAACCACGCGTACGACGTCGGCGAAAGCGGGCCACATCCACCGGGGGTCGTCGATGCCGAGCTGCTCCCCCGCGATGGAGAAGGGCTGGCAGGGGAACCTGCCGGCAACGGTGTCGATGCGGGGACGGGCCTGGGACTGCCACCATTCGGGGGCGGTGAGGACGTCGTCATGGCGGGGAACCTCCGGCCAGTGGGTTTCGAGTACCTGTTGGCAGTACGGGTCGATCTCGACTTGCCCGGCCACGGTCATCCCGGCGCGTTCCAGGCCGAGTTCGAGCCCGCCGATGCCGGAGAACAACGACAGCACCTTGAGGGCGTTCACGCGGCTGCCTCCACGCATTCGTTGGCCTCAAAGCAGGTCCAGCAGCGGCCGTAGGAGGTGGGCACGCAGTAGCCGACGTCCTGCTCGCACTGCGGGCACCAGCGGCGCGCGGCCATCGCCTTGTCCAGTGCGAAGATCCGGGCGGCGGTGAGCGGCCGGACCGGCGCGGCAAGGTCCACGCGGAACAGGTCGCACAGCTCTTCGCGGCGGTAGGGGCGGCGGTGGCGGAACCACAGCAGCGCCTGCGCGCCCTGCCCGTTGGGGCGCAGGCCAATCGCGCGCAGCTGGCGGCGGGTCGCCAGACCGGGCGGGACAGCGCCGGGCCTGCCGCGCCAGGCGAACACGATCAGCCCGCCCTCTTTGCCGCGGCAGAACGCGCTCTGCCCGTTCCACGGCAACACCACCTCACTGATCGGACGCGTCCGGCTGCCCATCAGGCGCTCTCCCGTCCGGGGCGGTGGTCGCGCAGGCGGCCGGTGGTGGGCAGGCTGGTGAGGCGGCGGCCGTGCTTGTCCGCGTACATGGCCGCATCGGCACCCGCGAGCAGCGCGGAGAGCTGCACGCCGCGCCGGAGCAGGGTCTGCGCGCCGATGCTGACCGCGAGGTGCAACCGCAGACCGTCCACGACGATCGGCCTCGTCAGCGCCGCGCGGACGGCGGCCACGCGCAGGGCGGCGACCATGCGGCCACGCTCATCTGAGGGCACCGCACCGAGCCACAGCACGAACTCGTCCCCGTGCAGCCGCACCGCGCGCTCCCCCGGCAGCCGCAGGGAGTCCAAGCGCGCGGCGATCACCTTCAGCACGACGTCGCCGACCTCGTGGCCGTGGGTGTCGTTGACGGCCTTGAAGTTGTCGACGTCCAACAGCAGCAACCCGACCGCGCCACCCCGGCGCGAGGTAGTGCGGCGGGCCAGGATGCCCAGCGCCTCGCGGTTGCCCAGGCCGGTCAGGGCGTCGATGTGCAGGCGGCCGAACAGGTGGACCGCGTAGGCGCTGGTGGCCAGGTAGCCCGCGGTCGCGGCGACGGTGGTGGTCAGAAGGATCGTGTTGGTGGTACTCATGGGTGACTCCTCGAAACCGTGGACGCGGTGGGAGAGCGGAGTTGCGGGGCGGGTGCTTGCCGGCGTCGCCCCGCAACATCCAGGCGACGGTCAGAACGGCGGCTCGTCGGCGAACCCGGACGCGTTCGCGGGCTGCGCACCCCACGCGTCGGCGGCCGGGCTGGTGCCGTTGGCGTCGGTGCGGGTGACCTTGGTGACCTTCGCGGTGGCCCAGCGCACCGACGGCCCGCATTCGGTGACGTCCAGCTCCAGCACGGTGCGCTTCTGGCCCTCGTGCTCGAAGTTGCGCTGCCGCAGCGTGCCGGTGACCAAGACCCGCGCGCCCTTGCCGACGGAGTTGACGAGGTTCTCGGCGGGCTGGCGCCACAGCGTGCAGCGCAGGAACGTGGCGTCGCCGTCGACCCACTGCCCGGACTGCGGGTCGCGGCGGCGCTCGTTGGACGCCACGGTGAAGTTCGCAACCGCGATACCGGACTGCGTGAACCGCAGTTCCGGGTCCGCGGTGAGGGTTCCGGCGACGGTGACCTCGGGAAGACCGGCCATGATCAGGCCCCTTTCTCGGTGGGTTCAGCGGGTGACGTGGTGGATCGTGTTGTCGACGACCAGGCGCGCGGCCAGGTCGGTGATGCGGTCCCAGTGCGCGACGACGAGCCGTTCGGCCTTGCCCTGCACGGCGTGGAAGGCGGGGCGCTGGTCTCGCGGTATGCGGGCCAGGCACTCGTGGACCATCTGCCGGTCGTAGGCGCCGCTGCCCTCCACGTCGTGCGGCCAGCGGGCGCGCGGGACGTGGTGGGCTTCGAGCCAGAACCGTTCGGCGGGAGCGCCGGCCAGCAGCGCGAGCGCGGCGGCCTCGTCGCCTTCGGGGGTCTCGTCGAACGTCATGTCGGTCCAGCCGCGCCACCGGGTCGGGCTGGCCTGCCAGATCCGCACCTTCGGCGCGGTGCCGCCACCGACGAGGGCGATCACGGCGTGCGCGGCCTCGTGGTGCGCCAGGGTCTCGATCTCGTACACGGCCTGCTGAGCAGCGGTCGTCATGGCGGTATCCCTTGGCGCTCAGGCGATGAACGACGCGAACGCGAGCACCGCGAGGCCGACGAGCACCAGGCGCACCGCCACACCGGTCCGCCGGTGCTTGCTCATCAGCACCGCCGACAGGTCGGCCACGGCCTCCACCCGGCCGTGCAGGTCGCCGGGCGCGGTGAGGTCGGCGAGCAACTGCTCGGGCTGGTGGCGGTAGGTGTGCCACCGCGACGCGCCGGGAACGCCCACGCGCAGGATCACTGGGCGCAGCACGAGAAGCAGCACCACCACCGCTGCCCCGATCGGACCGGCCGCAAGCCCCACGAGGCCCGTGGCGAACGTGCCCGGGCTGGTGGCGACCAGCACCAGCACGCCGGCCAGCATCAGGCCGAACAAGCCGAGCAGTCCGACGGCCTTGGTGTCGGCGGCGCGCAGCTCGTCGCGCACCTGCGCGTCCGCGGCCTTCACTGCCTCGTTGTAGTGCTGCTCGACGGGGATCGCGACGAACTCGGTGCAGCGCATGACGCCTCCAGAAGTGACTCTGAGTAGCTGGATTTGGGTGTGCGGAACCAGGCCGACGTGTCGTCAGCTGTTGTCAGAAACGTTGTTATGAATGGGTTTTCGCGCGCGCACGCGCACCCGCGCGCATTGGGCGGGAGTGCGAGCGCCTGACGTCAGGTGACGTGCTGCGACGTCAGGCGCCCGCTAGGTGTCACGCTGCGTGCTCACGGACGGGGCGGTAGACGGTGGCCTTGCCGTCGGTCCCAACCTCCTGCAGGACGCCATCGCCCACCAGCGCGGCCAACTCACCCGAGACCCACGAGCGGCCACGGCCGAAGGTGGTTTCGGGGTCGGGCAGGTCCCGCACGGTGATCTCCTGACGGCCGTCGGCGACGAGCTTCTCCACGATGCGACGCAGGCGATCGCGTGCCACGCGGCGCGGCGGGCGCCCGGCCGGCAGGTCCAGGGCGATGTCCTCGGGCAGTTCGGTGTCCATGTCACCGTCCAGATCGGACTCGGGGTCGGACGGCAGGTCGAGCGGGGTGGATGCCTCCTCGTCGGTGAGGTCGGCCATGCCCTCCAGGCTGCGCAGCGGCGCGAAGTCCTTGCGGGTACCCGCGGGTGCGGTGGTGACTCCGGCCGGGCGGGCAGGCAGTCCGAGCAGTTCGGCGGTGTGCGGCAGCAGCGTGGCGCGCACGTCGCGGCATTCGTTGATGGCGGCGGACATGTCCGCGTTGGTGGTGGCGAACGTGCGGGCGGGCATGGCCATCCGGTCCTCCTCGATACCGGGTGCCTCCAGGTAGAAGGCTCCTGCCCGGCGGTTCTTCCACCGCTCCGGCGCGGCCCCGGCCTCTACGACCTCGTCGGACAGGCAGAACGCGGCGTCGGCGGCGTCGTTGACGCCGAAGCACCAGCCCGCACCGAGCTGCGAGCGGATGTCCGTGCTCATGCGGCGGAAGCTCGACTTCTGCTGCGACAGCACCACGGAGATCCCTGCTGACCGGGCCTCTTCGGCGATCGTGGTCAAGGTGGCGGCGTCCTCCAACACGCGGGAGGCCTCCTCGATCCACAGCACGATGAACGGCATGTCGTGCTCGTCGTAGGCCTGGGGAACCCACTGGTCAAAGCCCCACTTACCCAGCTGTGAGGCCTGTTCGGTGATGACCGCGGGCACGCGGGTGATGAACTGCGCGCACTCCTTGTGCCCGGTCACGGTGTGCACGTTGTCCCCGAGGAACCCCACAGTCTGCTCCCCCTTCGAGGGGTCGAGCACGATCAGCACCACGTCGCGGCGGGTGGCGATCTCGGTCCACGCGATCTTCGCGCCGTGCGACTTGCCTGAGCCGTTCATGCCGTTGACCTGCACGTGCGTGAGCTGACGAGCGGTCTTCTTGTCGCCCGGCAGCCACAGCCGCACCGGCTCGTTGTCCTCGTACAGGCCCGGAACCAGCGGCTCCACAATGGACCCACCCGGCGCGGACGGACCCGGCCAGGCCTGCGGGTGGCGCAGCACGTCGTTCGGGACGATCGTCATCGTGGCCTGCGACAGGTCATCGGGGTCGCCGCTGATCCGCACCGCGCCCTTGTGCAGCCGCAGCGCGCCGGCCAGCTTGTTCGACGCGCCCTGCACGTCCTCCACCGAGATCTCTCCCGCAGGCAGAGCGAGAGCCGCGGTGACCTTGTTGGGGGCCACCTCGATGGCCTTGGTCTTCACGCCGGCGAGCTTGACCTTGTCGAACAGCCCGCCCGACGAGTCGCCCTCACCACCGCCGCGCATGGCCCGGCGGATGTTCCACGAGATCGCCAGGCCCGCGCCGCCGTAGAGCCACAGCCCGAACAGCGGGTTAGACCACGGCGCGGTGATCGCGCAGGCGACCATCCAGCCCGTGCCGATCAGCACCGTCACCGCAGCGTGCGTCTGCGTGATCGGCGACCGGGTGCCGCCCGCCTTCCACGCCACACCAGCGAGAACCGCGCCCATCACGGCCAGACCCGGCGTCAGCCACGGCAGCTGCGCGGAGTCGGCCATCATCCAGTGCGTCAGCGCGCCGACCGGCCACGCGAGCAGCATCAGCATCCACTGCCCCAGGTACGGGGCGACCTTGCTGCCCACGTAGTTGCGCGGGACGTAGTAGCCCATCTCGGAGTTGCCGGCCGCGAGGTCGCCGCCTGCCGTCCGCCTGCTTCCCACTGCTCTCTCCCTTCCGTGCGGTTTCCTCGCGGTACCAACGGTTTCGCGACGTCTACTTGTCGAACTGGAAGTTCCGGCCGCGGTTCTTGGCCGTCATGTCGATCTCGGCCACGTAGTGCTTGCGGAAGCTCAGGTACGTGCGCACCGCCGACGCGCAGATCACCTCCGCGGCCTCGGACGCACGGCGCATGTGCGCGGCGACGAGCTTGGCCCGCACCTTCGAGTCCAGGCCGAACGCGTGCGGGTTGACCGACTTCACGTGCTTGAGCGCCGCTTCCATCTCCTCCGCGCTCACGTGCAGCTCGCTCACCAGCGGGCGGATCAGGCCGCGCACGTTGTTGCAGTAGTCGTGGATGTGGGAGCTGGCGAAGAACTCCGGCTCACCGAACGTCAGTTGCCTGTTGCTCATGTGCTTTCCCCTTCTCGGGCTGTGGCCTGCCGACTGCTCTGGCCTGCCGGGCACGGCACCCACCGCGGGTGTGGGTGTCGCACCCCGCCGGTCATGCAGCCCGGTCGCGTTCGGCCAGCACCGCGTCATAGACCGCCTTGCGGCGCTTGCCCCCAACCGACAACCCGGCCGCGCGCAGGGCCTCCAGCAGCGCGTCACGCGACAGCCGGTCGCCCAGCTCGGTCGCGGCCTGCCGCGCGGCGGGCATCAGGTCCGTGATGTCCACACCGTCGATCACCACCTGCTCGACGTTGGCGGGCTCGGTCGCCTCCTGGTCGCCGCGACCGGCCACTCGCAGCCACCCGAACCGACGCGATCGGCCGTGTCCCTCGTCGTCGGAGTCGTTGGTGGTGTTGTCGCTGGTCGGTCGCGGCCTGGTCGCGCCGGTCGCCCGCTGCCGAAGGGTCTCCGGACCGAACAGCAGCGCCGCTGCCCCGGTCACCTGCTCCGCCTCGCGCAGGACCTGTTCGGCAGCGCGGCGGCGTTCCTCGTCGGTCGCCTTGATCCGGGCGGCCACGACCCGGCCGAACCGGCGTCGCGTCCTCCACCCCAGCGCCTTGTTCGCGGCCTTGCGAGCGCGGTGCTCGGTCGTCTCGCGGTCCGCGGCGGCCAGGGCTTCGGTCGCGTCGGTCAGGCCGTGCCGCAGGGTGACCGACCATGCCCGCCACGTCCACATCGGATAACGCACCCACCGCACCGCGCCGAACCGCGGACGCCGCGCCGGCAACCGACCGGCCACCGCGAGCGCCTGGCGGTGCGCACGGCGCTCGCGGGTCTCCCACACCGCCACGCCCACGATCGACAGCACGCCCACCGTCGGGTCACCCGAGTGCGCCCAGTTCGACCCGGCCGCGTAGCCGACCACCAGCCACATCACCAGGCGCTCTACCCACGCGGAGTCGTCCCGCGTCACCGTGACCTCGGAGCCGGTCAGGCTGGTCGAGGTGACCGGCCGCCCGGCCACCTCGACGGGCTGCCGGGCCACGTGCGCCAACCGGCCGCACACGAACCCGATGCACTCGATACCCGTGGCCGCGGCGGCGGCCAGCGGCGCCGGCCAGCCGAGCCGCTGACTGAACAGCTGGAACTGCCCCCACCAAGCGCCGACCATCGCCAGCACGATCGGGACCACGATCACCCGGTCCGCCAGCCAGCCCGTGACGCGCGCCGACCAGGCCGCACGCTGCGCACGACGCTGCGCGGCCTGCACCAGCCGTTCGGCCTTCCGCTCCTGACCTTCCGCGAGCTTGCGAGCGCGGTCCGCGCGCCGATCCTCGTTGCGCGCCAGGCGTTCCGCGCGCACGTCCGCCGCGCGCTCACGGGCCAGCTCGATCTCCGCGCGCTGCGCCTCCAGCGACCGCGTGGCCGCGGCGTCCGCGCGTCGGATGTCCGCCTCGGTGCTCGCCGCGATCCGCACGGCCTTGCGGTCCAGCAGCGTCATCGCCGCTCACCCCGCCCCGAACGCGACTTCGTGACCGCCTTGAGCACCAGCGCCATCGCCAGCACAAACCCGCCCAGACCCGTGAAAGCCAACGGCAGCAACGACTCCGGCAACGCCAAATAGCAGAACAGACCGACCACCACGGCCCAGAACACCAGCTTGACCAACGTCCAGAACGCGCTCAACGACAACGTCGCAAAGAACCTCATCACGCCACCTCCTGAGCCACGGCGAACGCCCGCAACTCCCCCACCGCAACCGATCGGGTCTCCTCACCGGACTTCCAGCCGAGGTAATCGAGGAAGCCCGGAACAGTGGTCCACGCCAACACCCGCGTCGCCGACGTTTCACCCGACACCTCGACGTACGCCTCGTAGCCGATGGCCCGGACGCTCACCGAGGGCTCGCTCAGGCTGTCCGACCACGCCACCAAGTCGCGCGCCGCGAACTCCCTACGCGTCCGGAGCTGGTGCGCGGGCTCGCTACCGCGCGTGACGTCGACCGGGACCAGGTGAGAGTGCCTCGTCAGGTGCTGCGCCAGCGCCATCAGGTGCGCGGCCTGCCGCAACGCCGGAGTGATCTCCGCGTCCATCACGCCACCGCCTTCCTGGTCCGATCCGCGCGGTGCATCTCGCGGCGCTCGTCCTCGGTGGTCCCGCCCCACACACCCGTCACGCCGTGGCGCAACGCGTAGGACACGCACGCCGTGCGGATCGGGCAGGACACGCACACCTTCTTCGCCGCGCGGGCCTGCTCCACCTGACCGGGCTCCGGGAAGAACAGCTCCGGGTCCTCATCGGCGCACGCGGGGTGCCCGCCGAAGTTCGTGCCCGGCAACGTCGTCAACAGCTGGTACAGCCCGTCGTGCCTGCTCATGGAGTGCGCCGCACGAGCCTTCTCGATCTCGCGAGCCGTCTTCACGCCACACCGCCCAGCACCAACGTGTTCTGCTGCCGGCGGCCGTCCGCCCGACGGGCGTGGCGCTCAGCGCGGCGCAGCGTCACCTCGTCGACCGGCGGGCCGATCACCAGACCGCGGCTCTGCGCGTCCAACGCATCAGCCAACGCGGTGCTCAGCAACTCCAAGTCGTTCAGGTCGATGTCGTCAGAACCGAACTCGATCTTGTGGGTACCTTCGACGTGCATCGTGTGCTCCAAGGCGTTCGATGTGCGCCCCGGCCCGTGCTCCAGCACTACCGGGGCTTCTTCGTGTCCAGCGCCAATTCGAGTGCCAACATTAGTACTGAAACTAGCACTGTCAAGCGAAGGGCCTTGAGACACAGGACCGCCCAGACCTCCGACTGCTAGTGTTGATACTGAAATCAGCAGCTCAGGAGGGTTCGTGGCGAAGGATTGGGCAGCGGTCGCAACGGCGATCACCACCCGAATGGCGGAACTGGACATGAAGCAGTCCGAGCTGAAAGAACGCTCGGGCCTCGCATTGCAGACGGTCCGCGAAATCCAGCTGAACTTGCAGCCACGCGACCGCAGCAAGCGCACGTTGGCCGCGCTGTCCGACGCACTTGGCTGGCCCAGCGACCATCTGTGGCAGGTCTTGAGCGGCATCGACCCTGGTGACCCAGACGAGTCGGATCCCCTGCTCGCCGAGCTGACCGCAATCAAGGGCGCGATCACCGTTCTGACCGACCGTGTCGAGGAGATCGAGCGGCGGCTAGCTGTCGACGGCGAACAACCATGAGTCGATCCAGCCGCGCATCGAGATCAGCAGCCAACGCCCGAAGCTCTTGAGCGAGGCTCCGCACGTCCTCCCCCTGCGTCATCGCTTCCTCCCTCACGCCCCGCAATTGGTGCGTTGGCAGTAGCTTCGAACGAGGTGGGGGCCAGACCCCGGAAAATTCCTCCGGGGTCACCAGCTGGCCAGCGGGGAAGGTGAAGCCATGCGCGGAATGACGAACTCCCTGACCATCGGCGAACGCGTCGCCTGGTACCGCCGGCGCCGCGGCGTCCCTCAGGAAGTCCTCGCAGGCAGGGTCGGTCGAACCACCGACTGGCTGAGCAAGGTGGAAAACAACCGGATCGACCTCGACCGGTTGTCTGTGATCCGCAGCCTCGCGGACGCGCTCGATGTGTCGGTGGGCGATCTCATTGGCGAGCCCACACTGCTCGACTGGAACCAGGACAGCGGCACTCGAACCGTTCCCGCACTCCGTGCCGCACTGATGGACTACCGCCAACTCACACCTTTGCTTGCCTCACCAGCGCCCACTGCCGAACCGATCTCGCTGGAGGAGCTGCGCCGGGAAGTAGCCGTGGTGTTCGAGGCGTACCAGGCATCTAAGTACGGGTTCGTGGCTGGCCGTGCTCCTCTGCTGCTCGCCGATGCGGTGCAGGCGGCGCAGACCTACGGCTCGGAGGCGCAAGGTCTTCTCGCCCTGAGCTACCAGGCCGCGACGTCAATGCTGACGAAGCTCGGAGAGACCGACCTGGCGTGGATCGCCGCAGAACGAGGGCTCGCAGCAGCACAACAGGCTGGTGATCCGGTAGTGCTCGGATCGCTGTTCCGGCTCGTCGTACACGCGCTGCTTTCAAACGGCCGCTTCGACTCCGCCGTTCAGCTAACCGAGACCGCCGCTTCTGTGCTGGAACCAGAGATGACGCACGCTGACGACAACATGCTGTCCATCTACGGAAGCTTGTTCCTCGCGGGCTCGATGGCCGCCGCGCGCTCTGATGACCGTCCGCGGACGCAGACGTTTCTGCGTGAAGCACAGGAAGCTGCAAACCGGCAAGGCGGGGACGGCAACCACATGTGGACGGCCTTTGGCCCCACGAACGTAACGATCCACCGCGTCGCCACCGCAATGGAGCTTGGCGACGTACAGGTCGCAGTGGATCTCGGTCCAGACGTTGATACATCTGGATTGCCTGTGGAACGCCAGGTTCGACACTCGTTGGAGACCGCTCGCGCACTGAGCGCATGGAACCGCGCGGACGAGGCCTTAGCAATCGTGCTCGAAGCCGAGCAGCGCGCACCCGAGCAGGTTCGGCATCACTACCTCGGGCGACAACTTGTCCTCACGTGGATGCGGCAGCAACGCGGAAAGCCGAGCCATACGCTCGCAGGACTCGCTCAGCGCCTTCGGGTGGGATGAAGCGCTGCGCCCGTAGGCTTCGCAGCATGGGTACCGACTCCGACCGGTTCGCGACTCCCCGAATGGCCTCCGGGGCGTTGTTCGTTGACGCCCAAGACCGAGTGCTGCTAGTCCACAAGACCTACAGCAACGGGTGGGACATTCCTGGTGGATACGTCGACATCGGTGAATCGCCGGCCACCGCATGTCAGCGGGAACTCTCGGAGGAACTGGGGCTAGACAGGGAGGCACGGCACCTCATCGCAGTGGACTGGGCACCGAACGAAACTGAGGGCGACAAGGTGCTCTGGCTGTTCGACTGTGGGGACCTTGGCGACGACGAGCAGCGCATCACGCTCGACACTGCCGAGCTTGACCGGTGGGAGTGGATACCAGCCGAGCGCGTGCCTGAGTACGTGATCCCCAGGCTTGCCCGGCGAATCGGCCAAGCGCTCAGGGCTCGCCGTAATGGCTATACTGTCTACTTGGAGCACGGTGAGCGTTGAGACAAGACCAGAACAGTCCTGAGGATTGCGGGCATCGTTGTGGAGCACGCACTCAAAGATGAGGCATATCTCGCCAAATCCACAGTTCGGGACAAATATCGCATCTATTGCCTTTTCTCGACGCCAGGAAGACCTTTCATCAATTCCGAAACACTGGCCAACAGAGAAGCAGCCTCACCCATCAAGCTGGGACCGGCAGCACCATTTTCATTTTGGACTCTCTCACCCAAGAATATTTGATCACCGAAGGCAACACGCTGCTCCCGCCTTTGATCTTCAGACAATGGCGCAACAAAGGCATCGAAAGTGAGGAGTCGAACTTCCAGCTGACGAGCCCAGCGCGCGAGCTCGCGATGCTTCGATGACTCTTTACCCAGGTAGGCCGCAAGGACAGCAAGTGGAATTGAGAATGTCAGTCGAGCCAACACGCTCGCGACCGTCGAGTCGGACTTTACAGCTTGAGGCAGAATAATTGCCGCCGCCAAAACTAGCACCATCAAGCAGCCAATTGCGCCACCACGAAGCCACTCGGCGCGACGCTGCTCGCCAGCTGCAAACTTCGAGAAATGGACACTCAGCACAGCGTCAGCGGCCTCACCCGCTGCCTGCCTGGCATCCTCCAATACAGAAACTACCTCGTCCCTTGCCTTCTTTGCATCCGAAACAATGCTACCCATAAGACCCAAGGGCGACCAGTTACCCTCCAAATAGTCCAGCGTCTCACCCTGCCGACCCGAGAGGCTTTTACGTTTGATCGCACCAAGGCACCAGTCAACCACGTAGGCGAACGAAGACCTCACATCGTTAGCTAGCGCACGAACGTGATCGACCCAGATTCCAAGATTGTCCTTATTCTCAATTTCCACAATTGAGCTCAAGTTCATCGATCGAACCGTTTTATCAAAGTTCTGAATTTTAGTCGACCAACTCAGGAAATCCGCGTCTGCAACGCCTTCATTCAGCGGTGAATTCTCAATCAGATCAAATAGCGTCGAAGCCGCGCTAAGCACTTCGGCAAGTTCATTCAATGCAACCCGCATGCGCATTCTTTCGGCGCTAGGCTTCAGCGTAGCCACAAACTCGGCAGCTTCCAAATTTGCCACACGCAGTGCAGCTACACTTCCGACAACGCTTTCATACTCCCCCATCAGGTCTACAGGTATCTGGATAGCCAATATCTTTCCCCTCACTTTCAGAGCGCGACTCTTCGATGACAAGTCGCTGAACAGGCAACCTCTGTTACCTGCCCTCCATACAGGTCGGTAGCCGCAACCGCGGGCAAGGCGCCACCCGCCGGCAACGCCCCGCTGCCGTTCACACTGAAGCAGCCGAGGAGCCCTGCGACATCCAGACTTTCCTTTGATCAAGGGGCCTTCGCAGGGGCACAGCCACCGCGAGCGATTGAGGGGTACACGTCCGGTGGGTCCACGATATTCAACTTAGTTGATAATCAGTGGCCACTCCCAACCACGACGCAATGCGCCTGCCTCCAGCAGACGAAAATGCGGAAGATCGCGCCAATCCTTAGGAAGGTCTACTTCTGGAAGGGCCTGGGCAACAACACTTTGCTTATCAGTGCAATCAAGAAGGCCGAGCTGCCTCAAAGCCATAGCTTGGTGAATAGTCATCAAAGCTCGATATGTAGTACCGTCCGGGATCTTGTCAGTCATCTCAGCGGCTTCGCGATATAGTTTCATGCCCTCTTGAAGGTTTCCGCTCGCGACCTCAACAAGCCCTATCGTAGCTTTCAGATAGAAGCTATCATCTCGCATTTTCGGATGCTTCGCGATCAACTGCGCCGCCGCATCCGATCGCCCACATAGGGCAAGGGCAAACGCCACATTGTTTAGCACCAGCGGAGAACCACCAAACCTCTGCGCAATCAGAATAGCGATCTTTTCATAATCTTGACCCGCCTGGCCGACTTGCCCATGAAGAACGAGCACATTGGAAGCAGCTTGCGGATTAAAGGGTTCAGACTCACTCCAAAGAAGAGCATACTGGAGCGCCTTTTCGAAATCGCCTTCCAGATAAGCCACCCGATGTTGCAGCTCGTACAGCCGCTTTGGTTCATGAGTCAGCGCAAGCTGGTCGACATACGACCGCAGCTCTTTGGCATGACTAACACGATCGGCATTAGCAGCAAATAGCTCTATCAACCCCACGTTGTCCGGCGACTTCCTTATAGCCTGACGTAGGTTTAGATAGATACTACGCTTCTGCTCTTCAATGCTTGGAAGTCCATTACTTTCAAGAACACTCAAGTGAGCTTGAATCAGCTCGGCGAACGCAGTATCACCAGATGAGCGAGCTTCAGAAACCGCACGCTTAATCGAGGTCGAGGCCGTTACATCTCGACCTGATGCATATTCAACCTTTGCGCGCATCATCAAAAAATCCGCGGTTTCAATGATGCCGGTTGATCGAATATACTTTAGCTCCGCCGCCGCCTCATCATATCTACCAGCGGCGAACATCATCTCAATCAGAGTGAAGGAGATATCTTTCCTGGAACGAGCCATTCTTGACGCTTGCCGAGCGAAGCGAATCGCCTTCGATGGAGATCCAAGCTGCCAGTATGCAAACGCCATATTGAGCACGGTCTCGACGACTTCAGGAACCCCTCTGTAGGCAGCCCGAAGTTCACGAAGCGCAAGCTCTGGTTCCCTGATCTGCAAATAGATGTAGCCTCGAAGGTTCGCGGCATCAGGCGATTCCAGTCCCTCAAGCATCCCAAGGGCCGATTCATAGTCATCGGCACTTGCAGCAATTCCAGCACCTATTTTGCGAAGAATCTCATGATGAGGAAGCCGTTCAAGCCACGATCGCACATCTGTACGGCGATCCAACCGGATAAGAAGACGGACAGCCGAAACCGAACTAGGAAGATCAAAACGCGCAGAATCCTGCTGCATAGATTCGACTACGGCCTGCAAGGCATCCTGCGTGCTCAGATACGCTTCATCAAGCATTCCAGCCGCGAACTGAGCGTGCGCTAGACGAGCGAGCGAAATGGCAGTACGCCGTTCGCGCACTACCAGTTCCTCACGCACCCTTGCATGTTTCTCAGCGAGGGTTTTCCACTCTTCTACAAGAGACTCGTCGCGCACAGCACCACGAGCGGCATGCTTATGTGGTGGGTCTGTGACCTCGAAGCTTTCCCCGACGTATTGCCCTCCTGGCTGAACCGGCGAAGCGGCGACCACCTGCGGCATCGTGATAGGAGATTCCTCGACGAGCTGCCCAATTCTGTTCATCAGTACCTACCTTTTTGCCGCAGAACGGGGTCGATCGACCGTTGCCAGAGTTCGAGTGAGAATATCAGCTTGATTGATCAGCCATTCAAGACCTGTCGTTCGAGCAGATCTTTTGCCCACCCCATTTTTAGGAGGACGGCGATCCGGATCTGGATCACAGAGTTGCCGGATCAGGGCTGACGCTTTGACCCGGATCGCTGACGGCACCGTCGCTTCGAAGAGCTCAAATGCGTCATTGTACTGCGGACGCAAGGAAGAAAGATCAATTGCGGCGTTTTTTCGAAGGCGGTATGCGGCACCCATCACCATGTCAGGATCAACCCCCAGCGCAAAACTGGTAATCGGCTGCCCGGTGCCAAACTCAAAAAGAAGCGAACCAAGCCCGTACAGGTCTGCGCATTTGTGACCGATGCGCGAATCTTTTCCCTGCAGAAGCAGGAACTCAGGAGGGGCAAACCGCATATCGCCGCGCCCCTGAATATACTCATGAGGCGAGTGATTGGCGGGCTTCGAAAGATCCCTTGATCGTCCAAGATCGCCGAGCTTGCAGTCCATCCCCTTCTTCGGAAGCACAAAAAGTAGGCAATTTTCGCTCTTGAGGTCACGGTGCACTATGCTCTTAAGGTGCATTTGATGAACCCCTCGAACGATAGCTCTCCACAGATCGAGACGTGCCATCCAACTCATTTCTCCAAGATGCTCGATTATCTCATCAAGCGAACCAGAAGAAAGTTCGAGAACGTGAAATCGGACCGGCACCTCGACCGCGATCCCCGTGCCAGCATGATTTAGCGGGATCGAAGTCTCCCCCGTGGAGACGATGTCCACGACATTGGAAGCCTTTTCCAGGATCTTCAAAAGAAGGCCCTCGCGCTCAAATTCCTCGGCCTGCCGTTGACCAGAGCCCGGCCTAAGCACCTTAAGTGCCACCAAGCGCGTCTTATCAGCGCTGCATCCTTCGAAAACGAGACCGAAACCTCCCTCTCCTCGAAGGTCTCCAACCGTATACTCATCGAGAGTTACATTCTGGAACAGCTTGATCCACGCGTCGCTCTGGCCCGTCAAAGCTAAGCTCCTCTTGTCTCACCATATCGCGCACGCAAGAGATCCATTTCCTCCGGATGCTCTTGCAAGATCCTGACAACGTCGTCAGGAATTCGCCCCTCGTCCAGCGCAACGAGATCGGACGAAACGCCATAGTAGTTGGCCAATTTTTCCGCAATCTCAGGTGTGGCACGACGCTCACCTCTCTCAAGTCGAGAGAGGTGCGAAGGCGCCAAACCCAAATCATCAGACGCCGTGCGCAATGATCGCCCCTGCGAGCTGCGCAGACGCCGCAAGAGGCCCTCGGCGGTCTTGTGCTCCTCGGTCATGTCACGACGATAGTCACGTGTTGCCAACTCTGGCAACAGCACGCAGGTCACATCTTGGCTGGTAGGACGTGGTTCACTGGGTTAGCAGACACCCCGATCGGAGTACCCCATGTCCCTCGACCGAGCCGCGCGACCACCCGCCGCAGCCTCAATCTGATCAAACTTATGTTGATCAGATTGAGGCTACTCAAGAGCGAAGGGCTTCGTGGTGCTACCTCCTAACGCAGGTCAAGCACACGATCGCCCCGCAATGCGCTTGCACTAAACGATCAATCGTCATACGTCACGATGCGCGTTCTATCCCCAGCCACAACAGCGGGCTGCGCGGAACATCATCACGCGAGCGTCCGATTGTTTGGGTGCTACCGACTTGCGGGCGAAGCCCGTCGAGTTGAGTCATTCGCCACCAAGGCACAGCTCCTACTCAATATCCAGGCATGTGCCGTTGCTGGTCCTCCTGTCGCTTTTGAGTCATCTGTTACAACCTTGCCGGGAATCAGGAGGTCCGCCGCCACGACTGTGGCGGCGGTTGCCACGGGATGCGTTCCGGCCGATGTGGCGACGAACGACGAGCTGCTAGGAATCTCGTCAGCGCCGCCGGCAGAGCAGCGCCGTACCTGCGGCCTGCCAACGAGCCTGCAGACACTCTCCGCGTAGCTAGGCGATGCAGCTAACGTCTTCGCCAGCACCTCCGAGGTGTGCTTCGTCGGCACGCAGTCGTCCACAGGCAGATTCCAGTGGCTGCTCGACGTCACGCCCCACACGTACCAAGACCCAGTCACCGCCCCTCAGCGTGTACCCACTCAGATCGCACATGAGGTAGATAGAGTTACGTGCTGTCACCCGAACGGTAGAAAGTCCAGCCTGCTACGCAAGGTCTGCAGGCGCCCTTCGCGGGATGCCAGGTCTCCCTGGTCGTTTCGGCGCCTGCGCGACGGGGCGTCACTTACCCGTACCTGCTGGCGCAGTAGCCCGCGAGACCGCGAGGCACTGCCGGCACAGTGGCGGCGAAGTTACGATCGACGATCATGCTTGCCCGGAGGTCGGCGACGAGCAGCCTGGCTGAGAGGCTCACCTGCACGGCCAGCAGGACGATGCCTGCAGAGGTTCTGGCGACATGGGCGGGCTCTCAGCCATCGTGAAGACCAGGCTGCACGATCTCATCGCGGTTCAACATCAAACGTCCGCATCAGATTGTCAGGGGACAGCGCTAGCGTCGCGGCGTGACACTTGCTGCCCTCACACGAGAGCGTGTGCTCGCTGCCCTCGCCGAGTTCGATGAACTAGGCAGGCAGGCGTTTCTGAAGAAGTACAAGTTCAGCAAGGCCAAGTCGTACTACCTGGAGTACGACGACCGGCTCTACGACTCGAAGGCGATCGTTGGTTGCGCCTTGGAGCTAGCGGCCAGGAACTTCTCCGGCGGCGATAAGTCGGTTGCCCACCGCCTTGAGCAGCCTGATCTTGGCTTCACGGTTCGGTACTTCCCCGTGCTTGCCTGGACGCGAGAAGAGATCGTGCTCGCGTGCGCTGTCGTAGAGGCAAACGGATGGAGGCAGCCCACGCGCCATGAGCATGACTGGCAGGTCATTGAACTCTCTGAGCTGCTGCAAGCTCCTCTGTTCTACCCTCTAGATCAGCACGGTCCCGACTTCCGAAGCCCTGCCACCGTTGGGCGTAAGACCGCTGACATCGCGACGAGCCACCCTGACTACCAGGGGACAAAGACCAGGGGCGGTGAGCTCACGGTCAAGGTAGTCCAAGACTTTCTCGCCAAACCCGATGAGATGCGAGCCGAGGCCGTTCGCGTGCGCGCGAAGCTCCTCGGTCACGTCCCGACCGTCGCGACAGTTGAACCTGGTCCCGCTGGACCTGGTGACCCGAAGGTGTTCGATGTTCCTGTAGAGGCGCACCGTGCAATGAGCTTCATGACGAGGCCCAGAGCCGATGAGCGGACCGCGGTCCGGCGGGAAGCCCAACTGATGGAGCGATACAGGGAGTGGCGGCACAAGGACGGATGCGAAGTCACTGGCAAAGTAATCGTTCTCCCTGAACGCACTATCCAGCTTCGCATCGACCTGTTCGACCTCGACCGGGCTGAACTCATCGAGGCCAAGGGTTCCGCAGGACGTGACTACGTGCGGACTGCTCTGGGGCAGGTCCTCGACTATGGCCGCTACGTCGACCACGAAAAACTTGCCGTGATGCTGCCTGAGCATCCCGGCAGCGACATGGTTGATCTGTTGTTGAGCTGCCGGATCGGCTGTATCTACGAAACGTCGAAGGGCAAGTTCGAGCGGGTTGACGCGCCGGCCGCGGACTGAGGCACAGGTTGTGGAACATGTGCGGAACGTCAACAGCTAGTCAAAGGTGGCTGGTGCTTCGAGCGCAGCTCAGGATCGTGCTCTGCGAGTGTCATAGCTCCGCACGATGGCACTTGAATGCAACCCAGCCGACTAGGCGCCATCACGACTAGACCAATCGCCTACCGACAGGGCCTGCTACTGGCGAGCCCGTTGTCACCAGCCATGCAGCCGAGACGACGCTTACGAGGAGGACTTCAACGTGATGCCATGAGACGTCTGGGCACCGAATTGCAGTTCACGACAGCCTCGCTGAGATCAACCAGTAAGTGCGAGACGAGTCCGGTCCCGTTCACACCGAAGAGGTCACTGGTTCGATCCCAGTATCGCCCACAGTGTGTTTTACCTAGTCAAACGGCCTGCCGATGGAATCCATCGGCAGGCCGTTTGCGTTGAGTAGGGCAGAACTGACCTGCCAACTCCAGGTCTGCAGACCTCGAATCTGCAGGTCAGCGACTTGTCACCCCTCCAGCCCGTGATCTATTCGCCTCTACCGAAGAGGTCACTAGGTTCGCTCTCGGGCATCATGCTTGCACCCGAAGCCTCTGACCTGCGCAGATCGAAGGTCTCTCGGTGCCCTCGCTCCCTGCCCTCGGAGCCTCGGTAGCAAAAGTGGTAGCAGAATCGCCTCGTTGCACGTCACATCAGCCCCGTCGACGCGGGCATCCGAAGCAGACCAATCACTGCCTTGGTGGTGTCGATTTCAAGGCCGTGAACGTGTACGGAGTAGGCCAACACGACCTGAGTCAGGCCATTCCTAAGGCCTGCACTGGGCTACTTGCCGTCACGATCACGGATGAGAAACCTGACTCGCGCAAACCTGCCGATGTCCTTGAGGTCGAGTAGGAGATTCTGGACGGCCTGTGTCACCCAGGCATGTTGGGTGCGCGGTTGCATCGAGAATGCGCATGCACCTACCGGCGTGGTGGGCAGCGGCGAGGATGTGCTGACCTGCACCGGTCAGCGTGACGGTATCGATGAAATCCATCGCCAGCACCACCTCGGCCTTGAGCGCAGAAACTCAGCCAAGGCGACGGTCGCTCGGTGCGGCACCGAGTCGACGCCGGCAGTTTTGTGTCCGGGCTGACCCGCAGCCGGAGTCGGCGCAGAGTTGCGCGGGCCGGCGGCGTCAGGAGCGCGGCGAGGAACGCCCTGTCCTCAGGTCGGAGTTGTGGGCGTCGGTCACCGCGTTGTCGTTGTAAGACGGTGAGTTGATGGCGAAGAGCAAGAATCTCGACGTCCTTCTCGCGGTCAGTCAGCGGCAGGAGCCGCAGCGCTGCGAAAGCGTGGGTGACGGCAAGGTAAGCGAAGCGGACCCGCACGGGACACGATCATGCCCGACGACCGCCAGCCACACCCGAGGCCTGCAAGCTGCACGGACGGACTTTCGGCACGCACAACGAGCGAGAGCAGCCGATTGCGAGTCGGAAACCGTTGCAGGATAGGAAAAGTGTTGTCAGCCTCGACCGGATTCTCCGGAAACCCGGTCTGACTCGGAAATCTCAGTCCAGCCGTATTCGCGAAGCAGGACCCCCGACTTGGCGTCGGCCCAGGCCTGCTGGAGGAAGTCCAGCGCGTCATCGGGTAGCTGCTCCGGATCGGCCCAGACGAGTTCAGTGCACTTGTGGGGTTCCCGGATCTCCGGCACGCCTTCCCAGACCCGCGTGGCGAAGAAGACGTCCACCCTGGGCTCTTCAGAGTTTCGGAACATCGTCCCCACAGGTGAGAGGGCGTCAGGGTCGACCCTGACGCCCAGTTCCTCGCCCAGTTCGCGCACCGCGCAGTCGGTCAGGGTCTCGCCGCGGTCGACGTGGCCGGCGGGGAGCCCGAGCTGCCCGTCGGCGTAGCCGCTTCCGGCCCGCCGCATCAGCAGGACGCGACCCGTTTCCGCGATGAGAAAGACGTGTGCTGCCAGTGGATAGCGGTCGTGCTTCTGGTCGCGTTCGGGCATGGAGCTCATGACGCGTTGTGGGGTGTGCGGTCGTGCTCTTCCTGCCTCCATTGGCCAGGTGGCACCCCGTGGTGTCGCCGGAACGCGGCCGAGAAGGCGTTGGACGAGGTGTAGCCGGTGCGGCGAGCGACCTGGTCGAGGTTCAGCTCGTCGGCGCGGAGGAAGTCGCGGGCGAGCATCATGCGCCAGTCGGTCAGGTACTGCATGGGTGCCTGCCCGAGGGCACGTTCGAAGTTGCGGGCGAACGACGCGCGTGACATCCCGCTCAGCGCCGCGAGTTCCGGGATGGTCCAGAGGTGTGCGGCGTCGGAGTGGATCGCGTGCAGCGAGCGGCTCAGTCTGGAGTCGGCGGCAGCCTTGTACCAGCGCGGCGCGTGCGGGCTTTGCTCGTAGGCCGCGCGCATCGCCATGACGAGCAGGACGTCGAGCAGGCGGTCGAGCACCGTCTGCTGACCCGGCGCCTGGGTGGTCAGTTCCCTGGACAGCAGGGTGATCACGCTCGTGAGCGAGTCGTGCGCGGCCGGGTGCAGGAGAAGCACCGGAGGCAGCGCCTCGATCAGGCCGCGGCCCACGTCACCTTCGAACGCGTAGGCGCCGCAAAGGAAGACGGTGGACGTGTGGTCGTCGCCGTTCGGGCTACCTGAGTTCTGGGCGAGGAACTGCTCGTGCGGCTGGCACAGCAACGGATCCGGCCGGTGCGCGATGTGGTGTTGTGTGCCGCCGAGCACGAGACACAGGTCGCCGGGGGCGAGTTCGACGGCAGCAGTGGGATCCGTCGTCCAGAGCCACGCGCGGCCCTGGACGACGGTGTGCATCGAGAGCTGGATCGTGCCGGGCAACCGCAGGCCCCACGGCGGCCGCACGACCGAGCGGGCGAAGACACCGCCGGACGCTCGGGTGCGTGCCAGGTGGTCCTGCAGGATGTCCACGACTTCGAGCCTATCCCTTCATGATCCGTCCAACCGTGCCAACAGGACGCTCGGATGCGCCTCCTACACGGACGGACTGATCCGTTCGCCGATGCCGAGCAAGTCCTTTCCGTAGACCTCGTAGCCGATCACCGGGTTCAACGCGGCGTGCCTCGCGGCGGTGTTGACGTCACGCCACCGACGCTGCAGCGGGTTCGACTCGCTGAACCCACCCGATCCGTGGACCGTGAGCAGGACGTCGAGCGCGTCACACGCCAGCTGAGCCGCCAACCCCGTCTGGGCTCGCATCCGCGCCCGCGTCGAGTAGCCGACCCGATGGCGTCCGGCCGAGTCGTCGAGCACGTCGGCGACGTCGGCCGCGTGCAACCGGGCGGTCCGCAGTTTCACCGCGGCCTCCGCCACCTGGATCTGAACACCCACCGACTCGCTCTGACTGGAGAAGAACGTGTGCTGCATCGTCTTGCCGGGAGCCTGACGCACCACCAGGTCGAGCGCGGCCTGCGCGGCGCCCAGGATCGGCCCCAGCAACGGCACCGTCGCCACCGGCGCGAGCGGGAGCCCGTACATCGGCTCGTCCGATGGCGGACGCCAGTCCCCTGCCCCCAGCCGGCCCATGGAGACGGTGAGGTGTTCCGGGACGAAGACGTCCTCCGCGACCCAGGTGTCCGATCCGGTACCGCGCATGCCGATCGACTGCCACGTGCGCTCGAGCCTCACCACCGAGGCCGGCACGAAACCGAGCACGGCGTCAACGACCTCGCCGCTCTGGTCTCGGACCGCGGCGCCGAGCGACGCCCACCGCGCATGTCCCGCACCGGAGGCGTAACTCCACCGCCCACTCATCCGCAGGCCGCCCGGCACCCGCTCAGCCAGCACCGGCGCGTTCCCACCCGCGATGTGAACGTCCGGCCCGGAGGCGAACAGCTCCTCCTGCCCGCGTGGTGACGCCTGCCCGGCGATCCACGCGGCGACCGACCCCACCGACACCAGCCACGCCGCCGAAGCATCCGCTGAGCCCAGCGCCTCGGTCACCTCCAGCACGGTCCGCATGCTCGCCTCGTAGCCGCCGAACCTGGTCGGCACGAACATCCGGAACAGGCCGGCGTCGGTGAGCCCCTTGTGAACCTCGCCCGTGATCTCCCGCGCCGCCTCGCCCTCCTGCGCCGAGTCGCTGAGCAGCTGGTGCAGCGAGCGAGCCCGGCCGACCAGCTCCTCCCGCGACGGAACCGGACTGTTCACGACGTTCCCCGCGGCGCTTCAGGCCAGCCCAGCGCGTCGAACACGACAAGCGGGTCGAGGTAGTCACGCCAGTGCACGATTCGACGGTCCTTGATCGTCAGCACCGAGATGTAGCGGTTGCCGTAGGCAGCTCCTGTCGTGGTCACGTGCCCCTGCGACGCGTACTCGAGCACGACCACACCGGTCTTCTGGTCGTGGTGCACGGCCAGGTCGTAGCAACGCTCCAAGCTGAACATCTCGCCGTACGGCCGGTAGAGCTCAGCCACTGCAGCACGTCCTTCAACGCGACGCGGGTAGCCGGGAACCGTGATGACGTACTCGAAGACGACGTCCTCGGCGAGCATGTCGAAGAAGTGCTCGCCGTCCACGAGCCCGGCCACGCCCTCCTCGATGATCCGGAAGAACGGGTCGAGCGCCGCGAACTCCTCCAGGTTGGCGATGGTGCTCATCGGGCGTCCTCCTGCCAGACGGAAGCGGATCGGCGGGCGAACTCGGAAAACGACCGCGGCGTCCTCCCAGTGATCTTCTCCACCACGTCCGTGGGACGTGCTCCCCTGCCGGACGCGACCGTCTCGGTCAGGGCGCGCATGACTTCGCCGTACTCGGCGGGAACGCCGTTCGCCACGGCCGCCGCCACCCACGCGTCACGATCGAAGTCGACGTACGCGATGCTCCTGCCAGCGGCTTCGCCGAGGATCGTGGCGACCTCGGCGACGCCGAGCGCTTCCGGTCCGGTGATCGCGTACTCGGCACCGTTGTGGCTCTGAGGATCCACGAGGGTCTCGACCGCCACCGCGGCGATGTCCTCGGCGTCGACGAACGCCTCGACGCCGTCCCCCGTCGGCAGGACGATCGCGCCGTCGACCGGCTTGAGCAGGTCGGTGAAGTTCTGCATGAACCACGCGGGCCGCAGGATCGAGGTGCTCAGGTCCTCCCGGCCGAGAAGGTCGAGCTCGACCGCACGAGGAGCGAGCTTCGAAGGCGCTCCCTCAGTTCCGTGAGCACTGAGCAGCGTGACGTGCCGGACACCGGCGGACTGCGCCTCGTCGAGGAACGCCGCGACGTCCGGCGCGTAGTCGGTCCTCATCACCGGCGGCACGAGGTACACGCGATCCGCACCGGACAAGGCAGGCGCATAGGAGTCCAGGTCGCTCCAGTCGAACCGGACATCGGCACCAGACCGTGCCGCGGTCCGAACCCACAGACCGCGAGAAGCAAGGCTCTCGGCGACGCGCGAGCCGGTACGTCCAGTGCCGCCGAGCACCAGGGCAAGAGCAGTTCGATCAATCATGGCTCAACCGTAGAAACAGCCCGTGAGCTTTCCAATGTTCGAGAAGCTCGATGTACTACGCGATCCGCTCATCTCAGCGGCTGAAAGGAGAGCAGCCAGCTGGTCAGGATCGCAGCTGGTCGCGACGCCGGGTGAGGTAGGCGGTCTCCGCCGTGTTGCCCGCCAGTGCGATGGCCTTGTCGTAGGCCGTCCGTGCTTCGTCGCCACGCCCCAGCCTGCGCAGCAGGTCGGCGCGGGTCGCGTGGAAGGGGTGGTAGGCGGCCAGCTTCTCGCCGAGTCGGTCGACGGACGCGAGCGCGACCTCCGGACCATCGAGTTCGGCCAAGGCGACAGCCCGGTTGAGGGCGACGATCGGCGACGGGTCGAGCCGGACGAGCTGGTCGTAGAGAGCGAGAACCTGCGACCAGTCGGTGTCGCGGACATCGCGGGCGGAGGTGTGGACGGCGTTGATCGCGGCGAGGAGCTGATAGCGGCCCGGCGCCACGCCGGAGACCAGCCGTGCACGCACCAACTGGTGACCTTCGGCGATCAGGTCGGTGTTCCACGCTCCGCGGTCCTGCTCGCCGAGCGTGACCAGTTCGCCGGCCGCGACCCTGGCGGTCCGGCGGGCCTCGGTGAGGAGCATGAGGGCCAGGAGCCCGGCCACCTCGCCGTCCGCGGGCAGCAGGGCGTGGATCAGGCGGGTGAGCCGGATCGCCTCCGCGGTCAGGTCCTGGCGCAGCGGGTCCGTGCCGGCACCGGTGGACAGGTAGCCCTCGTTGAACACGAGGTACAGCACCGTGAGCACACCCGACACGCGTGTCGGAAGGTCCTCAGTGGAGGGTACGCGGTAAGGGATCCGCGCTGCCTTGATCTTGGCTTTCGCGCGGGTTATCCGTTGTCCCACAGCGCTTTCCGCCACGAGCAGGGCCTGCGCGATCTCAGGCACGGTCAAGCCACCGACCATGCGCAAGGTCAACGCCACCCGCGACTCCAGCGCCAAAGCCGGGTGGCAGCAGATGAAGAAGAGCCGGAGCCGGTCGTCGTCGATGGCGCCGAGCGGGTCGTGCGGACTGTCGTCGTGCATGCTCCACGCCTCCTCGTGCTTGCCGTCGCGCTTGTTCTCCCGCCGGATGCGATCGATGGCCTTGCGGGTCGCGGTCGTGGTGAGCCACGCGCCGGGGTTGGGTGGCACACCGTCCGCGGGCCACCGTTCCACGGCTGTCGCGAACGCCTCGGCGGCCGCTTCCTCGGCGACATCGAGATCGCCGAACCGCTTGGTCAGGGTCGCGACCACTCGTGCCCACTCCTCCCCGTGGGCTCGGGTGATCACCTCAGCGACGTCGCTCATTGGAACGGACGCACCTCGATCTTGCGGTCGCACACCTTGGACGCCTCGGCGGCGAGCTTCAGCGCCACGTCCAGGTCAGGCACCTCCCACACCCAGACGCCGGCGAGGTACTCCTTCGTCTCCACGAACGGCCCGTCGCTGAACAGCGCCTGTTCGCCGCGGTTGTCGACGACAGTGGCCGAGTCGGTGTCGGCGAGACCGCCGGCGAAGACCCAGTAGCCCTCGGCGGTCAGCTTCTCGTTGAACTCACCGATCGCGTCCAGCCGGTCGGTGCTGCCGGGTTTTTCCTTGTCGTCGACGACAGAAACCAGGTACCGCATTTCCCAAATCCTCCTGTGCGGGTTTCGGCAACGTCAGTTCGGCCAGTAACTCGGGCGCCCGGCAGGACGGTAGACCTGGATCGCCACGCCGTTCGAGTCCACACGCGACTCGATCAGGTTCATCGCGTGGTCGGGGCCGTTCTGCGGGAACAGCCGCGCGCCCTGCCCGACGACCACAGGAATCACCATCAGCGTCATCTCGTCGACCAGGTCGTTCGCCAGCAACCACTGGATCAGCGTGCCACTGCCGTGCACCTGCAGCTCCCCACCAGGCTTGGCCTTGAGGTCCGCGACGGCGGCCTTGAGGTCACCGGTCAGGACGGTGCTGCCCGACCACGCGGGATCGGTGAGCCCGGTGGACGCCACGTACTTCGGCCGCGCGTTCAACGCCCGCATCACCGGCTCCGAACCCGGCACGTCCGCCTCCGTCAGCGACCCCCACGACGCGGCGAACAGATCGTAGGTCCGCCGGCCGAACAGGAACGCGTCGGCGCGCTGGTAGGTCTCGTTGATGAACGCCCTGGTGCCCGCGTCCCCCTTGCCACGCGCCCAGCCACCTCGTTCGAACCCGCCCCGGCGGTCCTCTTCGGACGCGCCACCGTTGGCCTGCACAACTCCGTCGAGAGTGATCTGGGTGATGGTCGAGAGCTTCATGATCGCTGGTCCTCCCGTTCGGCGCCGCCTCTCGTTCGGGCGGCCTCACCACAGCTACGAACGGAACGACCGCGATCCGACAGCTCCACCAGATTATTTCCAAGATTTCTGCGCGGTCCCATTTCCACAGGTTGGAACGCTCCTGCCGGGCATTGGCGAGCGAGCCGACGATCACGCCACCATCGGCTCCACCTGCAGCACGCCGGTGAACTCGCCGATGCTGCGGCTCGCTGAGTGCGCCCGTGGCGGTTCCAAGACGCCGACGCAGTGAACCTCAACAACGACCGGATGTGCGCCATCGCACGAGCACCTGCGGCCGACCCGCGTCCGCCAGAGGACGACCCGGCCAGCTCCTTGCTCGCCGAGAGACTGGACGGACAAGCACTCAACGCGGGACACGTGGTTGGCGCTTTACGCCAGACCCTCATCTTTCTCTCGATCAGTCGTACGCGGGATCCACAGCGCGGCGAAAGTGCGGGAGACGGCCAGGTAGGCGAAGCGGACCAGAACGGCCGCGATCACGCTGGATGGCGAGTCCTAACCACCGTCGTACGCTGACCTGTAAGGACGTACTCCTCGGCACGCACAGGGTCGGAGGTCGCCGTGGCCCACGACTCGACTGGGGCCAGAACACCTGCGAAGACCGCCGCCTAGCCCATTCGCTGATGCCGGACCGACGCGGCGCCGGATCGATGCCCGCTGCGTTCAAGATCCCCTGACAGCGCAACGGCGATGTGGTGGCCGAACCTGGCCAGTTGCCGGCGCAGCAATGACGTGGCGGACAGCAACTTCCAAGTCGCCTCGTGCAGCAGGGACACGATCACTTGAGCAGGCCCTCGGCCGAGGAGAGATGTACAGCCACGCTGCAGTGATGACTTGCCGGGCGGTGCAGCGTGGCCTCGGCCAGTCCATCTACGGAAAGTAGAGGCGCTGCTTCCCTTCAGCCTCGTTCGTCATCCATTCGGCCCACTCGTCCTCTACTCACTGCCAGATAGCGGAGCGATCACTGGGCCAGTCGCGGGCTCTTGCCGTGAGAGCGGTTTCACGACTCGACGATTGGTCCATACCTATTGCCGTAGTCCACACGGGATCGGTCGTACCGCGCACGACCGGCATGACAAGAGGAGTTCCGAATGTCGACACCCCGGTTCCTGAAGCGCGCCGGAGTGGCCGCGGCCGCGCTCGTCGCCGCCACCGGCGCGCTGGTGCTGCCCGCCGCGACCTCGTCCGCCCAACCGTCCACATCGGACGCGTCCTTCGTGGTGAGCGAGGCTCAGTTCGAGCAGATCTTCCCCGGCCGCAACAGCTTCTACACCTACAGCGGCTTGACGGCGGCCCTTGACGCCTACCCCGGCTTCGCCAACACCGGCGACGACACGGTGAAGAAGCAGGAAGCTGCGGCGTTCCTGGCCAACGTGAACCACGAGACCGGCGGCCTCGTCCACATCGTGGAGCAGAACCAGGCGAACTACCCGCACTACTGCGACGCCGGCCAGCCCTACGGCTGTCCTGCGGGCCAGGCCGCCTACTACGGTCGCGGGCCGATCCAGCTGAGCTGGAACTTCAACTACAAGGCCGCTGGCGACAACCTCGGCATCGACCTGCTCGGCAACCCCTACCTCGTCGAGCAGGACGCGGCCGTCGCGTGGAAGACCGGTCTTTGGTACTGGAACACCCAGAACGGCCCCGGCACGATGACGCCGCACGACGCGATGGTCAACGGTCGCGGCTTCGGTGAGACCATCCGCAGCATCAACGGCTCCATCGAGTGCAACGGCGGCAACCCGGCACAGGTGCAGAGCCGGATCGACAAGTACACGCAGATCACCGGGATCCTCGGAGTCCCGACCGGCAACAACCTGTCCTGCTGACCCGAACGCTGCGCGAGGGCCTTCCCCGGACGTTCAGGCCGGGGTAGGCCCGCGCGCAGCTGCAGGGCCCGACCCAGTCTCTTATACACAACGGACGCTGCCGACGAC